>JAJOKO010000048.1 GCA_021129825.1 Desulfotomaculum sp. | reverse complement strand
GGGTCACATCTTCATATATCATTTAAAGCTTCAAAAACCTTTTTCCGTAGTTGATTATCTTCATCCATATAGCACTCGGCTCGCTTTACTACTCCAGAAATACTGGTGTATCCGACTCCAAATTCTCTTCCGAACCAAACCGTTCAACCATCAGCTTGATCCTGTCCGTAAAATTCTCATAATCATGCTGATCACGGAAAATATCCTGTCGTTCATTTCCCCGTGACAGGATATGATGAAATGTATTCGGGTAATTTAATCTCACTGAGCATACCATGGCTACACAATACCTTTTTTACTACCCTTGTCAATTCGTAAATGATATATGAAGATGTGACCCCTATATATCCACTATATCCCCACCGGAACCAATTCTTAATTCGTATTAATTATTTTTTTATACTCATCCCTGATTTTTTGAAAATCTTCCCACACTGGTTTTTTTCTAGCCGGATCTCGCAACAACGCTGCCGGGTGATAGGTCGGCATTATTTTAATACCGCTTTTACTTTCCAGCCACTGGCCACGTAATTTAGTAATCAGCGCATCCGGTTTAATTAAATTTTTTAAAGCAGTACTACCCAGCAGCACTATAATTTGCGGTTGAATAATTTCTATTTGCTGCCACAACCAAGGCAAACATGCCGCCGCTTCTTGACGGTTAGGTACCCGGTTGCTGGGCGGACGGCACTTGACAATATTGGCGATATAGACATCTTGGCGTTTAATTTCTGCTGCCGCCAAAATTTTATCTAATAATTGGCCGGCCTTACCGATAAAAGGAAGACCTTGTAAATCTTCATCTTTACCCGGTCCTTCGCCAATTAGCATTATTTGAGCTTCAGAATTACCGGTACCAAAGACTATCTTGGTTCTATTAGTAGCTAAATTACAGCGTTGACAGTTTATGATCTCTTTTTCAATTTGCTCTAAACTCACTCTAATTCCTCACTTCAAAAATTTTTCCAACTGGCGTTTCATAAAGCCAGATGTAGAAATTTCTACATAGGTTTCTTCATTACCTTCCGGCACTGGCAAAACTCCAAAAGGTTCTTTAGGGTTTACTTCTACCCGCTCTCTTTTCTGCTTTTGGGCTACTCCACTGGTAAACAATATTTCGACAGTCGCCGGATAACTTAAAATTTGTTTAAAAGCAACTTTATTATCCAACGCCAAATCATCAATGGCTAAAATAATATCTCCAGAGCGTATGCCTATTTTCCAAGCAGGGGTATTAGGCAACACATCCAAAACTTTCATGCCTTGGGCGGGTGGGATATAAACCGGCCTTGCCGCAAATTCTGTTTGTCTGGCGATATAAATGATCGCTTCGTGACCTAAAAATGAAAATAAGGCGGCCAGCAAAGCAATTAAAAAAGAGTATTCCGCTAACAATGCCAGCACCAATAAGATGATGCTATACATCGCTAAGTAAGTAGCGGATAAAGATGCTTTTTGCTGCGGTTCTCTGGTCAACACCATATCTCCGTAGCCCAAACCGGCTACTATCGGTATCAAAGCAAACACCAGCAACTCCGGTGGAATATCCAAGGCCGGCGGCAACAGCGGCCACCAATCCGGCATCGACATTACTTGTGGTGCTGGAACTTCTTCCGGCGGCATTACCACCAGTATAGCTAGCGGAATAGGCCAAAACCGCTGTAATATAAATCCGCCCACTATTTTGCCGGATTTAACTTTAATATACGCCGGCACCGCTCCCAAATGCCCACTATAATAAATTAACACACTTTCTACCAAATGCAATATCGCCACTAATGCTAATATTTGTGCTACATTCAGCGGTGGCCAGCCAAATAATAAACTGAATAAAGCCAAAATACCCCCAGCATAAGCAAAACAAAGAAACCGGGGGTTGATAAACATTAAGGCGATCGCCAACGGCCAAATATAAATTAAACCAATGCCCGATAAGGTTAAACCAATAACCACTATGATTACGCTACCAATTAACCCGCCCACAAAACCATAACCGGTAGCTTGCAACGTTTCCGGCCACCAACGACCATCTTTAACTCCAAAAAATTGCTGCCTAATCTGGGACATGCGCCGGTATTGCATCGCTACTAAGATCACTACCAGCCAAAAAATCGGATGGATAATCAGCGAAATTAAATTTATAATAATTATCGGTAAAATTTCTAAGATGGGAAACATCGCTACACCCACTTGTTTGGAAAAAAAATATCCTAACCCCGAACCTGATTCTCTATAATTTCTAATGCTTTTTGCAGTTGTATATCTTCATCTACATCAACCGGTTGCTCTACATACACATCCGGTTCAATGCCTAACTTATTAATATCATGCTTGTCAGGAGTTAAGTAACGGGCTGTAGTCAATTTTAATCCCGCCCCACCATCTAGTTGAAATACCGTTTGCACTACTCCTTTGCCAAAACTGGTAGTGCCTACTAATTGACCGCGGTTGTGATCTTTAATAGCACCGGCCAATATTTCAGCAGCACTGGTAGTACGGCTGTTTTGCAATACTACCAGCGGTAAATCTAAAGCCGGTTCTTCCGCTGTATAAGTATGGTCATTACCTAATTTACAATCTATATGCACAATCGCTCCCTCGGAAATAAACTTATCCACCACCCGCACGGCGGACATTAACTCTCCCCCGGGATTATTGCGCAAATCTAAAATCAATCCCTGCACCTCTTGATTTTTAAGTGTCTCTAAAATTTCAGCCAGTTCCACCGGCGTGTTTTCAGTAAATTTCATCAGGGTGATATAGCCTATTTTACGATTATTCAACATCCGCCCTTCTACAGTAGGCACTCTGATTTCTTCTCGCACCAAGTTAAAATTAAGTACTTCCGGTTCACCAGGACGACTGACGGTTAAAGAAATTTCCGCCCCTACCGGACCGCGCATTTTTTTAACTGCTAATTCTAAATTCATCCCTTTAACGTCTTCAGCATCAATTTTAGTAATAATATCACCTGTTTTTAAGCCTACTTTAGCCGCCGGGGTACCTTCGAAAGGACGCACTACCACAATATATTCATTTTCCATACTGACTAAAATACCCAACCCACCAAAGGAACCGTGAATTTGTTCATTTAATTGCTTAAATATTTCCGGTTGCAAAAATACCGAATAAGGGTCTTCTAGTGATTCTACCAATCCTTTGATCGCCCCTTCGACCATTTCATTAGCAACTAAATCATCACTATAAAGATATTGGGTCTTAATCAGCACAATCGTTTTTACTAAATTACCCAGTCCGCTGTAATTAAAAAACACCATAAACCCGATAGTAACCATCATTAAAAATGACGCTAAACCGACAACAGTAAACACAGCAGGGAAAAAACCTAACTTTTTTTTATCCATAATCTCAACTATTCACCAACTTTTATTTGCTTATTACTTATAATACTACATTAAATCAGGATAAATTACAAACCAACTTATAAATAACCGACCGGGTTAATCGGCGTCCCACCCTTCCTAATTTCAAAATGTAAGTGCGGACCAGTGGACATACCAGTGCTACCTATTTTGCCCACCACTTGTCCTTTATCTACCCATTGCCCTTTACTGACTACCTGTCTGGATAGGTGAGCATATAAACTGTGAATACCGCCCCCGTGATCTAACATTACTACTTTACCAAAACCACCCATCACCGCCACCGAAACTACCGTGCCCGCTTGAGCAGCAGTAACATTAGCCCCACTGGGAGCTGGGATATCAATACCGTGGTGCATCCGCCGGGTTTTTAAAACCGGGTGGGTGCGCATACCAAAAGGAGAACTAATCCGGTGATAACCAGGTACCGGCCATTTAAACTCGCCACCGACAAAGGCACCGTCACCACTCTCCTGGGCTATTTGACGCAAGATAGCATTTTCTTGTTGCTCTAAACGGTCTAATTCTTGCTCAAACTGCTTTAAGTTTTGCTGCACGCTTTTTAAAAACACCGCCCGTTCGCCCTGACGAGAGGTCAATTCTATGCGAGCCCGTTCTTGTTGTTGACGAATAGCCACTAATTTTTGCGCGCTGGCTTCCAAGTCGCTTTTCTTAATCTCAATCCGGGTTCTCTCTAAGGCTACTTCATCCATGATTTCTTTATCTTGTTCTACAATCGCTTTCATTAATTCCATCCGGTTAATCAAATCACTAAACCCTTGCGCTCCTAACAATACTTCTAAATAACTAATATCTCCCGCCGTATAAATATGATGCAGACGATTCATCAACAATTCCGTTGTCCGGTCTAATTCTTTTGCTGCTTTTTCTAATTCTGCTTGAGTTTGCCGCACTTCTTCTTCATTTATTTTAATCCGGTAAACTAAATCCTGAATTTCGCTTTCTTTTTTACCTATCGAATTATTGAGACTACGTACTTGAATCGCCACATGAGTAACTTCACGCTTTTTCATATCTACATTTTGCCGGGTTTGCTGCTGCTTTTGTTGCACTTCGTGCAACTGACCTTGCAAATTAGAGCCGTCAGCAGCAACTACCATACTCCCCAGAAAACAAACCGATAAACTAACTACCAGTATTTTTTTTATCCAGTTAAAACACAACTTACACCAACCTCCTTTTTGAACAGATACTTATAGCACACACACTTCTAGTTCATACTCTCAAAAAACGATGAATAGAAATCAAACTACCGGTAGCCCCGATTAATACTCCCAAACCCAACAATACTACCAGCACACTGGTTAAAACTGCTGTTTCCGGTACCAAGTTAATAAACGGCACAGCAACTTCCAGTCGCTGTAGTAACTCCATATATCCCCAACTAACTACCGCTACCGCTGTTATTGCTCCAATCAATCCTAGCATTACTCCTTCTATAAAAAATGGCACCCGGATATACCAGTTCGTAGCACCCATTAATTTCATAATGCCAATTTCATTTTGGCGGGTTAACACCGACATCCGGATAGTAGCAGCAATTAAAAATACTGCCGCCAAACCCAACGCTATCACCAAAGCCATACTTAATAAGCGCACCCAATAAGTTACCAGTAGTAGCTGTTCCAATAATCCCTGCCCGTAGCGTACTTTATCTACACCCGGAAACTTTTCAAAAGACTGGGCTAAAGCTGCAATTTGATTAACATCCTTAACTTTAATCCGGTAAGCATCCGGTAAAGGATTTTGTTCTAAATTTTTCAATATCCCAGCTCGTTCACCAAAACTGGCTTTCATTTGCTCCAAAGCCCGCTCCTTAGAAATATATTCCACTTCTAGCAATCCGGGAGTATCTTTAATCCGTTCTCCAATTTCTAGAACGGTATTTTGATCTAGATCCGGTTTTAAAAATACACTTATTTCTACATCTGATTCCAAACTACTGGCAAAATAATCTGCATTTAATACCACCAAGATCGCCCCACCCAAAATCACCAGCGAAACAATTATTACAAAAACCACCACTATATTCATCCAAAAATTACGCACCATGGATATTGCGGCTTCCCGGCAAGCATAGAACATGGTGTTAAGTAGCAAGGTTGTACACCCCGCTATCTTCATCGCCCTCTACTTTACCGTTTTTTAGGCGAATCACCCGGTGTTTCATCCTATCTACAATATCCCAAGCGTGCGTAGACATTATTATTGTAGTACCGCTGCGATTAATATTTTGGAACAACTTCATTATCTCACCAGACGTATCTGGATCTAAATTACCGGTGGGCTCATCAGCTATAATTAATACCGGGTTATTGATAATTGCCCGGGCTATTACCACTCGTTGCTGCTCCCCGCCGGATAGTTTAGCGGGGTACTGGTCAATCTTCTTCGCTAAACCTACTTTGGCTAACGTCAACGGTACTGCTTGACGAATATTTTCGCGGGATGCCCCGGTCACTTCTAGCGCAAAAGCAATATTTTCAGCTACTGTTTTATTAGGCAGTAATCTAAAATCTTGAAATACCATCCCTATTTTTCTTCTCAAACGAGAAACTTCACCAGAACTGAATCGTGTAATATTTTTACCATTAAACATTACCTGACCCCTGCTCGGTACTTCTTCACGATAAATCAGCTTAATCAGCGTAGACTTACCTGCCCCACTAGGACCTACCAAAAATAAAAACTCGCCTTTCTTAATGCGTAAAGTAACATCAAGTAGTGCTGGTACTTTATTTTTATAAATTTTTGATACATTATAAAATTGAATCAATTTTTGGACCACCTTATCAGTTAGGTTGTTAATTAGTTGATAAACAAAAATGTTTTAAATAATTAAATGTTATTTACAGTGCGTGTTCGAAAAGTATGTTTGTGGTAACCCCCCTCCCCTTAATCCCCTCCCACGAGGGGAGGGGAAATCAAGTCTCCTCCCCCTTGATGGGGGAGGGTAGGGTGGGGGTGTGCTTTAAGGTTAATTGGATTAATATGTAAATTTCAAATGTGCTAAATGGTACCCTTTTCGAACACGCACTTACATTCTAATTATGGGAC
>JAJOKO010000094.1 GCA_021129825.1 Desulfotomaculum sp. | reverse complement strand
CCGAAGGGAAGGGTGCGGGGAGGGGGGTTTTTACCACAAACATACTTTTCGAACATCCTCTTTTATGAAATAAAAAACAAAAAAACAAGCATAATACTAGTAATCAGTATTTGCGAGGTGAAGGGCATGATTTATAGTTTTAAAATAAAATTACCGCTATTTATAAGTATCGCTTTATTGATTGTGTTGCTATCTACCGGGTGTTTGGGTGGAGAAGAGGCAGCTAAATCACCGGATAAGCAGGGAATTAAAATTGGTGTTAGTATGACAGATATGCAGCGGGACGGTAATCAGGCTATTAAGAAAGCGTTTGATGAAGCTGCCAAACGAGATGGTGTCAAAGTGATTTGGCAGGATGCTCAAGGCGATCCTGTAAAGCAGCAAAAAGATATTCAAAAATTAATTGAAGAGAAGATGCAAGTGGTTGTTTTGCAAGTAATCGACCCAGTCGCCGGTAATGATATGGTCAGGCAGTTGTTTGTAAATAATATCAGAGTGATTGCTTTGGAAACCTTACCGGTGAATACTCCTGTGGATGGTTACATAACATCTGATCACAGTCGTGCCGGTTACCTGCAAGTGCATTATCTGAGGGAACTATTACAAGCAGTAGCGCAGCAGGCTAAGCGAGGTATGGTCACAAAACCACAGCCGGGGCAACAACAGGTGGCGGCAGCATTAAAGGATGGTAAACCGCTACAAGTAGTAGTATTACAGGGTGATCCTGATGACCAAAGAGCCCGGGAGATTACCGCTGCGGTTAACAGTGAATTGCAAAAACTCGAACAGGCTGAACTGGCATTGTCAACACCACATCCACGTTGGGATGATCAACTTGCTAAGTTAACCATGGAACAGTTATTAGGTGACCAACCCAATATAGATGTAGTGTTGGCTAATGACAGCAAGCTAGCTATGGCTGCGGTAGAAGTGTTAAAGAAAAAAGACTTGGCACACCGGGTAATAACGGTGGGAGCGGGTGCCAGTCCCCCGGCTATTAAAGCACTGGTGGCTGGCGAGCATGATGCCGAGGTGGATGGTCGACCAGAAATATTGGGACGACTGGCATATGATGCTGCGGTAAGCATAGCCGAAGGCAAGTTTTTTCAATATGACAAGTGGATCAATAACGGTGATCATAGTATTCCGGCCAAGATAATTCCCCCACGTTTAATAAGGCAGGAAAATGCCTATTTGCTACAAGAGCGTCTAGAGGGTGGCGACCAAGGTGGCGGTGGTGGTGAGCAAGAAGGTGGTCAAGGTGGCGATAAAGGTGGCAAAAAAACGATATTAAAGATTACTACTGTTGATGGCAAAGAGGTAGAGATAGAAATAGAAGGGGAGATAAAATCTATTAAGACCGAAACCAAAGGCGGCGGTGGAGGCGGTGATGATCAAGGTGGTGGTCAGCAGGGTGAACAATAAAATAAAGTCAAACAGCAATGACGCCCTAGTTGTCGTCGGGGCATCATTGCTGTTTGTACTTGGAGTGGCTAAATAATAACTTCTGAAACGGGTAGTACAAAAACTTTGAAGGCTTTATTATCAAATTGCGTTGAAAAAGTTTTAAACTTTTCGATACACTTTTCCAAGTGCTCCTCACTGACTACTGCGACCAGAGCGCAGTTGAAGCCCGGCCATACCGGGGTGTCCAGCTGGGGTTCGCTGTTTTGCCCTTTGCCTAATACCCGGTCCCACTTAGTAAAGCCCGTAATTTCCAGCAAATCAAGCAGCTGCATTATTTCTTCGTCAAAGATTGCATCGTAAGTGATAAAAAGTAATTTCATTAATGCGCCTCCCTGTGATAGGTTGTTTTTTGTAGCTTTTTTTCTTCCAGTAGGTAGTAAACAGTCGGCAGTAAAATCAAAGTAACCAAAGTTGATACCACCAAGCCGCCGATGATAGTAATACCCAAGGGGTTCCACATTTCAGCACCCACGTTTTGGGAAATAGCCATTGGTAACATTCCCGAAAAAGTAGTGGCGGTCGTCATTAAAATTGGTCTCAGCCGGTTAGTACCGGCATTAATGACTGCTTCTGACAAGGGTTGCCCCCTCTTTTGCAAAAGTTTTGTGTAATCCAGCAAAACAATGGCATTTTTAGCTACAATGCCGATTAACATCACTATCCCCATAAAAGAAATTACATCTAATGGGGTGCCGGTTAAGAACAAAACGTAAAATACGCCGGTCAGGGCGAAAGGTACAATTAGCATCACAATCAGCGGGTCTCTGAGATTGCCGTACAGTGCTGCTAAAATCATATAGACAAACATAATTCCCAGTACTGACAACAGGGCCAAGTTCTCGAAAGCCTTGGCTTGTTCTTCAATTTCTCCGCCAAGACTAACCGAAACTCCTGATGGGAGAGCCAGTTGTTTAATTAAATTTTCAATGTCGGCGGCCACTTCACCTAAGGACCGCTTGTGCAGAGCCGCTTTCACTTTAATCACCCGCTGGCGATTTTTTCTTTCAATACTTACCGGTCCGGTACCGCTTTTTATGGTGGCTACATTTTCTAATTTAATCATTCTGCCGTCTAAAGTGACAATCGGTAGCTTTGCCAAACCAGCCCAATCATTTCTATCTACTGCGCTTAAACGGGTACGAATATCAATGCTGTATTCACCATCACGCAATTCGGTAACAATGGTTCCGTGAAGATAATTACGTACTGTCATGGCAATCATAGCATTATTCAGACCGAAAGAGGCCGCCCGGTCACGATCAACTTTTATCTGTAGTTCGGGTTTAGGCTCTGCCAAACTAAGTGTAACATCTACTGTACCGGGAACTTTTTTAACCAACTCTTGCAACTTTTCTGCCACCTTGATGTTGGTATTCATATCTGCACCGGTAATTTCAATAATAATTGGTTTTCCTCCAGCAACTAGTGCGGCTAAAAAGGGGTCGGTAGCGGTAATAGTTATTTGGGCTATCCCTGGCACCTGTTTTATCTCTGTCCTTAATTGATGGGCAATTTCTTGGGCACTACGTGCTCTTTTATCTCTGTCTACCAGTTTAAAGCCGATCGCCCCCACATTACTACCTTCATCCATGCCCATAGCCAGACCAAGACCATCTTCGGTTCGTCCGCAAAAAGCGTAAGAATGCTTGAATTCCTCCGGTTTCACGACTGCTTTAATGGTTTGCAACAGTTCTTCCGTAACCAAAGCGGTTTCTGTTACCTTTGTCCCTGCCGGTAGGCTGAAAGCAACGTCTATATCGCCGGAATCTGTTTTTGGTAAAAAACCGCTAGCAATGAAAGGGGTTAGTGCAAAGCTACTGGAAAAAATAAAAATAGCCAGTAAAATTACCGTTTTTTTATGAGCCAAGGCCCAATTTAACATGCGGCCATAAATGTTTTCAATAGAAATTAATTTTCTTTCTACCAAGCCACTAGCTTTACTGGCAATACTGTTTTTTTTCACCGTTGCTGGCGGTTTGGTTTTCAGCCACCATGCAGATAATACTGGTGTCAAAGATAACGAAACGAAAAGCGAAGCCAGCAAAGTTATAATAACAACCAAGGCCAGTTCCCTAAACAAAGCCCCCACAATACCTTCTATAAGTACCAGCGGAACGAAAACCACAACTATTACTAGGGTAGAAGCTACGACCGGTGCTAGCATTTCGCCGGTACCAAAAATAGTACTGGTTTTAATGCGATTACTGCGTTCCAGGTGGCGGGCAATGTTTTCCTGAATGACAATGCTGTTGTCTACTAACATACCACAAGCAATGACCATCGCCATTAGAGAGAATATATTCACCGAATAACCCATTAAGTAAATTAAAATCAGGGCGCAACATAGTGAAATCGGCATTGCCAACACTATTATCACGGCTGCTTTCAGCTCCCGCAAAAAAAACAAGGTAACTAAAGTGATAAAAAGAATACTCAGAAGTAATACGTTTTGTAAATTATTAATTGATGCAGTAATACTTTCAGCACCATCCAGAACAACGCTTACTTCGACATCAGCTGGTAGATTTTTTTCGATTGCTTGCAACTTTTCCTTGACCGCAGTGACTACTGCTATTGCATTTTCACCGCGCTGTTTTTGTAAAAGTAGTACGATGGCTTCTTTTTCACCCCCCCAAGCATACATCTCTTGTTCTTGGAAACCATCCTCGACGGTAGCTACATCTCTTAAGTAAATAAGGCGGTTGTTCATTTGACCGATAACAATGTTTCTTAACTCGTCTACATCTTGAAACCGACCCGGAAGCCGGATAAAATACTCCTGTGTGCCGGATTTTATACTACCAGCAGGAATGTTCACGTTTTCGGCAGCCAGCATGTGGTTTATTTGTTCTAAATTTAACTGGTAGCTGTTTATTTTATGCAGATCAAAGCAAATATTTATTTGCCGCTGCACTCCTCCGTATAATGTAATTGCCCCGACCCCCGGCACCCGTTGCAACTCATCAACAATTTGTTCGCTTGCTAGATGATGTAGCTGAGACCAACTGGTATCGCCGGTAATACTCAAGCCTAAAATAGGGATATCGGCACTGCTGAACTTAAGAACCAATGATTTTTCTGCATCATCCGGCAACTCGCCCTTAGCCACATCTAAAGCAGTCCTAACATTATCGGTAACTTCATCCAGATTAACCCCCCACCTGAACTGGCTGGTTACCAAAGAAACATTATCAAACGATTGAGAAGTAAGTACATCCAGACCGGCGATTAGGCCGACCTCGTCTTCGATGTGCTCAGTTACTTCTGTTTCTACATCGGCAGCCCCAGCTCCCGGCCAAACAGTCAATACACTTACTATTGGTGGCTGAATATCTGGAAGCATAGCAACCGGAATTCGGATTAAAGCGATTATTCCCAAAATAATCACAGCCAGAAAGATCATTAAAACTGCTACCGGATGTTTAACGGAAAAATCAGGAATTTTCACTGTTTAACAACACCTCTTTCTTCTATAGAAACAACCGCACCGTCATAAAGATGTTCTTTTCCCCAGGTAACAACCAGGTCTTTTTCCGTTAGACCACTGGTTATTTCAATTAAGTCATCTTGGCGTAGCCCGGTCGCTACATTCTTTAATAATGCCCGGTCATGCTCTATAACATAGACAAAATAAACACCGGTGCCTGGTATTCTATTAAGTGCGTCAGCAGGGATAACCAGTGCTTTTCGTTCATCCAAATATAATTTTAGGCGGGCGAACATCCCGGAACGAAGCCGGTGATCCTGATTAGGGATATGTACTTCAATTGCGGCTGTCCGTGTAGCCGGGTTGATGGTAGGGCTTATAATGGAAATGGCACCTTCAAAAACCTCGCCGGGAAAAGCATCTACCGTTATTGTCGCCGGCATGCCTTTTTCCAAACGGGGAAAATGTTCTTCTGTGATATGGCAAACTACTTTTAACTCGTCTTCACGGGAAATGCGCACTAGCGGTTGCTCAGCACCAGTGATATCCCCTTGCTCCATGAAGCGCATACTGACAAAACCCGAAATGGGAGCAGCTATATTGTGATTACGGTAGAGGACTTGTAATTGGTTTAAAACTGCTTCTGCGCTCTCAAGCTGCGCCTGAGCCAGCTTTTTTGACTCGGCGGCTACTTTATGCTTAGCATTGATATGGTCTAATTTTTGTTTAGGCACCGCACCTGCTGCATAAAGGTTTTCTACCCGTAGTTTATCTTTTGTTAACAGTTCTAAATGGGCCTCGCTTTTCCTAATACCGGCCCGCACAGCAGTTATGCCGGCTTTTGCTTCTGCTAATTGAGCATGAATAACATCTTTCTCCAGTTCGGCTATCAGACTGCCTTTTTTAATGTAATCACCGGTCTGGACAGGTAATTTTTTAACGATTTTACCGGGGATTTTTGGGAAAACATTTACTGCTGCTGCCGGCTTAATTTCCGCCGTTCTTTCTAAGGTTTCCTGTAGATTTATCACGGTTGCTGTTACTACCCGTACTGGGGTTATTGCTACTTCTGGGACGGAAACCGGTTTTTTGTGGTCATGTTTAATATGAATATAACCAGCAGTTCCGGCCAAAACTGCTAGAACAATAATTAAAACAGCAATACTAATTTTGCTTTTAAATGCTTTCATCACGACTCCTCCTCTTTACTCTTTAAGTAACTAACTGTTCGTATAGGCCTAACCCCATATCAAGAGATACTGCGATCACTATGCCCCAGATAATAATACTGGTGGTGATCCAAAGCAGGGTTTGATAAAGATTGCTACCTAAAATAAGGCAAAAGGCGACAGCTAAATGGGTGCCGATAAAAAAAGGAGCAGCTAAGGCTACGCCGGGCAAACCAAATTTTCGCCAAATCTTCAAGAAACGTTTTTGGCGTGGGGAAGCGTCTTTTTTAGTCACACCCGCAAATTTAGATCTAAATTTGCGGGTAATAAAATCTTTTAGGTGCGGAAATAAAGCGATCATCAAAATTATCGAAAGCACATTACCAATGATCGCAATAACGGTAGCGGTAAACGGCGAAAAACCTAAAACTACTCCTAATGGTACCGCAGTCCAAATTTCAAACCACGGTAAGGCACCCATAGCAAAAACAGTGATAGTTTCTAAAAAAACTTCTTTACTCATATTCAACTCCCGCCTCTTTTACTAGATGTGCGTGTTCGAAAAGGGTATCATTTATCACATTTAAAATTTACATATTAACC
>JAJOKO010000054.1 GCA_021129825.1 Desulfotomaculum sp. | reverse complement strand
ACTTTCTTTGAAAGGTACAGAAATAGTGGGGTTAGACTTTCCGAGAGTACTCTTATGAGTAGAGGGAGTAGTAAACCAGCTGATCTAGCAGGTTTAGAGTTGAGAGTAAGCAAAATAGAACATATATTGGAAATCGAACAACAATATCCGGAACAATATCGATCACAACAAGCTAACTATGATCAGTGGCGTAACCACGAAATTTAAAACTCCCGCAAGGGAGTTTTTTTTACTTAGAGTGTATCCTCGCTTTTTATATGCTATAATGTAAGAGCAAATTTAGTAAAGGAGTATTATTATCATGATTATTGCTAAGCCTAAACCAGTAGCAAAACTGGTTGAATTCACAGAAAAATTTGATAAAATATTGTTAGTGGGCTGTGGTGGTTGTGCCAGTGTTTGTGCTGCCGGTGGTGAAAAAGAAGCCGCAGAACTAGCTGTAGCTTTACGCCATTGGCGCCAAAAACAGGGTAGCGCATTAGCGGTAAGCACAGCTATTATTACCAGGCAGTGTGATGCGCAATATTTAGATAGTATTGCTAAGCAGGTGACCCGAGTAGATGCTGTAATTTCTTTAGCTTGCGGTGTTGGGGTGCAGTTTTTGGCGGAGTGCTATGCCGGTAAACCAGTGTTGCCCGGTTTGAACACCGTGTTAGCA
Organism: Desulfotomaculum sp.; assembly: GCA_021129825.1. Classification (GTDB taxonomy): domain Bacteria; phylum Bacillota; class Desulfotomaculia; order Desulfotomaculales; family Desulfohalotomaculaceae; genus JAJOKO01. The sequence goes on along the minus strand of JAJOKO010000054.1, from coordinate 6,132 downwards.
GGCGGGGCGGTGCAAGCCGGCTTATGGGAAGAACGGTGTGGTTTATGTGGTAATTGTATGTTACACCAAACCGGGGGTATTTGTCCGGTAAGCCGGTGTGCTAAGAGCATTCAAAACGGACCGTGTGGTGGTTCGCAACACGGCAAGTGTGAAATTAATCCGCAGATGCCTTGTGCTTGGCATTTAATTTATGAAAAACTGCTAGCGACTAATCGTTTAGATTTAATGATGCAGTATCGCTCGCCTAAAGATTGGTCCAAAGAACACTCGGTTGGTGCTAAGCCGGTGCGGAAGAAGGTTTTGCCATGATTAGGAGTAGTAGTAAATTAGAGCAGGTGTTAAACCAAGCCCGTTTTGCTGTAACTGTAGAAATTGGACCGCCCAAGCATTCATCGGCAACTGGGATAATTAAACTTGCGGAAGTATTAAAAGATTATGTTGATGCCGCTAATATTACTGATAATCAAACAGCAAACGTGCGTTTATCCAGTATTGCAGCCGGAGTACATTTACACCAGGCCGGTTTGGAGCCGGTAATTCAAATAACCTGCCGGGATCGTAATCGTATTGCCATGCAAAGTGATTTATTAGGTGCGTATAGCTTGGGAATACGCAATGTTTTATGTTTATCCGGCGATCACCAAAAATTTGGTAATCATCCGCAAGCCAAAGGAGTTTATGATCTTGATTCTATTCAACTAGTTGATATGGTCAGAAATTTAAGGGACAAGCAAGTATTTCAATGTGGCGAAAAAATTAAACAACATGCCCCGCGTTATTTTATTGGTGCGGTGGCTAATCCTTTTGCCGATCCCTTTGAGTTTAGAGTATTACGGTTAGAGAAAAAAATTAATGCCGGGGCTGATTTTATTCAAACCCAGTGTATATTTGACATGCAGCGATTTGAAAAATTTATGCAGATGGTGCGCCAACGGGGACTCCATAAAAAAGTACCTATTTTAGCCGGAGTGAACCCGCTGAAATCAGCACGAGCAGCCGAATTTATGCAAAAGCGGGTAGCAGGGATGATCGTGCCGGATGAAATTGTGGAACGGATTAGGCAAGCTGCCGATCCCAAAGCAGCGGGAATCAAGCTTTGCGTAGCCCAAATTGAACATTTAAAGAAAATTGAGGGAGTGGCCGGGGTGCATATTATGGCTATCGATTGGGAGGAAATAGTACCTGAAATTGTAGAAAGAGCCGGTATTAAGCCAGGTAATTATCCGGCATGGTAATTTCTTTAACAGAAACTTAACAGAAACTTAACAGAAACTTAACATTATCTTAATACTATCTTAACATTTAAAGGATAGTATTAATAGCGGTAAAAGTTGAAAAGTGGTGATGGTTAAAGAACTTTTCAGCTTGCTTTTTTTATAGCGCATGTAGCTAAACGAATTATTAGGGAGGAATTAAAATGTTTAAGAAGAAATTTAGCGTATTATTAGTCTTGATGTTGATGTTGGCTTTATCTGCCACGGTGCTTGGTTGTGGAGAGGAAAAACCGGCGGAAGAACCACCGGCGGAAGAACCAGCCGTAGAAGAGTTGACCGGTACGTTTACTGTTGCTGGTTCTACTTCGGTAGCACCACTGTCTGAAGAATTAGCATCAGCTTTTATGGAAAAGCACCCGGGAGTTACTATCCATGTACAAGGTGGGGGATCTTCTGCTGGGGTTAGAGCGGCTAATGAAGGGGTGGCTGAAATCGGTAGTTCTTCCCGTAACCTGAGAGAAGCGGAGCAAGGTTTAGGATTAGTAGAACATAAAATTGCGGTAGATGGTATTGCTATTGCGGTAAATCAAGCTAATGAAGTAGCTGATTTGAGCGTAGAGCAAGTTCGCCAGATTTTTGCCGGTGAAATCACTAACTGGCAAGAAGTGGGTGGCATTGATGCGGTAATTAATGTAGTTTCTCGTGAAGAAGGATCCGGGACGCGCGGTGCCTTTACAGATATGGTGATGGAATACAGAGATGCTGCCGGGGAAAAACAAGAGGCAGATTTGACAGCAGATGCCGCTATCCAACCTGCCAGCGGGGCAGTACGTACTACGGTTGTCGGTGATGAAAATGCGATTGGTTATTTGTCTTTAGGTTACTTAGACGGTTCGGTTAAAACACTGAAAGTGGATGGTGTAGAACCTACTGCTGCCAACATCTTGGCTGGTGATTATGAGATTTCACGCCCGTTCTTGTATCTGACCAAAGGAGCACCAGAAGGCGTTGTGAAAGCTTATATTGATTGGGTAATGAGTGCAGGACAGGAAATTGTTGCCGAAAAATTTGTGCGAGTGGATCAGTAAATAGCCGTCAGCGTTCAGCGTTCAGCTTTTAAGTCTTTAGCTGATAGCTGATAGCTGAACGCTGATAGCTAATTGTCAAAAATGCTGGAGAAGGTGTAATGATGCAGGTAGAAAAAACTCGCCAGGCCAAGATGCGGGATCTGATTGGACAAGTAATCGAAAAATTATTATTATTTTGTGCGATAGTGTCCATTTTAGTAGTTTTTTTGATAATTGCCTTTATCTTTGCTCAAGGCTGGCCGGTTATTCAAAAGTATGGAGTTAGTCACTTTTTATTTAACTTGGAATGGCGACCATTAGCTGATCCGGTTCAATTTGGGCTTTTACCAATGATTGCCGGTTCTTTTGCGGTTACTTTTGGGGCTCTTTTAATCGCAGTACCGTTGGGAATATGCTGTGCTATATTTTTGGCTGAATTTGCCCCCCAGTGGGCTGCTAAAAGAATCCGACCAGGCGTTGAGTTATTGGCCGGTATTCCTTCAGTAATTTATGGTTTTTGGGCTTTAATGACTTTAGTACCTTTTATTATGCAAAATTTTGGTGGGCGGGGTTTGTCTATTCTGGCCGGTTCTTTGGTGTTAGGAATTATGGCTTTGCCTTTTATTATTAATATTGCCGAAGATGCTATTCGTTCTGTACCCCGGGAGTATAAAGAAGGCTCTTTAGCATTAGGAGCTACTCACTGGCAAACAGTGCGTTATGTAGTGTTGCCTGCTGCTCGTTCCGGTATTTTGGCGGCCATTATTTTAGGGATGGCATTAACTCTTGGTGAAACAATGGCAGTAATTTTAGTAGCCGGTAATGCGCCGGTAATCCCTGATTCCGTGCTAGATGTGGTGCGGACGCTAACAGCTCATATCGCTTTAGAAATGGGTTATGCTACCGGTGAGCATTCCCAGGCTTTATTTGTTGCTGGTATGGTGCTTTTTATAGTAATTATGTTTTTGAATTCTATAGCTTTAGCAATTTATAAGCGATCGGGTGCTAATTAATGCGGACAGCAGTGAAAATAGAAGAAGCGGTAGCACGTATCATCCTGTGGGTATCAGGTATTATCATTTTAAGTGTTTTATTTTTTATCATATTTCATATTGTCAGCAACGGGTTGTTGGCGATAAATTGGGAGTTTTTGACTGAACCTCCCCGTGCTATGGGTAGAGAGGGGGGCATTTTTCCGGTCATTGTGGGTACGATTTATGTAGTGGGTGTAGCTGTGTTACTAGGCGCTCCGATCGGGGTAATGGCCGCTATCTATTTGACGGAATATGCTCAAAAAGGGAAAATCGTTAGAACTGTGCGTTTTTTTGTAGAAACTTTAGCGGCGGTTCCTTCTATCGTATTTGGTATCTTTGGTTTTTTGTTTTTTGTAATTTACTTAGACTGGGGTTGGTCCATCTTATCCGGTGGGTTGACGTTAGCATGTATGATCTTACCTGTGGTTATTCGTACTACGGAAGAAGCTCTTAAAGCAGTACCTGATAGTCATCGCGAGGGTAGTTTGGCTCTCGGCGCTACTTTGTGGCAAACTTCCTATAAAGTAATTTTACCGTCTGCTTTACCCGGGGTTATTACCGGGGTTATTTTAGGTATTGGCCGGGCTATCAGTGATGCCGCAGCGGTTTTTATGACTGCCGGGATGGCTGCTTTGGTAGTACCAACATCTATCTGGGATCCAGCCCGGACGCTGACCGTCCACTTGTATGTGTTGGCTTCGGAAGGGATTTGTTTTGAAAGAGCTTATGCTACCGCTACAGTATTGATAGTGGTTGTATTATTACTTAATTTTACTGCTCACTGGCTAATCAACTTGATGATGAAGAAGCAAAGAATATAACGGCAAACCGTGGGCAAAGGCACAGAGGCACAGAGGCACAGAGGCACAGAGGTGTAACTATGTGCCTTTGTGCCTCTATGCCTTTGTTTAGATAAAGTCAATAGTGAACAAGCATCTATTTTAAAACTATTTGGCTGTTTAATAGTCATAAACAAGCGTTAATACCCCTGGTAGCTTTTCATTGCTATTATTAGCTGTGGACAAAAACAATAATAAATCATAAAATAGAAAGTATTAATTAAGGGGGCCTTAATGACTGTGCTTAAATCAAAGACTGCGCTGGAATTCCAAAATAAAGTAGTAAAAAAACAGCACATGGGTAATGTGACAGCAGCGTTTGGAGCAGACTTGTTGATGCTGGGTGCTGTTAGTATCCCTAACCTATTACTGAAATATTATCCTAAAATGAATATCAGCGACAGTGAAATGATGTTGTTGATTCAACTGATTAAATTGCGGGCCGAAAATAATATTTTCCCTACTATAGAAGTACTAGGACAAGATATTAATGGTGGGACAGAGCAGGCTCAATATTTATTGCAACAGTTGATCGACAAAGAACTATTAGCGATCAGTGCCTACTATGATTTTAGGGCGGATTTAGTGTTGGACGGGCTTGATTTTAATCCCTTGTATGAAAAATTATCTGAATTATGGGCGTGTGCTAAAGTTAAGGAAATTGAAGAAACCAAGCAGGCTTTAAACCAAAAAAATACTCCCTTGACCAGTCCGCCAGTTGATAATATTTTGGTTCTTTTTGAACAAGAATTTGCCCGTCCCCTTTCACCAATAGAAGTAGAGCGGATTCGCTATTGGTCGGCAGAGTATGATCCCCTCTTAATAACCGAAGCATTGCAACGGGCGGTATTGATGGGTAAAAGTAATTTTCGTTATATAGACGCTATTTTACTGGAATGGTCTAAAAATAATTTACGGACATTACCTGAAATCACCAAATATGATCAAGCATTTCAACAACGACGCGGGCATCTTAAACCGGCATATACCCGGGAACGTGATCAAAATAAAGTAGTCAAACCGGATCAACCGGATCAACAAGATAAACACAAAAAAATATTTAACGCTCTTTTGATGAGTTAGGAGATCTAGTGATTACTTGTAAACATTGTGCTGGTAGTGGTTTGATAATTAAAACAGATTTTTTGGGCAGCAGGAATAATCTGGTGCGTGCTGTTCCCTGTGTTTGTGTGCAGAATAAGTTAAAACAAGCAATATATGCCAAGGCTGGTTTAACTTATTTATTGCGGCAGTGTACCTTTGATCATTTTGATTTAAAATATTATGCTACCAATAAATTAGATGAAGTTAAAGGGATTAGCTATGCTAAAACAGCGCAATTAACTTATCAAGCAGCTAAAGAGTTTGTGGTCAATTTCTCTAAAAACCCTTATATTACCGGGTTATTATTAACCGGTCCGGTGGGTAGCGGTAAAACTTTTTTGGCGGCTTGTATTGCTAATAGCGTTTTACAACAAGGTGGGCGAGTATTATTTGTAGTAGTGCCGGATTGGTTGGATCAAATCAGATCTACTTATAACCCCCAAAATACCAATCAAGTTCGTAGGGAAGCGCCATTAACAGAACAAGATTTAATGGCAGAAGCCCGGGAAGTACCGTTATTAATCTTGGACGATTTAGGAGCCCATAATTATACTGATTGGACTAAGAATAAATTATATTCGATTATCAATTACCGGTTAAATCATCAATTAGCGACGATAGTTACTACCAATTTAATGGATGAAATCACGGACCATTTAGGAGAACGTACTACCTCCCGGCTCTATCAGATGTGTAAATTATATCGTTTGTTGGTAGATGTTGATGTCCGTTATGCTAGTAAGTTGAAAAAAATATAAGTAGCAATATATTTAAAATTTTCTTTTTAAAAATCCCTCAAGGGGATTTTTTTTATTTAGTGAGCGTGTTCGAAAAGGGTACCATGTAGCACATTTAAAATTTACATATTAATCCA
>JAJOKO010000027.1 GCA_021129825.1 Desulfotomaculum sp. | reverse complement strand
GTAGGTGTTAAAAGTTATTTGTTGAAATTTGTTCAAAAGTACTTGACGGTTACAGGGGTTAGGGGGAGGGGGGATTTACCACAAACATACTTTTCGAACACGCACTTAAAAAAAGCTGTAGTTATTTTCAGTGGTAAAGATGATTATACCATTGTGGAAATATAACAAGCGATGAGCGGGTTGGAGTTTGAAGAAAATAAAGATTTAAAAATCCCCTGTGAATGGTATAATAAAACGGATGAATTTTACCACAACCTTTCACTGAAACTGGTATAATATTTATCAGTATTCCAAAAAGGAAGTGTGGATAATTTGGTGGGGTGGAAAATGAAAAATTTACTGGAAATACAGGAAATATTGAGGTTGCATAGAGAGAGACTGAATAAAGAATATAAAGTTTCGGAGATGGGCATTTTTGGCTCTTTTGTTAGAGATGAGCAGAAGGCGACGAGTGATGTGGATATTCTTGTAGAGTTTGAAGAAGTGCCTGACCTTTTAAAATTCATAGCATTGGAAAGGCAACTGGAAGAAGTTTTAGGGATTAAAGTTGATTTGGTAGAAAAAACATCGGTAAGACTAGAATTAAAAGAGATCATCTTGAATGAAACGGTGTTGGTATAATTATGAAAAGAAATTACCGCCTTTATATCAAAGACATACTGGACGCCAGTGAGAAAATAGAAGTGTTTATTGGAGAGTTGAGTTTTGACGAATTTATAGAAAATGATGAGAAAACTAGTGCGGTGATAAGAAAGCTTGAAATCATAGGTGAGGCAACAAAGAACGTACCGCCTGTAATTAGAGAGAAGTATAGAAAAGCTCCTTGGAAAGATATGGCAGGCATGAGAGATAAGCTTATACATTCATATTTTGGTATAAATCTTGAAATCGTCTGGAAGGTTATAAAAGAGCGTTTGCCGGAAATCAAGCTGCTTATAGAACAAATTTTAGAGGAAGAGATATGAGATAGGAATGAGATTTGTGATGATAAAAATAAAATGACGAGGGAACGGAGTTATTGACACCACCCTTAATCGAAAAGCAAAGTGTCAACAACCCCGTCCCTTCGACACGTCCGACACGTCCCTTCCCTTCGACAGCGTCCTAGTGATAGCGTCCTAGTGATAATGCAAGAATAAAAAAAATAATTTCGATAAGGTTAAGATTAAAGCGTTTATTGACGATAAAGATTATTAAAACGCTTAATGACGAGGGGACGGGGTTATTGACACCACTCCTAATCGAAAAGCAAAGTGTCAACAACCCTGTCCCTTTGACAACCCAAGTTATAATGGAGGGGAAATAATGCCCAATCGTCAGGATTATCGACTAAGGCCGTTGGAAGAAGCGGATTTGGGGAAGGTACTTGAATGGCGCAATTCTGAACGCATACGTGCAAATATGTATAGTGATCACATTATTACCGTGGAAGAGCACCGGGCCTGGTTTGAAAGAAACAAGCAAAGCGAAGATGCTGTAAGTATGATTTTTGAATTTAAAGAAAAACCCGTTGGATTAGTTTATTTTACAAATATAGATAAAATTTGCAACAGATGTTTGTGGGGTTTTTATTTAGGGGAAGAAGATTTGCCTCCAGGCACAGGTGCAATTATGGGTTTTCTAGGATTAGAATATGCTTTTGAAAAGCTAGGTTTTCGTAAGTTATGTGGAGAAGCATTTGCTTTTAACATCTCTAGTACCAAGTTTCACAAAAAGTTGGGATTTATTGAAGAAGGGTGTTTGGCAAAGCATGTTTTGAAAAATAATGTGTATGAAGATATTATATTAATGGCTATGTTTAAAGAAGATTGGCTTAAAGTAAAACCTAAATATGAAAAACTGCTTTTTAAACGTGGTTGAAGAGATAAGAAAAAATGATTTTTTTGGAGAGATCTACAATGACTTATGTTATTGCCTCTAACCGTACCTGGCACAAAAATTTACCTAAAAAACTGGCCAATCTCACTAATGAAGATTTTGTATTGATAGATAAAAAAGAAGATTTGACTTTGGAGCGGTTACAAAATATTCAACCGGAGTATGTGTTTTTTCTGCATTGGTCTTACATAATACCAGCTGAAATATACCAAAAATTTGAATGCGTGATTTTTCATATGACTGATGTCCCTTTTGGGCGTGGGGGCAGTCCTTTACAAAATTTGATTGCTAGGGGTATTTACGAAACCAAAATATCAGCCTTGAAATGTCAGGCAGAATTAGATGCCGGGCCGGTTTACATGAAAAAACCATTTTATTTATATGGAACGGCGGAAGAAATTTATATGCGAGCAACTAAAATCGCGGAAGAAATGATTATTGCTATAATCAAAAAAAAGCCGGTGCCGGTTGAACAGCAAGGCGATGTTGTTTGCTTTAAAAGACGCCAATCGGCGGACGGGAATATTGCTGATTTGACTAGTTTAGAACAAATATACGATTACATCAGGATGTTAGATGCCGAAGGCTATCCAAACGCTTTTTTAGAAACAGAACAGTTTAGATTTGAGTTTCAGCGAGCATCACTTAAATATGGACACATTGTGGCAGATGTTAAAATAATACCAAAAAAGGAGAAAATATGAGTGAAAAAATATTAGTTATTGCCGCTCACCCAGATGATGAAGTGCTGGGTTGCGGGGCGACTATTGCCAAATACTCCCGGGGGGGTAGAAGTTCATATAGCTATTCTTGCCGAAGGTTTAACCAGTAGAGATAACCGGCGTAATCGCGAAAAACATACTACCGGGTTATCTGAATTAGCTAAAGCGGCACACGAAGCTAATAAAATACTGGGAGTTTCTTCTTTAACGTTGCATGATTTTCCGGATAACCGCCTGGATTCATTAGATCGCTTGGATGTGATTAAAGTAGTGGAAGGTTTTATCGCCCAACATCAACCGGAAACTGTATATACTCATCATGCCGGAGATGTGAATATTGACCACCGCCGCATTCATGAAGCGGTAGTAACCGCTTGTCGTCCCACCCCGCAGCACCCGGTTAAGAAGCTTTTGTTTTTTGAAGTGCCTTCCAGCACAGAATGGCAACCGCCCGGTTCAGCGCCGCACTTTGCGCCTAACTGGTTTGAAGATGTTTCGGATACTTTCAGCTTAAAAGTAGCAGCTTTAAAAGCATACCAATCTGAAATGCGCCCCTGGCCGCACGCGCGCTCAATCGAGGCTTTGGAACACTTGGCGAGATGGCGGGGTGCAAGTGTCGGGGTGGCAGCGGCAGAAGCGTTTATTTTAGGTAGAAATTTATCGGATTAAAGTAAGCGGAATAATGATTCAAGGATATCTACAGCTATATACAGCTATATAGAGCAAGATAACCCAGAAGCAGAGATGTGGTATAATAAATAGTGGTATAAATAAGTATTGTTAAAAGAAGGAGATTTAAAGCAATGTCTGCTCGTCGATTTAAAGTGATAATAATATATGATTCCGAATACGGTGGATATGTCGTAGATATTCCTGAACTTGTTGGATGTATGAGTCAAGGTAAAACTATAGACGAAGCGTTGAATAACGTAAAAGATGCTATCAGAGGATGGTTACATGTTGAAGGGAAATATGACCGGATAAGTATTTATGATACAAAGGAGGTCTTTTTGGGGGAGGTTACGGTTTAGTTGGGAATACTCGCTAATCTTTCAGGCAAAGATGCGGTGAACAAATTCAAGAAATTTGGCTATACATTGGATCATCAGACGGGTAGCCACATGATAATGTACCACAAAGAGCTAGCTCCAGGTTTATTAAGAGGATTAATAAGGAAAAGCGACTTAACTGTAGAACAATTTTTAAAAGCAAGAAAGTGACTTGTTTTTTTAAACAGAACTAACGCAGCGATAAAAGTTGCTAAAACATAGTTCATCAATGATCTCTGCTAAATAAAATAAAATTAGATAAAACACTAAACAAAGGAATGGGACAAAAACCGTGAAAGATAAAGATATCAAGAAAAACTCAGAGAGGGGGAATATAAATGCAGTTTAATAATATTAAAATTTCAGATAGAGAGATTGGTTTTAGCCACCCGCCGCTGATTATTGCCGAGATGTCCGGCAACCATAACCAGTCACTGGAGCGAGCCTTAAAAATAGTGGAAGCAGCAGCCAAAGCCGGGGCACATGCTTTAAAACTACAAACCTACACTGCTGACACCATGACGTTGGATATTAAAGATGGCGAGTTTTACATAGATGAACCGGCTAGTTTGTGGCGGGGTCAATCACTGCATAAATTATACCAGCAAGCTTATACCCCGTGGGAATGGCACCAGCCGATTTTTGATAAGTGCCGGCAACTGGGCTTAATTTGTTTTAGCACCCCTTTTGACGCCACGGCGGTAGATTTTTTGGAGTCGCTGAAGGTGCCTTGTTACAAGATTGCTTCTTTTGAAAATACCGACCTGCCGCTTATTCGCCAAGTGGCCGCTACCGGCAAACCGGTGATTATTTCTACCGGTATGGCTTCGGCAGGTGAATTGGACGAAACGGTGCGGGCAGTCCAAAAAGCAGGCTGCCGGGAGCTTATCCTGCTCAAATGCACCAGCACTTATCCTGCTACACCGGAGAACACCAACTTGCTTACCATTCCCCACATGCGGGAACTATTTCAATGTCAAGTAGGTTTATCTGACCACACTATGGGTACCGGGGTGGCTATAGCGGCGGTAGCATTGGGGGCAACGGTTATTGAAAAACACTTTACCCTTTCCCGGGCTGAAGGTGGGGTAGATGCGGCTTTTTCTATTGAACCAGCGGAAATGCAGGCTCTGGTAACCGGGAGTAAACAGGCTTGGCAGGCTTTGGGACAAGTGAATTACGGCTATGTTGATGCCGAGAAGGAATCAGTAAAAGGTCGCCGTTCACTTTATGTGGTTAAGGATATGAGTGCGGGCGAAGCTTTTACCAAAGAAAATTTGAAGACAATCCGTCCTGGTTTGGGTCTGGCACCCAAATATTATGATTTGTTATTAGGTAAAAAAGTAAAACAGGCTGTAAAAAAAGGCACGCCGGTGGACTGGGAATTGTTATGAAAATTAAGCTGGTAAGGGGATAGAGGTGTTTATTTTGACATGCAAAGACAATAAAAAAGACAATGAAGTGGATAGCAGGCTTAATCAACTGGTTAGCAGATTGTTGGATAAACGGGTGATACCTTTTATCGGGGCAGGGGTTTCTTATAATGCAAGGCAAGTGGGGACGGTTCCTGCTTGCTTTTTCTAAACCAGATCTAGCCCTTATTTATGCTTTTGATGATACCCTGTTATTTTTGGCATTAATCGACTTTTTAGAGCCGATATGTTAAAATAAACCTGCCGAAGATAAGGGGGTGTGTTCATGCCTGAAGAAAACAAAAAACAAGTGATAGAACTACGCCAAGGTAGCTATTAAAGCGGTACGGTACGGTATGGAGTGTTTATTTAATGTAGCGAGTAGATGCTGTAGAAATAAACTTGCGTCAAGAGATCCAAGAATTGCGTTAAGAAATGAAGAATAACAACGCAGAATTACGCCAAGAGATGAAGAATAACAATGCTGAATTGCGTCAAGAAATGCGGCGAATGAACCGGTGGGCTATTGGTACTATGATTACAATGGTAGTAGGTTTTGGTATGATGCTAATTAGAATGGGAATATAAAGGCAAGCGGGGATAGTGCTTGCTTGCCGTTTAAGGTGAATACCAGCGAGGTGATAGTAAAGTGGAAAAAGAAATTACTGATAAGAATTATGATTTAATCTTTAAAATGGCTTCAGAAACATTTCGACATAAAATGCTGGATTTTTTAGGGATAGATGCCCCGGAGATTGAAAAAATACTGCCGGTAGAATTACCGGCGATAGAAGCCAATATCAAAAAGACAGATTTTATATTTCAACTGATAGATAAAAGCATCCTGCATTTAGAATTTCAAGCCGACTATAGTAGAGAAGATACCTACCGCTTTTTAACCTACGATATTCGGCTGTACAAAAAATACCGGCAAAAAATAAGGACGGTAGTTATCTACATCAAAGATACTCTTCCAACCGCACACCAAATAGCAGCCGGCAGCATTACCTACCAAACAGAAACAATATCAATGCACGAGTATGACGGGGATCAGATCTGTGCCGGAGAACGAGATAAAATAACAAAAGGTCAAGAACCAGATCAACTGAAACTGATATTTCTGCCCTTGATGAAAAGCACCAGGTCAGCAGCAGAGCAAGCCAAGACAGCTATTCAACTGGTCAAACAAAGTAACCTGTCCGGTGAGCAAGTAACCAGCTTAATTTCTGCTATAATAGTATTAGCAGATAAAATTTTAAGTGAAGCAGATATTGATAATATTTGGGAGGAGATAAGCATGTTAAAAGTAATTCAATTTGCGGAAGAAAAAGGGATAGCAAAAGGTAAAGCAAAAGGTAAAGCAGAAGGTAAAGCAGAAGGTAAAGCAGAAGGTAAAGCAGAAGGTAAAGCAGAAGGTATGCAAGACATCATCTATAAGCAATTGCTGTTTAAGTTCAAAAATATACCGGTAGAGTGCAAAGAACAGTTGGAGAAACAAGAACAAGAAAAATTGGAGATAATCGGTTTAAAAATAATGGAAATGCAGAGTTTAGAAGAACTTAAAGAATATTTGACGTAAGGCAAGCGGTAAGTAAACGGGATTTGAGCGTGCTGTAGCTGGATACTGCGGTGTTCACTATGCGGTAGCGGTGAGTAGTGCTACTGCCGCCTTGCATATTGCCTGCTTAGCCGCCGGATTAAAACATGGGGATGTGCTTTGGACATCGCCCAATACTTTTGTAGCTTCTGCTAACTGCGGGCTATACTGTGGTGCCGGGGTA
>JAJOKO010000004.1 GCA_021129825.1 Desulfotomaculum sp. | reverse complement strand
GGCTACTTTTACACCAGCGTTCACCGTTGATTAAAGATGCCGGTGATAGTGAAGAAGTTACTCGCTTGCTGGATGCGATTATCAACGAATGGCCGGGTGTGGAGGAATTAGTGGTGGTAGAAGACGCCGCCCTGTTAAACCCCCATCCTCGCTATCAAATCCAGGAAATGATTTTAACAGTGAGGATGAAAGCAGATGCAACATGAAACGGCGGATATCGAACAAGCTTTTGCTATATTTTTGCTGCTGGTGCAAGATGGTAAAATAAAGGCAGAAGAAGAACGTTACCGTTACTACAACAGTAGCAGCGAAGTGCGGGATTTGGTGCATACTTTTACTAATAAAGCAGATAGTGTGCTTGTAAAAACGTCAGATTATTTATATTTGATTCCCGAAGCAGGGCAATCATTGTTTCAAGTCAAAAATGCTTTTATTAAGCGGGAATACTTAGGCTACCAGTCCAGTAATATTGATTTGTACCTGCTGTATTTCTGTATTTTGGTGCTGTTAGGAGAGTTTTATGATAGTTATGAAACCAGTGAGGCGACCCGGGATTTTTTGCCGCTGGCGGAATGGTTGATAAAAATCAAAGAGCGCATCAATACTTTAAAAGAGCACGGGGAAGAAAAACTGGCTACTACTGAACTGGAAACAGAGTGGAATTGGAGTGCGGTAATTGAGTATTGGGAAGCGTTAGACGACCTGAGAGAAACTGCCAAACGCCAAGACAGTAAACAACAAAGCCGCTTGGGATTTTTAAAACGGGTAATTCGTTTTCTGACAGAGCAGGAATTAGTTGCTGAACAGGGTAATGATGAACTGGTACTAACTGAAAAAGCAAAAATAATAGTACAGCGTTATTTCATGGATTCCGACTATAATCGTGGGATATTAGCTTTTATGTATCAAAAAGAAGGTTTAAAAAAAGGAAGTGAACCTGATGCCAGCCATCTCTAAAATCCGCCTGACCAATGTCCAATATGAGCAAGGAGATAAACGCTATAATGACGAGCTATTTTTATTTGACGGTCATAACGGGGCGATCATTCTAGAAAATGGCGGCGGCAAAACAGTGTTGATTCAAACGGTGATTCAAGCAATGCTGCCTAACGGGGTATTGGCGGGGCGTAAGCTACGGGATACGCTGGATGTTTCCGGCTCGCCGGCGCATATTGCGGTGGAGTGGATTTTAGAAAATAAGCCCCGGCGTTACGCGCTGACCGCAATCACTTTTTACATAGGTAAAGATGGTTTGGAATATTTTATGTATGCTTATGATTACTCGCCGGGCGATCAAGGGCGAATAGAGGCCTTGCCTTTAGTGATTTCTGCCAGTAGCGGCAAACGTCCTGCCGGGCGAGAAGAAATTCGGGAATATTATCAAAAAAGGGCTGCTGCTTCGATGAACGCCCGCTATTTTTCCGGCAAACAAGATTACCAATCCTATATAGAAGAACAGTTTCAAATCGTGGCTACTGAATGGCAGGCGATTATCAAAATCAACAGTAATGAGGGTGGTGTAGAAAGCTTTTTTGATAACTGCAAAACTACTGTGCAGTTGGCAGATCATTTACTGATACCAATAGTAGAGCAGGGGATGTCGGGACAAGGCACGAAACATTTTGCCAAGGTTTTTGACAACCTGCGCCAGCAATTTCGGGAATATTTAGATTTAAACGAGCAGGTGAAGGAATACCAGCAGTTAACTACTAAAATTGACCAAGTAATTGAGCAGTATGCGTTGTTAGACGAACAAGAGCTGGATTACCGGCTTTTACAAGCTCAGGCTAAAGGTTTGTGGCAAAAATCATCAGCAGAAAAGCAAGATGCTCAGGTGGAAGGGCAGGATATTAGTGCCACAGAGCAAGACTGGCAGCAAGCAGAACGCCACTGGCAGCAAAAGGAATCTTCGCTGGAACTGGCAACGGCAGCGAGTAAACTGGAGCAACTAAATAGCATTTTAAACCAGTTAAATATAACCAAAGAGCAACAACAACAAAGATATGATCGCTATCATCATCAACTGGAATCACTGGAACACGCCCGTTTACAGAAAGGATTAAAAGAAAAGCAAGAAACCCTGCGGCATTTACAAGAGCAGTTGACAAGTTTAGATCGTTCGCCGGATATTGGGCAATTAAAAACAGAGCAGCAGCACTGCTTAGCCGGTATCAAATTTCACTATGATCAAACAGAAGCGGATTTAACTCAACGAAAAAACCAAGTGAAAGATCAGCAAGAAAAATATCAAGAGCAGCTGGCAGAAAATAAAACATTAACGGAACAAAAACAGCAGCAATTACAAGCATTAAAAATATCGCAAGCAGAATCCCAGACTGAACTAAAAAGCACCAAAAAACAAATGCAGGAAATTGAGCAAAGCATCTTGGACAACCCCGCCGAAGAAACAGTACCGGTGCAGTTGAAACAATGGGAAAACCGCAGTGAGCATATTGAAACCGAGTTACATCAACTATTTAAGCGGCAGGCAGATAATAAAACAGCCCGGGAAACTCTAATTTTACAGTTAAAGGTGGCCCGGGAAAATTTAAATAAAGCCACCGGGTTAGCATCTGAGAGCAAAACAAAACTAGCGGCGATAGACCGGGCCGCCGGGCAGTTGTTAGACCGTTTGCAGGTGCTGTTACCCTTAGAACCACATTTTAATAATATTTACCGACGGCAGTCTACTATTGAAAGTTGTTTAAAAGGCGAGTTGGCTTTGTGTCAATCCCGGCGCGAAAAACTACTGGCGACAGAACGGGTATTATTACATTTTTATGATCTTTATCAAAATAATGAAGTATTTACTGCTGACCCGGCTTTAGAACGCTGGATTATTGCTAATCAAAGTGATTTTCCTGATTTGCAAACCGGTAGTGCCTTTTTAGAAATATATTTAGAGGAAAGGGGACACACCGGCCCCTCTTTAACAGACAGGTCGGGTACGGAATGTCCCCAATTAGAGGATATTTACCAGCGCTACCCATTTTGGCCGTTGGCAGTAATTGCCGGTGCCGCCAGTGCTGGGGCGGTGCAAACCCGGTTGGAAAAACTGGCTGAAAGCATCACTCACCCGGTACTGTTATTGACCCGTCAAGAGGCTTTAGATAAAATTGAACAACTACCCAGCGAAAACTGGGCGAAGAACGAGGAACTAGCAACGAGGAACGAAAAGCAGCAGCTTCGAACTGCGATCCTTGATCCCCAAACCTCGCTCCGGTCACTTTGCACTGCTCTGGTTACTCCGACCAACTGGCCGGCAATTACCGCTAAGGCAGATTTTAAGCAATGGCTTCAGGAACAACAGCGTAAAGCGGCTGAAACTACCGCCGGGCGCCAGCAAAGTGATAAATTATGCGAGATATGGCATGGTTTAACTACCGAAATGACCTCTTTTTGGCAACAATATCCATATCAAGAAATTTATCAATCACTGCAAGCAAAATACGCACAAGCTCAGCAAGAACAGCAACAGTTAAAAAATGAAATTACCGTGGGAGAAAGTGAAAGCACTGCGCTGGAGCAACAACAACTAGATATGGAAAAAAGAAGAAAAACATTAGAAGATGAGCGCGATAATTTATCTGAGCGTCAGAGAGCGGGTTTGAAATGGCACAGCTTGGCTAGTGAAAAACAGCAGTTAATAATAAAATTAGCAGAAATTCAAGCCGGTCAAGTGCCGTTAGAGCAAGAACTAGCCCGATTGGAAACTGCTGTGGGGCAATTGATAAAACAAATTGACCGGCAGCGAGAAAAAACAGCAGAAATTAATAAATTGTTAATTGAAGTACGAGCTGAGCCGGTATATCTAAAAGTGCGGCAGATCACCGCTATTAGCAGTGAGCAAGCGTTGGCAACCCTTAAAAATAAATTAGATACTTTGCAAGACCGGCTTAACGGCATCCAACAAAATCGCCAGATGCTAGAAAGACAACAAGAGAGCCAGCACCAAGAAATAACCGGCTTGGAGCAACAAATCGACCGCCAGCTTAAAAAATGGATGATGATCATTGACCAGGAAGTATCTTTCCCGCCGGATGGTGAGGTAGAAATCAATAGATTGATAGCACTGCGGCAAGAAGCAGAGCAAGCATTAAAAACGATTTCTTTAAAAGTGCAACAAGCGGATAAAGATCAAGCAGCCCAAAAAGGACGCTTAGATACATTGCAAGAGGGTTATACTGCCAAATTTGGTGCCGGTGTAGCAATAGTTTGTTTTTCCGGCCAGGATTTGACTAAGGTTGAGCAAACATTGCAGGGTGAAAAAGAAAAATTAGCCAAAGAAAAGAATTTTTTGAACCAGAGAAAACAAGCTTGGCAGCAACTGGAGCAAAAATTAGCCGTAGTAGAGCGAGCATTAGAGATGGCTGACGTTCAGTATCGTTTCCGGCAAGAAAGTGTTGTTGCTGCACCGTTGAGTTTAAAGGATGAACAACAATATCCTTACGGGCGGTTGAAATTTGCGCAAGTATTGTTGGAGAAATTGGCTACAGGCCAAAAAAAGGTAGAGCGGCAGCAAAAAGAAGTAGCAAACAAGCAAAAACAATTTGAGCAATATTGTACTTCAGAATTGAAAGATGAAAAAACTAAACAGCAATCATTAGAGGGCATTCGCCTAAAAGTCACTTATCGTGAAATTAAAGCATGGGGTGAGCAACTGCAAGAACGGATCCGGTCGGCGGTGGTTATTATTGAAGCAGAAATGCGTACTCATGACGAGGCTATGCAGAACTTCATTGCTTATTTGCACGCTCACTTGACCCGCATTTGTGAAGAATTAAGCACTATTCCTAAAATGACTGCCGTGAAAGTAGGCGATAGCAAGAAAGAAATATATAGTTTTACAGTACCGACTTGGGATGAGCAAGCGGGCTTGACTAAGTTACGCCGGCACTTGGAATGGATGATTACCCGGTTAGCAGGGGAGCAGTTTTTAACCGGACAAGGGTTAGAAGACAGTGCTAAAATTAAAAAGCAAATTGAGAACTGGCTGCATCCCAAGCAATTACTGCAAATAGTAAATAGTGGTCAGGAAATTAAAGTGCGTTGCCGGAAGGTAAACAGTGAGAGTCATATTAGCAGCAATTTTGTGGATTGGCCGAAAACAGAAAAATGGTCTGCCGGGGAAAAATGGAGTAAAAACATGACTTTATTTTTAGGATTGCTCAACTATTTGGCAGAAAAGCGGCATCACATTCGCCGGGAAGCAGTTAATCACCGGGTGGTAATTTTAGATAATCCTTTTGGTAAAGCATCCAGTGAACATGTGTTGGCACCGGTATTTTTTATTGCCGACCAGTTGGGTTTTCAGCTTTTAGCGCTAACCGCTCATGCCGAAGGCAAGTTTTTGAAAGACCATTTTCCGGTTATTTATAGCTGCCGCCTGCGCCAAACTAAAGACCCGTCTGTTTCGATAATGACCAAAGAACAAGTAATTAAGCAGGCCTATTTTAAAGATCACGACCCCTTTGAAATTCAGCGTTTAGGTGCGGAAGAACAGATGGAGTTATTTTAAATACAGCTAATCAGATAACCCCCGGTGGTTTGCTACCATATCCGGGGTTTAAACTGGTCATCATTTAATATCCGCACATTTTCGCCACTCTCTGTAATTACATAAAACCCTTTTTTGTAGGCATATTTATCTGCATGTTCATCAATTACGATATAGCATATTGTGGTAAAGTGAACAACATAGCATTAACTGGAAAAAACATAAACTTTCAGGCAAACAGCAGATTTTTTAAAAAACCCGTCAGTAGCTGTCGTTTTTTAATACTACCGTTGTGCTATAATTCGGGTTAGTAAAATAAAATGGCTAAATTTTCAGTTTAAGGGGATTAACAGCAGGAATTTTGCTGCTTTTTATCTTATCAAGCAGTGTGCCCGGAAAATAAGTGTTTAAACCGCCACCTGTCAATATTCATCACTAAACAGCAAAGAGTCAAAAACATTTCACTTGATGCTTTTATGTATTAGATGTGCGTGTTCGAAAAGTATGTTTGTGGTAAAAACCCCCTCCCCTTAATCCCCTCCCACGAGGGGAGGGGAGACTAAATCTCCTCCCCCTTGATGGGGGAGGGTAGGGTGGGGGTGTGTTTTAAGATTAATTGGATTAATATGTAAATTTTAAATGTGCTAAATGGTACCCTTTTCGAACACGCTGTTAATGCTTATTTTTTAGCTTTAGCCAGTCGTTCTAATTCTGCTACCGGAAAAGCAACAGCCCTTTTTCTATTATACGCAAAGTGTAAAGCAAATAATAAAATCGCAGTGACCACTCCGGATGCGTAAGCTACTTCTGTAATCAAAATGAAACACCTCCTCTTTTTCGAACACCGATTTTTAGAGGTTGTTCGAAAAGTCCGCGCGAAATATACAGCGAATTTCTGCGTTGGCTTGGCAATGGCGGCGCTTACGTATTATCTATACGCTACACCCCACCATCGCCAAGCCGCCTTGAACTTCTTGTATCTCTCGTGCTCCTTTTCGAACACCGATTTTTAGTGCACTTGATTTACTTGTAACATATGTTTAACAGCAATTTTAAAATCCTTCAACTCATCCTCCGGGAGATAACATTGGCAATCCGGGCAACTGATAGTAATCTTTTCCAATGCTTCAGCGGCATTTAAATTAAATTTTTTTTTACAATCCGGACAGATAAGTTCCACAGTGATAACGCTCATTTTCAAAAACCCCTCCCGGCTATTATTATAACACTTTTAGATTGGGGGGTCTAGATAAGAAATCTGGTTTACGTTTTGGTTGTTTAATTATTGAAAGCAAGATATAATAAAAAATAATAAAAAAGGTAAATTTAAAGTGCGTGTTCGAAAAGGGTACCATTTAGCACATTTAAAATTTACATATT
>JAJOKO010000128.1 GCA_021129825.1 Desulfotomaculum sp. | reverse complement strand
GGTTAATGTGTAAATTTTAAATGTGCTAAATGGTACCCTTTTCGAACACGCACTTATAGTATTTTCAAAAAAAACTTATTTGTGATAAAATGATAGGCATTATAAATAAAGGGGGCAATTTAAGTGGTCTTAAAAAGTAAAAAGTTATTATTATGTTTATTAATAATAATGATGATGGCAGTAGCGGTAGGATGTGGTGATGCTCAAGAAACAACTGCGCCGGAAGGGGCAGCAACAGAGTGGCCTAAAAACCTTGTTTTAGGTTCGGCATCTATTGGTGGTACTTACTTTGTATATGGCAGTGGGATTGCTAATGTAATCGAAACAAAAGTAGGTATTCCTGTTGGGGTAGAGGTGACTGGTGGACCAAACCATAATATCCAGTTAGTTGAAATTGGTGATCTGGATTTAGGGATGGTCACTATGGGACCGGCTTGGGAAGCATGGCACGGCAAAGAAGACTGGACTGGTGGGGTAAAGCATCAAAATATGCGGGCGATATTTCCCATGTATCAAACCTATTCCCAATGGTGGGCTGAAGCTAATTCAGGTATCAATAGTATTGAGGATTTAAGTGGCAAATCAGTAGGAGTGGGTCCGGCAGGTGGTACAGCCGGTACTTTTCATCCTCGCTTTTTAGAACTTTTAGGAGTTGAACCCAGCAAACAAGTACATGCTGGTTTAAGTGATGCCGTATCTCAACAACTAGACAGATTATTGGATGCTAACAGTTTTGCTGCCGGTGTACCAGTAGGTGGGGTATTAGAGTTTGCTGCTCAAAGGGATATTCAAATGTTTGGCATAGACGGTGCAGCCAGAGATAAAATTTTAACCGAGTGGCCTTTTTGGTCAGCAGCAGTGATACCAGCCGAAAAGTATGATTTTTTAGAGCAAGATTTAGAGACAGTTGCTATTTGGAACGTCGCTATTGCTTGCAAAGATTTACCAGAAGATTTGGTATATGAAATAGTTAAAGCAGTGATGGAAAATAATGAGATGATGCTCACTGCTCATAAAGCTGCTGAAGAAACACTTGTGGCCAATTATGATGCTAATAATTTTTTATACTGGCATCCTGGTGCCATTAGATATTTTGAAGAAATAGGTAAGGATATTGATGCTGCTTTATATCCGCCGGAATATCAACAGTAAAGCGTTTACATATCAGGGCAGACCTAGCAGTAAATTATAGGGAGTTATTGAAATAGTGGCACAAAAAAAAGATGAATTATCTATCACAACAAAAAAAACAAACGACAATCCACCTAAAATAGATTTAAATATTGATGATTATACAGAAGCTGCTGAGCAAGAGACAATTAGTGGATTATTGAGAAAACTGGTGATTGCTTGGGGTGTTTGCACTGCAGTATTTCACATTTATACCTTGGTTTGGGCTCCGATGGATCCGTGGATTTTTCGTAGTCTGCATGTAATGTTGCTCTCGGTAATGGGGTTTATTTTAATTCCCGGTTGGGCAACTGCTAAGGGTAAACCGCATCTAGTTGATTGGCTATGTGCGCTTGGTAGTATTTTTGTAACTGCCTACATAATTTATAATTTTGATATGTTGATTTTTCGGGCCGGTGTTTTACCTACTACCATGGATTTTTATGTAGCATTACTAGGAATATTATTAATTTTGGAACTTACCCGGCGAGCCAGCGGTTGGTCATTGCCTATTTTATGCTCAATATTTATCGCCTATGCTTTTTTAGGGCCGTATTTACCGGGTATTTTGTTTCATCCCGGTTATTCACCGGAGCGTTTTTTTACGTTTATATATAGTTTAAACGGCGTTTTTAGCATTCCCATAGCAATATCTTCTAAATATATTATTTTATTTATTATTTTCAGTGCTTTTTTGCAAGTATCCGGAGTAGGTAAATTTTTTGTAGAATGGGCATTTTCTATTAGTGGTCATTTACGAGGCGGCCCGGCAAAAGTGGCGGTAATAGCCAGTGCCTTAATGGGTACCATGAGCGGGACATCTGCCGGCAATGCAGTGGCTACAGGTAGCTTAACTATTCCTTTAATGAAAAAAGTAGGTTATTCACGCCGGTTTGCTGCTGCTACTGAAGCAGTGGCATCTACAGGTGGTCAAATCATGCCGCCGATTATGGGTGCCGGTGTTTTTATTATGGCTGAAATGACCGGCATTAAATTTCAGTATATCATGATAGCCGGCATTATCCCGGCGTTTTTATACTTCGCTTCTACTTACTTTATGATTGATAAAGAAGCTAATCGCTTAGGGCTACATGGTGTGCCGCGGGCGCAGTTGCCGGATCTGAAACAAATAATGAAAAAAAGCTATTTGTTTATCCCGGTATTATGTTTATTTGGCATGATCGCCTCAGGATTTTCGGTCATTTTAGCCGGTGTTACCGGTATTTTCACTGCTTGGGCTATCAGTTGGTTCACTAAACATAATCGGATGGGTCCTAAAAAGACGGCGACAGCTTTATACCAGGGTTCGCGAGGGGCTATTCAATTGATGGCGGTTTGTGCGGCAGCGGGTATTATCATGGGTGTAATTGCCTTAACCGGTGTCGGATTGAAATTTGCCAATGTATTATTGAGTATTGCCAGCACATCAGAATTTTTAGCACTGCTGTTTGCCATGTGTATTGCTATTATTTTGGGGATGGGCATGCCTACTACGGCAGCTTATGCAGTGGCTGCCTCGGTAGTTGCACCGGGCTTAATTGGTATGGGTATTGAGCCGCTATTGGCGCATTTCTTTATTTTTTATTATGCCTGCTTATCAGCGATTACCCCACCGGTTGCTTTAGCTGCTTACGCTGCTTCTGCTATTAGCGGTTCTAATCCTATGTTGACCGGAGTGGCTTCATTGCGATTAGGCATTGCCGCTTATATCGTACCGTTTATGTTTTTCTACCACCCGGCAATATTAATGATTGGGCACCCGCTGGAAATAATGATTACAGTTATTTTTGCTTTAATAGGTATATATGCTTTGGCATCAGCAGTGCAAAAGTGGTATTGGGGCAAAATAAATTTACCGGTACGGGTAATTTTGTTAATTGCAACCTTATTTTTAGTTTCTAGCGAGGCCATCTTATACTTATTTAGTTTAGCTATTTTAGTGATATTATTTTTGGTGCAAAGAGCAAAAACCAGTAAGTAATGATATAAACGATGCTGTTATCAACAAAGGATATTTAAGCAACTAATGTTTTATCGAAGTTAAGTGTGTTATAATTACCGATAAAGATAATTATACTATTTTGAAAATAAATTAAATAATACAGGAGGTTAATTTGATGAAAAAAAGAAACAAAATTACTATTGTAGGAGCGGGTAACGTGGGGGCTACTTGCGCTCATTGGGCAGCATCTAAAGAACTGGGAGATATTGTACTAATTGATGTGGCAGAAGGCATTCCTCAAGGTAAAGCCTTGGACTTAATGGAAGCAGCCCCGATTGAAGGTTTTGATTGTCACCTTACCGGTACTAATGATTATGCAGATACCGCTAACTCAGATTTGGTAATTATGACTGCTGGGATTGCTCGTAAACCGGGGATGAGTAGGGATGATTTGTTAAATACTAATGCTAAAATTGCAACAACGGTAGCGGAAAATTTTGCTAAACATTCCCCAGATGCCTATGTGATTTGTGTAGCTAATCCGGTCGATATCATTACTCATATCACTTATAAAACCATTGGTTTTGAGCCGAACCGGGTGATGGGGATGGGTGGGGTGTTAGATTCCACCCGTTACCGTACTTTCGTGGCTTTAGAGTTGGGTGTTTCTTTTGAGGATATCAGCGCTTTTGTGTTGGGTGGACATGGTGATGATATGTTGCCGTTAGTACGCTATACTTATGCTGGGGGTATTCCGATTGAAAAATTAATTTCCAAAGAGCGAATTGCTGCCATTGTAGAGCGCACTCGTAAAGGCGGTGCCGAAATTGTGGGCTATTTAAAAACAGGTAGTGCTTATTATGCCCCTGCTGCCGCTGTAATTCAAATGGCAGAAGCGGTATTAAAAGACAAAAAACGCATTTTACCGGTATCTGCTTACCTACAAGGTGAATACGGCGAAAATGATATTTTTGCCGGTGCTCCGGCGATTATCGGTGGCAATGGTGTGGAAAAAATTATCGAAGTAGATTTAACGGCAACTGAAAAGACCGCCCTAGACAAATCATTTCAATCAGTGCGCAAGGTGATGGCGGCGGTGAAGTAAAAATTTAAAAGAGGTGATCTAATGCCGGAACATGATGAAGTAATTACCTTAATAGATGAAGAAGGTCAAGAATATGATTTTGTGATTATTGATATTCTAAAAGTAAAAAATGATGAGTATGCTATTTTATTGCTGGAACAAGAAGAAAATGATGAAGCGATTATTTTGAAAATTATTAAAGATGAAGAAGATAGTGATATTTTGATAGATATTGAAGATGATCAAGAATGGGAGGCAGTGGCTGAAGCCTGGGAAGCATTAGTGATTAATGAAAAATGATCACAATTATTAACTAGATTATTCTTTTGCATAAATATTGAAAAATAAGCAATAATAAGTTAATGGCATTTTGGGAGGTAGTAAATGCAGCCGTTTTTTATAGCCGGAATATTAACTATATTATTGCTTTTATTTTTTTTGGCGATGCTACCCTTGTACTTAAAAATCCACTATCAACGCAGAAATTTTGATGATTTGGTAATTTTGAAAATATTGTTATAGAAGTTGCCGCTATATAAATTAGCAGTGCCAACTATAGATTTAAAGGTAAATTTTCTGGGAATAGGTATAAAATTAAACAAAACAGTAGAAAAACGTAGCGGAATTCCCCAAATGTTAATCAAGATCATTAAGGCGGCTTGTCACTACCACCGCTCTGCCGGTAAATATTTATTAATGTATACGCATTGCCAAGAGATGCGCTGGTGTACGAAAATTGGTGTGGGGGATGCGGCTAACACCGGCAGAATAATCGGGTTAGTATGGATTGTAAAAGCAGTTTTAATAAGCTGGTTATCACATTTAGTGAGACCGCTACCGGCATTTCGTCACCCGGTGCTGGAGGTGCAACCGAATTTTACTAAACAGGAACTAAGCATTGATCTTGATTGCATATTAAAGGTGCGTTTAGGTTATATTATCATTGCTGGGATAAAAATATTGTTTTGTAAAATACACTTATTTAAAAAGAAATTTATCTTTTAAGTTGATAGGAGGTAATCTAGTTGCTAAGTGACAACCCCATTGAAAGTTTAGTAAAAACGGCCATGGCTAGCATCAAAGAAATGGTAGATGTAAATACCGTGGTTGGTGATCCGGTAGAAACTCCAGATGGTAGCATTATTATCCCTATTTCCCGGGTGAGTTGTGGTTTTGGTGCCGGTGGTGGTGAGTACCGAACTGCTAACGAAGGAAACGGGGCAGAAAAAAACAATAACTCTCAATCAAACCCTTTTGGCGGCGGCAGTGGTGCCGGTGTTTCAGTCCACCCCATGGGTTTTTTAGTGGTGGGCAACGGGCAAGTTCGTTTTTTACCGGTCGGTGATAATGTGATGTATGACCGTTTAATTGATATGTTGCCGGATTTAATTGATAAATTCAAAGCAATATACCAACATAAGCATCAAGGACGAGAGGCAAGAGTACCCACTTAAAAACAGAATTGACGCGTGAAAATAGTTACAAAATAATCTGTTCTAAACATTTCATCTACCTCATAGCTTATGTATCAGGACAAGGTTGGCAAGCTATGGGGGTGATGTTTTGGTAAATTATATTTGGTTGGGTATGCTTGTGTTTAGCATACTGGTGGCTGGTGCCCAAGGTAACATAGAATTAGTGACCAAGGCAGCGTTTGAAGGAGCCGATATAGCGGTTAAAATTAGTTTGAGTTTGATTGCGATTATGACTTTTTGGTTGGGGATTATAAAATTAGCTGAAGCGGCCGGTTTAATCAAGACATTGGCTAGATTAGTCCAGCCGGTCACCGCTTTTTTATTTCCTAGCATCCCTAAAGACCACCCGGCATTGGGTGCTATTATCATGAATCTCTCTGCTAATATTTTAGGATTAGCTAATGCCGCTACGCCAATGGGTTTAATAGCGATGAGAGAGATGCAAAAATTGAATCGCAAGCCAGATACTGCATCAGAAGCGATGTGTACCTTTCTAGCTTTAAATACATCCTGCTTGACCCTGATCCCAACTACGATCATTGGGATCCGGTTAATGTATGATTCTCAAGATGCTACTGCTATAGTAGGCACCACTATTTTTGCTACAGCCTGTGGCATGACAGTAGCCATTATTGTTGATCGTACTTTGAGACAAGTCTATCGCTGGCGAGCTGGTCAACATGGTTGAGCTGATCAATGAAATGTCACGTTGGGCTATTCCGCTTATTTTATTGGTGGTGCCATTAGTAGCTTTCATGAAAAAAGTACTGGTATACGAAACCTTTGTCAAAGGCGCTGAAGCGGGATTTGCTACTGCTATCCAAACTATTCCTTTTTTAGTGGCGATGTTGGTAGCGATTAATATTTTTCGAGAATCGGGTGCTATGCAGTTAATGATTGCTTGTTTATCACCAGTTTTCGATCATATTGGTTTTCCGGTAGAAGTTTTGCCACACGCGATCATGCGTCCGTTATCCGGTGGAGCAGCTTTAGGGATTGCTACCGACTTGATCGAACACCATGGACCGGATAGTTTTATCGGCAATCTAGTATCTACGATGCAAGGTAGCAGTGATACCACTTTTTACATCCTCACGCTATATTTTGGGGCAGTGGGCATCCACAAGTATCGTTATGCTGTGGCTAACGGTCTTTGCGCAGATTTGACCACTTTAGCGGCTTCATTATTTATTGTTCATGCGCTGTTTAAATAGTTAATAATAGGTTAACAGGTTAATAGGTGAAGAGATAAAGAGATAAAGAGATAAAGAGAT
>JAJOKO010000167.1 GCA_021129825.1 Desulfotomaculum sp. | reverse complement strand
GAAGGGTGCGGGGAGGGGGGTTTTTACCACAAACATACTTTTCGAACACGCACTTGAAATGAAAAAAATGTTGAAAAGAGGTCTTTCATAATGACACGAAAAGTTTTTGTAACCGGGTTTATTTTAGCTTTTGTTTTGATTGTAGCGACTTTAACCCCCGGTGCTATGGGATATGCTGAGCAAAAACCACTGGTTGATAGTGTAGTTTTTGAAGCAAGTACTGATAAATATTTCGTTAATGGTTCTGCCCATGGAGTTACTATGGATACAACTGTATTAATTCGTGATGACCGGACATTTGTACCGGTACGTTTTTTGAGTAATGCTTTGGGCGTTACAAATGATCATATTAGTTGGGATAATCCTCGAGTAATTTTAAGCCAACCTGGATTTTCGGTGGTGACGTTAGTAATTGGTGAACGCTTTATTATAGTTGACGGGCAATCTAAACAGATGGATGTAGCGCCATTAATCAAAGATAAACGCACCATGCTACCAGCCCGGTTTGTAGCTGAAGCGTTGGGCTATCAAGTTCGCTGGTGCCCGGTAAGCCGCTCGGTAATTATTTGGCCCACCGGGTTACCTGAACCAAGTGCTGGCCATGTGGTGGCATCTCCAAATACAAGTCAGCAATCGCTACCTGTACTTGATCCGCCAGTCGTTGATGCCAAACCGGGTAATAGCAGACTTGCTGATGAATATGTAATGATAAACCAAGGATACCAAATGCTTGAACTAGTAAATGCAGCCCGGTTGCAGCATGGTCTAAAACCTTATCTCTGGGATAACCAACTTGCTATAGTGGCCAAAAACCACAGTAGGGATATGTTGAATAATAAATTTTTCAGTCATACTTCTCCTACGACTGGTACTCCGAGTGCTAGATTATCTGCCGCTGGCATTAACTGGCGCAGTTGTGGCGAAAATATAGCAATGCAAACACCGCCGCCTGACACACCACAGGTTATTTTTGAACGTTGGATGGCTAGCCCCGGGCACCGGGCCAATATTTTAAATGCTGATTTTACTCATTTGGGAATAGGCATTGCTGGCGGTTATTATACCCAAAAATTTGTTAGTTATTTTGACTGACACCCGTTATTTTAAAACCAACGAATCCATTTCTACCAATACTGTATCAATGCCAAATTTAACGATCCGCTCCCAAGGTACTAATAATTCCCGACCGGCACTAAAGATACCTAGCTTCCGGTGCGGTGCTACCATTATAGATAGCACTTTGCCGGTAGCCAAATCAAAATGAACATCCGTTACCGCCCCTAATTTAGTCCCGTCCGTTATGTTAATAATATCCCGCTTAGCTAAATCCGTAACTTTATACATCTCCACCATCTCCTTCACTACACGCATTGCGGCTTTATTCAGAGTATGCCGGGAATTTGTCCAAAGTTACACACCAAATCTATTCAACATCATGCTCTATGCTGGCTTATTCTTTATCCTTACGTTTAAACAATTTCTTAACATTATTAAACAACCAAAAAATTTCTGCTGTTCTTAAGATCATATTCATTAAAACATAGGCTAAAAAACCGGTAAATACCGAGGCTATCACTCTAAGCAACAACCAGATGGTGCCACAAGGGACAACGGCAGCAACATAGCTATCCACATAATAAACCGCAAAACCCATCACAGTTGCCGCTGTTAATATTTGCAGAACAAAATAAAAGATCTTTTTATCCCATAAACCCGGCATCCGGCGAGCCAAAAACCACGCTAACATCATACTGTTAATGATAGCGGCAATAGAAGTAGCCAGCGCTAATCCCCCCAGCTGCATCGGACCAATCAATAACAAACTAAACATCAAATTAATCAATACCGCTATCACTGTTAGTTTAACCGGCGTTTTAGTATCGTGCAGAGCATAAAAACCCCGGGTAAGAATTACATTTGCTGATTGTGCCGCTAAACCAATACTAAAAAACATCAATGCCAAAGCTGTCATTTCAGTAGCCCGAGCATCAAAAGCCCCGCGCTCAAACAATAATTGTATTATCGGGTAGCGTAACAAAAACAACCCTACCCCGGCAGGTATCGTCAACATTAACACCATTCTAAAAGCCCGCCGCAAAGTATTGGCTGCTTCTCCGGTAGCGGGATTTATCGCTTGACGGGTCAACGTAGGATAAAAAGCAGTACCAATAGCCATCACAAATAATCCTAGCGGCAATAAAACCAGCTTGTTAGCAAAACTTAAGGCCGCAATACTACCCTCTGCTAATCCGGAAGCCAGCATCCGGTCAATAATGATATATAACTGGTTTACCGATACTCCTAAAGCTACTGGCAACATCATCGACATCACCTTCTGCACCCCGGCATCACGCCAGTTAGCATTATACCGGTAGCGAAATCCTACCCGCCACAGTGCCGGTACTTGCATTATTGCCGCCACCACTACTCCTAAAAAAGTACCGATAGCTACGCCATGAATACCGATTACCGGACCCAGCACTAAGGTGGAAATGATCACCACCACATTAGCTACCGCCACCGTCAAAGCCGGAATAGCAAATTTGTTATTAGCATTCAACAACCCGTTAAACAACAACGCTATCCCCATAAAAACTAACATCGGCAACATAATCCGGGTTAATTCCTGGGCCAATAGCGCTGTTGCCGCACTCAAACCCGGGGCAATTATTTTTACCAATAACGGCGTACTGAACATGCCGATAATAATAAGTGCCAAAAATACCCCAGCGGTTAAGGTAGTCACGGTGTTAAATAATTGCCAAGCTTGCTGCCGGGCACCCCTTGATTCGTATTCGCTGAAAATAGGCACTACCACCGTAGCCAATGCCAACGCTAAAATATTCATCATTATAAACGGAATAGTATAGCCCACCAAATAGGCATCAGTATAACCGGTAGCCCCAAACTGGTGCGCAATAACCATATCTCTTATAAAACCTAGAAATTTTGATGCTAAATTAATCAATGCTATCCCTATCGTAGCCTTGACAATTACTTGACCAACAGACATTGATATACCTTCACCCTTCATGTTACTGGCTTTCAACTGATCGCTAATTCTATAATAAATCAAACATCCGCAACAACACTGCCGTCGCTTCCGCCCGGGTAGTTATCCCTTGGGGGGTAATTTTATTTTCCGCCCGCCCTTTCATTATTTCATGTTTGACCATTAATGATACCGACGGGCGGGCCCACGCACTAATTTCCTGCTGATCAATATAACCAGCCAAAATTTGATTTTCCGGTGAATAATAAACCGTTTCGCCCCCTACCGCCCGGCTGACCATAGCGGCCATCTGTTCCCGGGTAATAGCCTCATTGGGTCTAAAAAAATGTTCCGAATAACCCGCTACCAAACCAGCCTCAACCGCTGTGCTTACTGCCCGGTGATGCCATGCTCCAGTGGGCACATCCACAAAACCAGCCGGCTTATCCCGGGGCGTTTCTGCCAATTTTAACGCTCTTACTAACATCGCTGCGAATTGAGCCCTCGTTACCGGCTGATCCGGCCGAAAACTACCATCCGGGTAGCCACCTACTATCCGCCATTCAGACAGATTTGCTATCACTTCTTCCGCCCAATGCCCCGCTATATCACTGTAAATCACCGGTACTCTCCCCGGTAAACGACTGTTTAAAGTAGCATAGGCAGTATCATATATTGCTGCCACTTTAGGTGCAGTACGCTGATCACCGGTAGGTAAGTAGTAGATATTAGCTCCCGGCGGTAAGCTACTCAACGGCACCTTGCGCTCCAGTTGATTATTAATCATCAATCTTACCGACACGGTAGCATCAATTTCTAAATTGCTACCATCAGGCGCTTCAATAGCTATATCTTGATCATAAACAGCTTCCCTAACGGTGCCTCTAAGCGGTAAATCACCATAAATAATGCTAAAGGTTTGCCCTCTTTGCACAATGCCGGTCCCTTTTACATCGATTAGATATTCCCCGGCTTGGGGATTGTTCACAGTGATTACTTCTACGTTATTTCTACTGTCTCCACCAATAACATTATTACCCCACAACGTCCGCCCGTCTGGCGCAGTAAGCTTTAAATCAAGATTATTAACTAACGCCTTGTCCGCACCTAGTTGACCGGGGTAATCACTCCACACCAGTGTTATCCTCAGCGGAGTTTCGCCGGCAGTAGTCACGCTAAAGCGCTGCTTCTGATTATTTTTTATAAATAGATCATCCTGATAACTGGTACCAACATCTTCTAGAGCCATTAATGATGCTTGCAAATCTACCCGACCGAAACCCTGAGCACGCCGGGATTCTCCCGGCAATTCCTGCGCCCCGTGAATTAGGGTTGCTTTTAATAATGCCGCTGACGGCTCTATCCCCAAGATATCAGTAAAATACTGCCTGGTTACTGCCGCCACACCGGTAACCAGCGCATTAGCCATACTAGTACCGGATAAATAAGCATAGTTAATCAAATGCCCGGCGCTGTCATGAGCATCAGACAACGACAACACCCAAGTGCCGGGTGCTACTAAATCCGGCTTAATCCGACCATCTATCGTGCCACGCCTACTGAAAGCAGCTACTTGATACTGGTTATCTGAATCCGCATCAATTCCTCGTGGGCTTTCAGTCGCACCTATCACCAAAGCATTTTTAGCTGAACCCGGTGAAGATACATACTGATTAGCTACACCAGGCACAAAATTACCGGCTGATTTAAGCACCAACATATTTAAACGCTGCCAAACAAACCGGTCTAATTGCTGGGCATGGTGATCATAAATACCCTCATTACCCGCCAAGCCCCAGCTATTGGAATGAATACGTACTCCAGCACCATCATAGGCATCAGCTAACAACTCCGCCATACCAGGTAATTGCATATTGTTGGTAGCGCGCTGGTGAGCAGCCTGAAAAAACACCCGGGCATCCGGAGCCATCCCGCTAAGTCGCCAACCAGCCTGCTCCCCACTACCCACAATAGAACCTACAATATGCGTACCATGACCATGGGGATCATCCCAACCATCCCCGCTATAATCTTTAACTCCCACTATCCGACCTTTTAAATCTGGGTGTAATAAGTCTAAGTTTCCTACACCGAGCCCGGTGTCCGCTACCCCGATTACCTGACCAGAACCGGTCAACCCCAGCAGATTAGCACCAAAATCAGCGTTATGCCATATTAATGGCAAACCCATAATAACAGCAGCAAAATCGTTTTCGGGCTGGATATTAATAGAATTTGATAACGGATATTGATCTGGTGACGAAACATCGGCCCAAGTACTTCTTGATAATATTGCAATAAATATTATGGTCAAAAACAATGCCGCCAGCATTTTTTTGTTTATTAAAATTCGCATAAAACACTCCAAGAATAAGCTATCGCTATTTATAACCCTAGTTGTTCCTTAACTTGCTGTTGAATCTGCTCTACCAACTCTAGGCTGGCTGCTTCTGCATAGATACGAAATAGCGGTTCGGTCCCTGAAGCCCGGATTAACACCCAAGAACCATCTGCCAATATCAATTTAATACCATCTATTGTCACCCGTTCCACCACTTGCTGCCCCGTCACAGTACCCGGGTTAAACTGTTGTAATGCTTTCAATACTCTGATTTTCTCTTCGGCAGTAGTATCAATATCTAGTCGCCCGCTGTATAATTTACCAAATTTATCACTAAGTTCATTAATTAATTCAGTTAAGCTTTTACCGTGATAAGCCACCATTTCAGCAGCCAGCAACCCCGCTAAAATACCGTCTTTTTCCGGAATATGCCCTTTGATAGACAGTCCACCGCTTTCTTCACCGCCTACAATCGCCCCTTTTTCGTGTAAACATTGACCGATATATTTAAAACCCACCGGTGTTTCTGTCACCTTTTGACCATACTGTTCAGCAATACTGTCTAACAGGTGCGTAGTAGCTACTGTCCGGGCTGCCGAACCTCGCCAACCACGCACTTCCATCAAATGATAGTAGAGTAACGGCAAAAACTGATTGGGTCTAATATACTGACCGTTACTGTCAATAATACCAAAGCGGTCTGCATCACCGTCTAAAGCCAAACCTAAATCAGCCCCGGTTTCTTTTAACAGTTGCCGCAATTGATCCAGTGAACTACCGCTTGGTTCAGGCATGTTCCCACCAAATAGCGGGTCCCGGTAGTTATTAATCGTTTCCACCAGCACACCGGCCTGCTGTAAAATAGCATCTAAATAGCCAATCCCTGCTCCGTACATTGGATCTATCACTATTTTAAGTTTAGCACGAGTAATCACCGCCATATCCACCAATTCGGTAATATGCTTAATATATTCCGAAACAGGATCTATTTGCTGGCAGTTACCATAATGCGGTTGATGGTGCTTTTCTGCTAAATGACCGTAACGCCCCTCAGCCTGCTCGGTTATTTCCCGGTAATAAATCACCTGCTGTTTTTTAATGTTTTCTTCTATTTGCTTGGTAATGTGCGGCAATGCCGGTCCAGCATGTTCCGGTATAAATTTATAACCGTTATACTCCGCCGGATTGTGGCTGGCAGTAAGCATCACCGCCCCGGCCGCACGATGCAGTTTAATAGCGTATGCTGTCACTGGAGTTGGTGCCGGTTGTTTAATTAAATAAACCGGCAACCCCTTTTTATTCATTTCTTCAGCCACTGCTTCCGCAAAGCGATCCGAAAGAAAGCGATTATCATAACCTATTACTATCCCTCGTTCACTCATTTCTTGTTTAATAAGATAGTCTGCCACTGCCCTGGTAACCAATCTGACGTTGTCAAAAATAAAATCCTCTGCCATAATCCCGCGCCAACCATCTGTTCCAAAAGCAATTTTTAAACTCATTTAGGCAACCCCTTTTTTATTTAAAACGGCATTTGAGTGTTAAAATCAGCAGGTTCTTTATATTTATACTTATTTATATATTTAGATATAAAAAACATTTTTCCTGCCTGATATCAAATTTATTCATTAAATTAATACGATAATTCTAAAAAGGTTTAACTTTATAACTAACTGGTAATAATATAAATAATAAAATAAGGAG
>JAJOKO010000074.1 GCA_021129825.1 Desulfotomaculum sp. | reverse complement strand
GATTAATATGTAAATTTTAAATGTGCTAAATGGTACCCTTTTCGAACATCCTCTTAAATTATATCAAAAATATCCGGCATAATCTCTTGTTGCCGTATTTCTATCACCCCGTAGGTAGCTCCTCTTTTCCCGCGGGGTCTGGCAACACTACCCGGATTAAACAGTAATACCCCTTGCCGAAACTCTGCTATCGGAATGTGAGTGTGACCGTAAACTACAATGTCAATTTTATTTTTTATCGCTTCGGTCAATAATTTATTATTAGCACTCTTCACGCCATATTTATGCCCGTGGGTCAACCATATTTTTTGATTATCTATTTCTAGTAAAACATCTACCGGTTTCATAAAATCCCAATCGCAGTTGCCCACCACGGCGTGAACCGGCACCGGTACTGTTTTTGCCAACGCTAAAGCATCCCGGTAGTGGTCACCGGCGTGTAATAATAAATCTATTTTGCCCATCTGGGTTAATGCTACCTTGGCTATCTCCAAGTCACCATGAGTATCACTTAACACACCGGCACGCATTTAAAATCACCTTTTTCCGCTGACTTTTCTGATCATTTCAGCCAGTATAGCTACCATCCCTTTTAACGCCTGACCACGATGGCTTATTTTGTTCTTTGCAATCATATCCAATTCCGCAAAGGTTTGATCATATTCCGGCACATAAAACAACGGATCATAACCGAAGCCACCCTCGCCCCGGGGTTGTTCCAAAATATATCCGGCGCAAGTGCCCTCACTGGTACAAAACTCTCCTGCCGGGGTGCAGATAGCGATTACACAATGAAATCTAGCGGTACGCTGCTCCCACGCCACCCCTTGCAGCATCGCTAATAATTTTTGATTATTAGCGACATCGTCTTTAGCATCACCGGCAAACCGGGCCGAATATACACCCGGTTGACTGTTCAAATAAGCTACTGCTAAACCAGAGTCATCTGCCAATGCTGGCAACCCGGTATAAATAGCGGCCTCCCGGGCTTTTTTGACTGCGTTTTCCGTAAAGGTATCCCCGTCTTCTATTGTTTCCGGCAGATCCGGATAGTCCGCTAAAGATAACAAGCCAACGTTAGTATTGTTAAGGGTAGTTAGTAATTCATTGATTTCTTTTAATTTTCCTTTATTGTTGCTGGCCAAGACTAATTTAAACATTATAGCTCACTCCCACTCAATAGTAGCCGGCGGCTTAGACGTAACATCATAGACCACCCGGTTTACTTGTTCCAATTCGTTGCAAATCCGGTGTGAAATAGTTTCCAGTACCTCGTATGGTAAGTGAACCCAATCGGCGGTCATACCATCATTACTGTGGATCGCCCGGATACCGATCGTCCAAGCATAGGTGCGTTCGTCACCCATCACCCCGACCGTTTTGAAATTGGGTAGTGCTGCAAAATATTGCCAAATCTTTCTGCCTAAACCGGCTTTTTCAATTTCACCGGTTACAATAGCATCCGCTGCCCTCAATACCGCTAATTTATCTTCGGTTACTGCACCCAAAATACGTACCGCCAAACCCGGACCGGGAAACGGCTGCCGCCAAACTACTTCTGCCGGCATACCCATTTCTTCACCCAGTAAGCGTACTTCATCTTTAAACAACCAGCACAGTGGTTCTACCAGTTTAAACTGTAGATCTTCCGGCAACCCACCGACGTTGTGGTGCGACTTAATTACTGCCGCAGTAGCGGTGCCACTTTCTACTACGTCCGGGTATAACGTGCCTTGGACTAAAAAATCAATTTGACCTAATTTAGCCGCCTCTGTTTCAAATACGCGGATGAATTCTGTACCGATTATTTTACGTTTTTGCTCCGGGTCGGTTACACCGGTTAATTTAGTCAAAAAACGGGCTTGGGCGTTAACATGAATTAGTTTCATCGCAAATTTCTGACTGAAAATATTATTAACTTGTTCCGCCTCACCTTGGCGTAGCAAACCGTTATCCACAAATACACAGGTAAGTTTATCACCAATAGCCCGGTGTACCAACATCGCTGCTACCGCTGAATCAACACCGCCACTCATAGCACACAGCACTTGTTTATTCCCACATTTATTTTTTATTTCAGCGATGGTTTCTTCTAGGAAAGAACTCATTGTCCATGAAGCACTACAACCACAAATATTATAAAGGAAATTTTGCAACACCTGTTTACCCTTGGGCGTATGCACCACCTCCGGGTGAAACTGCACCGCATATAAGCGGCGTGCTACCGAAGACATAGCCACTACCGGGGCATTTTTACTGCTAGCAGTTACAGTAAAACCTACCGGTGTTTCGTCTACCCGGTCACTATGACTCATCCAACACTGTTCTGCTGGTTCCAGACCTTTTAAGCTATCACTATCATCCAAAACTTCTATAATAGTCTTGCCATATTCACGGTGATCTCCCCGGGATACCTTGCCGCCCAATTGCCAAGCCATCATCTGCATCCCATAGCAAATACCTAAAACAGGCACTCCTAAATCATAAACAGACCGGTCCACCACCGGGGCATTTTCGGCGTAAACACTGGCCGGTCCACCGGAGAACACTATCCCCTGCGGTGCTTTGGTTTTCAATTCCGCCACCGGCGTATTATAAGGTAAAATTTCGCAAAATACTTGACATTCTCTGATGCGCCGGGCAATTAACTGGGTGTACTGTCCACCAAAATCCAGTACTATTACCATTTCTTGTGCTGTTATTTGTTTCACTGACACTATCTAATCCCTCCAAAGTTAGTTACCTTACTAATTTTGATACACTGCCGGTTTCAAAACAGCAATATATGGAAAATTGCGGTAATTACTGTTGAAATCCAACCCGTAACCAACCACAAATTGATCTGGGATACTAAAACCATGATAATCAATCTGGATATTTACTTTACGTCGCTCCGGTTTATCTAATAAAGTACACACCTTCAAACTGGCTGCGCCGCGAGACTTTAAATTATTAATCAAATAATTAAGAGTTAACCCGGTATCCACAATATCTTCCACAATTAAGACATGTTTCCCGGTGATACTATGATCTAAATCTTTCAAAACCCGCACTACACCGGAAGATTGCGTACCCGAACCATAACTGGATACAGCCATAAAATCAAATACCACCGGCACAGAAATACACCTGACCAAATCAGCTAGGAATATCACCGAACCCTTTAATATCCCTATTAAAACAACACTTTCACCCCGGTAATCCTGAGAAATACGTTGTCCTAATTCCTGTACTTTAGCCTTAATTTGTTGCTCAGACAACATTATTTCCTGTAAGTCAACATGCACAAAATTACCCCCTAAAAAATGAGCTTTCAGACTTAAACATCTTCATTATATCAAATTTAATTAAATTATATCAAATAAAAATAGTCAGATAGACAATTAAACTAACAAATAATACTGTTTAACTAAATCTGCTAGACAATTAAACCCACGGTAACTATAATTATAATGGCAAATAGTAAAAAGAAAGCAGGTGACTGTCTTATTTATGGCAGGAAAAATGAAAGCAGTTGTAAAAACAGAACCGGGATACGGGGCCAAGTTGGTAGAGGTAGATATTCCAAAAATCGGACCCAGTCAGGTGCTAATTAAAGTGACCAGCACTTCTATTTGTGGTACTGATTTGCATATTTACGCTTGGGATAAGTGGGCTGAGTCCGTTATCAAAACACCACAAATACTGGGACATGAAGTAGCGGGAGAAGTTGTGGAAATAGGCGCGCAAGTATCTAAAGTTAAACTTGGTGATTTTGTTTCCGCTGAAACGCATATTCCTTGCGGTCACTGTTATCAATGTGAAACCGGCAAACAACACGTCTGTAACACCATGAAAATATTAGGCGTGCACGTAGACGGTGTTTTTGCCGATTATGCCGTGATCGAAGCAGTGGATATTTGGCTCAATGACCCGGCCATTACCCCTGAATTTGCTTCAGTACAAGAGCCGCTAGGTAATGCTATCGACACTATTTACGCCGGTAATGTAGCCGGTAAAAACGTTTTGATTTCCGGTGCCGGGCCAATTGGCTTACTGGCTGTTGGGGTAGCTAAAGTATTTGGCGCTACTAAAATTATCGTTAGCGAACCTAATAGCTACCGGCGGGATATTGCCCGCAAAATGGGAGCTGATGCGGTAGTTGATCCTACTCAGGAAGATTTGGGATATGTAGTTAAACATTGTACCGGTGGTATCGGCGTGGATTTTGTAGCTGAAATGTCCGGGCATCCGGTGGCGTTAAACCAGTCTTTAAAAACCATTTGCACCGGTGGCAGCATGGCTATGCTCGGTTTTCCGGCTGATAAAGTGAGCATAGACCTCACCAACGATGTGATTTTAAAAGAAATCACTCTGATAGGCATTACCGGTCGTAAAATGTTTAAAACTTGGCATATCGCCAAGCGCTTACTGAAAGAAAAACGCTTAGATTTAACCCCGGCGATTACTCATCAGTTACCCCTGGAAGATTTTGATCAAGGAATGGCGTTGATGAAAAGCGGCAATTGTGCTAAAATTATTCTAAAACCATAATAGGAGTGATTTACCGGTGAATCAAAATTTTCAACAGTTTATGGCAACAGAATTAAATCGCCTGCACGATGAAGGATTATACAATAATATCCGGGTTTTAGAAAGCCCCCAAGGTGCCTGGGTACAAATTAATGGTAAGAAACTTTTGAATTTTTGCTCTAATAATTACTTGGGATTAGCCAATCATCCAGAAGTGGTAAAAGCAGCTAAAATAGCCTTAGACCAGTATGGTATTGGTCCGGGTGCCGTCAGAAGTATTGCTGGCACCATGGCTTTACATCAAAAATTAGAAACGAAATTAGCAGAATTTAAAGGCGCTGAAGCAGTACTCACTTTCCAATCCGGGTTTAATGCTAATTTAGCAGTAATCCCCGCTATGGTTGGTAAAGGTGATACTATTTTCACCGATGAGCTTAACCACGCCAGTATCATTGACGGTTGCCGCTTGTCCCGGGCTAAAGTTAAAATTTTCAAACATTGTGATATGACTTCGTTACAGGAAAAATTAGCAGAAGATTCTGAAGGTCGGAAATTAATTATTACCGATAGCGTATTCAGTATGGACGGCGATATTGCCCCGTTGCCTCAAATAGTAGCGTTAGCTCAAAAATATGATGCTTTAGTAGCAGTTGATGACGCTCACGGCGAAGGGGTGTTGGGTAGCCACGGCAAGGGAGTAGTCGACCATTTCCACTTGCACGGTAAAGTAGATGCCGAAGTAGGCACCTTTTCTAAAGCAATTGGCACTGTCGGTGGTTGCGTAGCCGGCAGTAAAACACTGGTGGAATATTTAAAACAAAAAGCGCGCCCGTTTTTGTTTAGTTCGGCAGTAACCCCACCTGATGTAGCTGCTACCATGCAAGCAATAGCAGTGCTGGAGCGAGATGATACTTTAGTCCGAAAACTTTGGGATAATGGCAATTATTTTAAAGCACAAATGCAAAAAGCCGGCTTTGACACCGGTCGTAGCCAAACCCCGATTACACCGGTAATGATTGGCGATGCCAAAATGGCCACGCAAATGAGTGAACGGTTATTAGAAGCAGGCATCTTTGCCAAACCAATCGTGTTTCCTACGGTAGCCAAGGGTAAAGCCCGTATTCGGGTAATGATTTCAGCCACCCACAGTAAAGATGATTTAAACTTGGCGTTAGATAAATTTACTGAGATTGGTAAGGAGCTGGGGTTGATTTAAGCAATAACCTATTCAACTTGCACAGGATAAAAGCACTATTTTTATTCTGTGCAAGTTGAATTATAAATAATGATTAGCTACATTTATCTTTAATTGCCCGGCCGATACTATATTTTGACCAGTTAACTTTGCTTCCGTGGAAGCCTTACTAACCTGGTTAATTAGTTCATTAACTGTAACTCCTTTGCTTTTTTCCGGAATATGCGCTGTCCGGTACGCACCAACAATACCCACCGCCCCGGTAACTTTAGCGTCGTAGGGCCAAATGGCATCTTCTAATTCAAAAATTATAGACTTAGCTAAATTATAACTTTCTGCTTTGGAACGCTTAGTTACAATTGCAAATTCATCTCCCGCATACCGGCAGACATAATCAAATTTATATTTTAACGACCTATTAATACACCGGGCTACCTGGCGCAAAATATCATCACCCACTGCATGACCAAACTTTTTATTGACATTGCCAAAATTATTTATATCTAAAAAAATAACATTGACTTCTTTCTCTGTAATTAATAATTTTGTCAATTCATGCTTGAAATAATCCGCACGATACAATCCAGTTAAAACATCTGTCTGTTTCCCTAATTCAAAGTTTAAGCGAGTATCTGTCACCATGCCTATTAAACAGTCTTCTTTTAAAACTAATAATCTTTTAATCCTGTTTTTATCTAAATAATGCTGAGCTTGCCAAATCGAAATATTCGAGTTTACAGTTACTACTTTTTTAGTCATCGCATCAGCAACCAGACGATTAAAATGATGGTATCTGACATCCCTCGAAGTAATTATACCCACCAGTTTTTCATTTTCTAAAACCGGTAAGGCACTAGCTTGAAACTTATCCATTAATTCTGACACTGCTTTTACGCTGTTAAAAGGGGTAACCCTATACAGTTTTTTTTCCACAAACTGCTCTATAGTGCAATCCATCATAAATCTATCTCCTTGTTAACTTGAATATTAATATTTAATTTGATTTTTAATAATATGTTTTCATTAGCTATACGTTCTCCTTCTTCTAAAATAGCAGGTAACAATTTCTCGAAGGGCAACATTTTAATAATTGTTTTTTTGATCACCAGTGCTTCAAAGATAGGATGTTCTAGTGATCTTACTTCATATTGTTCCGGTGATAAAACGTCTACCATTTGTTTAGCTGCCGCCGGACCAATAGGTGCTTTTTTTCCTATTAACAGCACTTCCCAAATTGGTGGTATCTCAAATTCTGACAGATTCATATTAATTTCAGCTTTGCGCACAAATTTTAACTGGCTAGCATCAAATTGACGATCAAGCATTGGATCACACCTTCCCTTATAAAATCCTGTTCGCTATATTATTACTAAATTCCTGCTTCTAGAATAAAAAAACAGAAAAATATAATTTCACATGCTAAAAGCCTCATGAACATGAGGCTTTTAGAGCGTGTTCGAAAAGGGTACCATGTAGCACATTTAAAATTTACATATTAA
>JAJOKO010000118.1 GCA_021129825.1 Desulfotomaculum sp. | reverse complement strand
CGTTTCCCCCGTCGAAACCTTTTCGCCCCCATGTTGAACTACTTTTATTTTTTAGCCGCGTGCCTTTAATGCCCGGTCCATTTCTCTTTTGGCATCTCTGGTCGCCATGCTTTGTCTTTTATCGTGCATTTTTTTGCCTTTAGCTACTGCTAAAGCTAATTTAGCTTTACTATTTTTAAAATATACCCTCAATGGTATTAATGATAATCCTTTTTCTTTAACTTCTCCCGCCAAGCGATTTATTTCGTGCTTGTGCATTAATAGCTTCCGGGTTCTTTTAGGTTCATGATTAAACCTATTACCTTGCTCATAAGGACTGATGTGCATATTATACAGCAATAATTCACCGTTTTCAATACGGGCATAACTGTCTTGTAAATTGGCTTTACCCGCTCTTAATGATTTCACCTCGGTGCCTGCAAGCACAATCCCAGTTTCTTGAGTATCCAATATTTGATAATTATATCTTGCTTTACGGTTTTCAATTATCGCCCGGTTGTTTGTCTTTTTTTTAGCCATCACTTTTTACACTCCAATATAAATAGTGTAAAACGTATTATAACACAGTATTACCAGTTTGGCAAAAAAACAAGGACTGGTTTAAACCAAGCCCTTGTTTTAATGTAATATTAATGCACTTCAACAGTTAAGCAATTATTTATTTACTTAACTAGCAAAAGCTTTTTCTAAGTTCGGCACTACCTGTTTTTTACGACTCATAACTCCATCCAACCAAACTTTTCCGTTTTCAGTTGCCTTGCCAAAAGCTTTTTCTACAATAGCACCATCATCTGATACAACCAGCATTTCTGATCCTTCTTTCATAATATCAGTTAAAAGCAAAAATACAGAATGTCTGCCTTCACTTTTAACTACTTGAATTTCTTTTTCCAAGTCTGCCTTTACACCGTCTAAAATCGCTAAATCTACTACTTCCAGTTGTCCAATACCTACTTTATTGCCATTCATATTAAAATCTTTAAAGTCACGGAATACTAAATCCCGGGTTGGCGTTCCATCCACTGCCGACTTTACTTTAAACATCTCCATGCCTAAGGCTTGTAAATCTGATTCTCCGGCAATTTTGGCCAAAGCTTCCGCCACTTCTTTGTCTTTATCAGTACATGTAGCCGATTTAAAGATAACTGTATCACTCAAGATGGCACAGAGCATAATCCCGGCAATATTTCTAGGGATTTCTACACCAAAATAATCATACATTGCTTTAACCACGGTACATGTGCAACCTACCGGCCAAATCCATGCTTCCAACGGGTTGGGAGTAGTTACATCACCCAATTTATGATGATCAACAATGCCTATAATTTTAGCATCTGCCAAATCATCCAAGCTTTGGGAAAGATCAGAATGGTCTACCAACATTACTTTTTTGCCAGCACCACTGGTCATTACTGCCGGAGCAACAACACCAAATTTACCTAAAATAAACGCTGATTCCGGGTTGAGTTCACCTTGAGCAACAGGGATAGTTTCCACACCTAACTTAGTTTTCAAATCAGCCAAAGCAATAGCAGCACATACTGAATCAGAATCAGGGTTTTTGTGACCAACAACATAAACAGACATTAACATTCCTCCTAGTAGAATAATTTTATTTAAGCTTGTGCTAAATTGCACAAGGTCGCACCCAGTTAAAAATAGTCGTGTCTGTAACCATTAGAAAAATTATTAGCCACGAAAGACACGAAATAAAAAATTTTAAATCTTGAGGTTCTTTACAATTAAATTCATTTTTTAGCACTTTTTTGTGTAATCTCGTGCTATTTCGTGTTTTTCGTGGCTATTTTTTTATTTTTTGTGCAAAAATTAAATTACTACCAAACAAACTCCGTTATCACGGCTAAAAAGCCAAAAGTCACCGCTAATATCACGGTTATCCGGGCTAATTTACTATCTAATCCTTTTTTCTTGCCAAATAATGTTTCTGCACCCCCGGCTATAGCACCAGACAAACCAGCACTTTTACCAGCCTGTAATAAAACTGTTGCAATCACACCGAGCGCAATTAATACTTGTAAACCAATAAATATACCTTCTAACAACAAAGCCACCTCCTGACAAAATCACAATTTCACAAGCCATTATAACACATCATATCTAAAGTAACAATTTAATTAATGAAAAACATACTTTTTTAAAGATTATAAAATACTTTTTTACCTTTAAATTGACCAAAACGACCCAATTCTTCTTCTATGCGCAATAACTGATTATATTTAGCTACCCGGTCACTGCGTGAAGGGGCACCGGTTTTTATTTGCCCAGCATTTGTCGCCACCGCTATATCTGCTATCGTAGCATCTTCTGTTTCGCCGGAACGATGTGATACTACTACGGTATAGCCAGCCCGTTTAGCTAGTTCAATGCAATCTAATGTTTCCGTTAGAGTGCCGATTTGATTTACTTTTACCAAAATAGAGTTAGCTGTTTGAGTAGCAATTCCCTGCTTTAATCGTTCGGTATTAGTAACAAAAAGATCATCACCTACTATTTGCACTTTATGCCCCAGTCGTTCGGTAAGCATTTTCCAACCATCCCAATCATCTTCATCTAACCCATCTTCAATAGATATAATCGGGAAATTGTCTACCAGTTGTTCATAGAATTCCACCATTTCTGCGGCGGTTTTAGTTGTCCCTTCACCTGCTAAAACATATTTACCATCTTGATATAATTCGGTAGCAGCCACATCAAGTGCCAACATGATCTCTTCACCAGGTTTATAGCCAGCAGCAACTATCGCTTCTACAATCACTTCTAAAGCTGCTTGATTAGAACTCAAGTTGGGTGCAAAACCGCCTTCATCACCCACAGAGGTATTTAATCCTTTTTGCTTTAATACTTTTTTTAAATGATGAAATATTTCTGCCCCGGTACGCAACGCCTCAGCAAAACTTTGTGCTTTAACCGGCATCACCATGAATTCCTGAATATCTACGTTATTATCAGCATGTTGACCGCCGTTTAAAATATTCAGCATTGGCAGTGGTAATTCTTTAGCATTAACCCCACCTAAATACTGGTATAATGGTAGTTTTAAAGATTCTGCTGCCGCCTTGGCTACAGCCAGTGATACTCCTAAGATAGCATTAGCACCTAGTTTGCTTTTATTAGGCGTACCGTCTAATTCAATCATTATTTGATCAATACCCAACTGGTCGGTAGCGTCCATCTCTAATATTTCCGGTGCAATAATAGTATTGACATTTTCAACCGCTTTAGTAACTCCTTTACCCAAATAATAGTTATTATCGCCATCTCTTAGTTCTGCTGCCTCGTGGACACCAGTTGATGCTCCGGAAGGAACTGCCGCCCGTCCCAACGTACCATCTTCCAGCATTACATCTACTTCTACAGTCGGGTTGCCTCTAGAATCCATAATCTGCCGCGCGTATACGTCTGTTATTATCGTGGACATAATTTTAGTCACTCCTTTTTAATTTAGCGATCAGCTAATTATTCTTAATTAAAGTTTTTCCGGTCATTTCTGATGGCTTTGCAATACCCAACAACTCCAACATAGTCGGGGCAATGTCTTCTAGCCGCCCCGTTTGCAATTTAGCTTGGTGCAATTTATTATTAACCAGTATAAACGGCACCGGATTAATAGTGTGGGCGGTAACTACCCCGCCTGTATCATCAAGCATCCTTTCAGCATTACCATGATCAGCAGTTACC
This sequence comes from Desulfotomaculum sp., assembly GCA_021129825.1. GTDB lineage: Bacteria > Bacillota > Desulfotomaculia > Desulfotomaculales > Desulfohalotomaculaceae > JAJOKO01. The sequence continues at coordinate 3,511 of JAJOKO010000118.1, read as the reverse complement.
AGCACCGTTCCATCTCGCTCTAAAATATTGTCTACTACCCGCCCCAAACAACTATCTACCGTTTCTACCGCTTTAATAGTTGCCCTCAGTACCCCGGTATGCCCCACCATATCAGCATTGGCATAATTAATAATGGCTACTTGAAACTGATCTTTTTGTAGTTGTTCTATAAATGCAGCAGCCACTTCACAAGCACTCATCTCTGGCTTGAGGTCATAAGTAGCTACTTGTGGCGAGGAAATCAACACCCTTTTTTCGCCGGGATAAGGTGCTTCTACTCCCCCGTTGAAAAAAAAGGTAACGTGCGCATATTTTTCTGTTTCCGCCAGTCGCAATTGCTTAATATTATTTTTGCTTAGCACTGCCCCTAAAGTATTAACTAATTTTTGGGCTTTAAATGCTACCGGCACAGCAAAATTTCTGTCATACAAGGTCATACCGGTATAATTTATTTTCGGGTGTGCATCCGGTCGCTGGAAATAGGTGAATTTCGCATCTATCAAAGCTCTGGTGATTTGCCTAGCCCGGTCTGGCCTAAAATTATAAAAAATAACTGCATCCCCATCAACTATTGTGGCTAACGGTTTGCCACCGGTGTTTACGATTACTGCCGGTTGCACAAACTCATCCGTTTCACCCCGCTGATACGCTGCTACCAATGCTTTTTCAGCAGTTGTTGCCTGGTAGCCTTCTCCCAACACCATCGCCCGGTATGCTTTTTCAGTGCGTTCCCAGCGGGTATCACGATCCATCGCATAATAGCGACCGGTTACCGTTACAATCTGCCCTATCCCCAGTTCGGCGCATTTTTGCTCTAATAAAATTATGTATTTTTGGGCATTGGCCGGCGGAACATCCCGTCCATCCAAAAAAGCATGAATATAAACTTGCTTATGTTTTTCTTGCCGAACCATTTCCAACAAAGCCAAAAGATGCTCTAGATGACTATGCACCCCCCCATCTGACAGTAACCCCATCAAATGTAAAGCCTTGTTGTTTTTTTTGGCAAAACGCACTGCCGCCAAAAGTGCTTTGTTTTTAAAAAAGCTGCCATTGCGAATATCCCTAGTAATACGGGTCAGTTCTTGGTAGACTACTCGCCCCGCACCAATGTTGAGGTGACCAACCTCAGAGTTGCCCATTTGACCAGCAGGTAAACCAACAGCTTCTCCTGATGCCACCAAGGTAGTATGCGGGTAATTTTTAAAATAATGGTCCATATTAGGCGTATCCGCTAAAGCTACTGCGTTACCTTGCTGTTTAGGGCAAACACCCCAACCATCTAATATGATTAATACCAAAGGCTTAACCCGCATACTCAAAAATAACTCCTCCTTACCCGGGCAGGCAGACACATAGGTCTGCCCCTACATTATTTCTCGCTTTTCGCTTTATCACCTTCTAATCAATTTACGCATTACTACTTTAGCTACTACTTTGTAAACAGCTTTAATAATCATGCGCACTACTATTCCTTTCACCATCTTTACACCCCCTGAATAATGCCTGCAAAACTCGCTGCTTCTAAACTAGCTCCCCCCACCAGCGCACCGTCAATATCCGGTTGAGACATTAACCCGGTAATATTAGCCGGTTTTACACTGCCACCGTACAAAATCCGAACTGCTTCGGCGTACACGCCAACCTGAGTTTGGATTACACTACGGATATAAGCAATTACTTTTTGAGCATCTGTATCAGATGCTGTTTTGCCAGTACCAATAGCCCATACCGGTTCATAAGCTACTATCAACTTGGATACCGTTTCAGCATCTAAGCCTTCTAGCGCTGCTTTGATTTGATTTCCAACCAGCTGTTCCGTGCTACCGGCTTCCCGCTGTTGCAATGTTTCACCAACACAAATGATTGGTAATAATTCATATTTTAAAGCTGCTTTTACTTTTTTATTTACTGTTTCATCAATTTCACCGAAATATTGGCGGCGTTCTGAATGCCCCACCAATACATAACGGCAACCGGTATCTTTTAACATCACCGCTGATATTTCACCTGTAAAGGCTCCCGATTCTTCCCAATGCAAATTTTGAGCTCCTACCGCAATATTTGTTCCCCGGGCTGCTTCTACTACTGCCGGTAAAGTAGTAAAGGCAGGACATAGAACCACTTCTGCTTTTGTACCGGTTGTCAATCCCACCAACTCTTTGGTGAATTCAACCGCTTGCGGGATAGTTTTGTTCATTTTCCAGTTTCCGGCAATCATTGGTTTGCGCAATACTAATCACCACCTTCTCACTTATCACTCAACGCCATTACTCCAGGCAATTCTTTACCTTCTAAAAACTCTAATGCGGCTCCACCACCGGTAGAGATATGACTGATACCGTCCGCTACTCCCATTTTTTGGACCGCTGCCGCTGAATCTCCACCACCCACAATACTAACCGCATCAGACTGGGCTAATGCTGTAGCTACTGTTTCAGTCCCTTTGGCAAAAGCAGCTTGTTCAAATACACCCATCGGACCATTCCAAACCACTGTACCGGCTTTTTCCAATACCGCGGCAAATTTTTGGGCCGTTTGGGGACCAATGTCTAAGATCATGTAGTCATCTGGCACCTGTTCCACCGGCACGGTTTTAACAGCGGTGACCGCATCCAGTGCTGGAGCTACTACTGCATCCGTTGGTAATAATAGTGCTACTTTGTTATCAGTAGCTTGCTGTAATAATTTTTTAGCTAAATTAAGTTTGTCATCTTCTACCAGTGATTTGCCCACATTAATCCCTTGAGCCTTCAAAAAAGTATTGGCCATGCCGCCGCCAATTATTAATATCTGTACTTTATTCAGCAATTCTTCAATAACGCCAATTTTATCAGATATTTTCGCCCCACCGATAACTGCTACAAAAGGAACACGCGGTGTTTCTAAAGTCTGACCCAACATAGCTAACTCTTTTTGCATCAGAAAACCGGCTACCGCTGGTAAATACATGGTCACCCCGGTAGTAGAAGCGTGCGCCCGGTGAGCTGTACCAAAAGCATCATTGACAAATAATTCCGCCAACCCGGCTAATTGTTTGGCAAATTGCGGCTCATTTTCAGTTTCTGCGGTATAAAAACGTACATTCTCCAACAACAATACCTCGCCCGGTTGCATTTTTAAAACAGCTTGTTGCGCTACATCACCAATACAATCATCAACTTTTGGCACCTTTTTTGTTAACAACTCGCCCAGTCGCCGCGCCACCGGATCCAGACGTAATTTATCCTGCACCTGTCCTTTAGGTCGCCCCAAATGAGAAACCAAAATCACCTTGGCGTCTTGTTTTATTAAATATTCAATAGTCGGTAAAGCCGCTTTAATACGGGTATCATCTGTAATCACACCATCTTTTAACGGTACATTAAAATCTACTCGCACCAATACTCGTTTTCCTTTAACATCAACATCTTTAATGCTCTTTTTAGGTAACACATCCATCACCCCTTGGCAACAATAGAATTCTCTCGGAAAGTCTAACCCCACTCTTTCCGCGCCCTCCGCAGAGGGC
>JAJOKO010000098.1 GCA_021129825.1 Desulfotomaculum sp. | reverse complement strand
TAATTCTAAGAATGAGTGAGTAAATGCAAGAAAAATTTATTTTATAGAGGGAGGAGAAATAATGGCTGGAATGGGAGCTTCTATGAAGCGACTGACCAAATTATGCTTGACCGAAAGCAATAAAATGATTGTTGCTATTATTTTGGCGATGCTTAGTTTTACAATTTCGATAGTGCCTTATTATATGGTTTACAAGGTGTTGGTCGAATTAACTAAAGTCAACCCGCAACTGGATCAAATCATCAATTATGCTTTGATTGCCATGGTAGCTATAATTATCAAGATTACTTTTTTTGCCGCCGCTACCAGCATGTCGCACCGAGCCGCATTTGAAATACTATATAAACTCAGGGTGCAAATAGCCGAAAAGTTACTGACTTTACCACTAGGCTATTTTGCCAAAAAAGACTTAGGTGCTACAAAAAAGACCATCAACGAGGATGTTGAAAAATTAGAGTTATATATTGCCCATAATGTGCCGGAAATTATTGGAGCGTTAACCTTGCCGATAGTTACCACCATCTTTTTATTCTTTATGGATTGGCGCATGGCTTTGGTAACTATCGCCATCATACCGCTAATATTTATTTTCTACAGTTTAACATTTAAAGGCAGTAATATTTTAATACCTAAATACCAGAGACTGCTTTTAAAAATGAATACCGCTATTATTGAATACACTAACGGCATGCAGGTAATTAAAGCCTTTGCGCTCACCGCCTCTTCCTATAAAAAACTAAGTGATGCTTGTCTTGAATATGGTCGGTTTGAAGCAGATTGGGGCCGGGCTACTTTTAAATATTTTAATGTGGTCACAGTGCTAATCAGCTCCGGGGTAGTGCTAATCTTTCCGGTAGGCATGTTCTTTTACCTCACTGGCACTTTAGCACTGGAGATGTTTATTTTATTTTTGCTGATCGGGTTGGGCTATTCACAACCATTAATGAAAATTATGCAATTTATGAGTATGCTTGATCTATTAGCCAAGGGGGAGCAAGAAATCCACCAACTACTTAGCGAAAAAAGCCTGGTAGAACCAGAAATTTCACAAAATCCGGTTGATTATACTATTGAATTTATTAACGTGGATTTTGCTTACGAGAAGCAACAAATTTTAAATCAAGTATCCTTTACAGCTAAACAAAACGAAATAACCGCCCTGGTAGGCCCTTCCGGTGCCGGGAAAACGACGGTAGCCAAGTTAATCCCGCGTTTTTGGGATGCCGGTGCCGGCGAGATCAAGATCGGGGGCGTCAACATTAAAAATATCGCTACCGTAAAATTGATGGCGATGATTTCGTTAGTTTTTCAAGATGTATTTTTATTCAATGTTTCTATTAAGGACAATATTCGTTTTGGTAAAGCCGGCGCCAGTGATGAAGAAATAATAGCGGCGGCCCAAGCGGCCCAGTGCCATGATTTTATAATGCAACTGCCCAATGGTTATGCTACTGTTGCCGGGCAGCGAGGCACGAAATTAAGCGGCGGCGAAAAACAACGGATTGCTATTGCCAGGGCGATATTAAAAGATGCCCCGGTGATCATCTTTGACGAAGCTACTTCTGCCGCTGACCCTAAAAATGAAGATAAAATCCAAACTGCCATTTCTAAGCTGGTTAAAAATAAAACTGTAATTGTGATTGCCCACAATTTATCAACCATTGTGGATGTCAATAAAATTATCTTGATTGAAAACGGTCAGATTGCCCAACACGGTCAGCATCCGGAACTTTTAGCAGCATCCGGCACCTACAAAAATATGTGGGAAACGCATGTTAGATCAAAAGAATTAAATTTAACCGGAGGTGGCGTAAATGTTTAAAAAATTATTTGAGTTATACGGAGCCCAAAGCGGTTTACTTTATAAAACAGTTTTATTAAAAATCTTGGAAATGATCTTTTTAGGCAGTGCTTTTGGGGTAATTTACCTGACCATCAGAGATTTGTTAGCTGGTACTCTTTCCCAGCAGTTAGCTATTTATTATGTGTTAGCATTTTTACTTTGCCTAGTATTAGCTTATACGATGGATACTATTCAAAAATATGCCCTTAATCTGAAAGAGTATTTAATTTTAGCCCAAGAACGGATTAAATTAGGTGATCATATCAGAAGACTACCGATGGGCTTTTTTAACAAAAAAAGCGCCGGGGAATTAAGTCATACTTTAACGGAATCGGTCCGGAGTATTGAATTTCTGCCCCGGATATTTGGTAAAAGTGTCGGGATTTTAGTGCTGGCAGCACTGTTTTTGGTAGTACTTATAATCATCGATTGGCGTATGACCATCGCTATGTTTATTGCCATGCCGGTGGCGTTTTACATGCTGTTTAAAGTGATGAACATGGCAGAAACAGAATTATTAAAGCGGCAAGACATCCAGGGACGTGTTTCTGATGCTGTCGTAGAATATGCCAGCGGCATTAAAGAAGTTAAAACATTTGGTCAATCTGCTACCAGCTTAAAAAAGTATCAGCAAGCCATAACCGATTTTAAGGAGCAAAACCTGAAAATAGAAAAAATGGCTATTCCTAAATTAGTAGTTTACCAACTGGCAGTAGATATTGGTTTTATCTTGGTGATGATCCTGGGGGCTTATTTGCTTATTGTCCGGGGAGATCTTAGTTTAGCCCTGTATTTACTGTTTTTAATGGCGGCTTTAAGACTTTATCTTTCGTTCCAAGAACTGGCGGGGGATACCGTAATAATTAAACATGGTAATGCCGGTTTAACAAGAGTGAATAATATTTATGAAAATGAACCCTTGTTGGAAACAACAGCGGACCGAAAAATAGCACATTTCGATATTGAATTTAATAATGTTAACTTTGCTTATGAACAAGAGCAGGTGCTTAAAAACATCAATTTTTCTGCCCCGGCAAATACCATCACCGCTCTAATAGGACCCTCCGGCAGCGGCAAAACTACAATCACCAATTTAATTGCGCGCATGTGGGATATCCAAGAAGGGATCATTAAAATCGGTGGTATTAATATCAAAGATGTTCAGACGGCAGAGCTGTTGGGTAATATTTCTATCGTCTTTCAGGATATCTACCTGTTTAACGACACCATTTTAAACAATATCAAAATGGGCAAACAAGATGCTACCAAAGAAGAGGTTATTATCGCTGCCCAAAAAGCCAACTGCCATCAATTTATCATCAAATTTACAGATGAATATGAAACCATGGTCGGAGAAGGGGGCGGCAAACTTTCAGGGGGCGAAAAACAGCGGATATCAATTGCCCGGGCTTTTTTAAAAGATGCCCCGGTGATTTTACTTGATGAAGCCACTGCCAATATGGACCCGGAAAATGAATTAATCACTCAAAACGCCATCAATGAATTAGTTCGGGATAAAACAGTAATTATGATTAGCCATAAACTTTCCACTATCAAGGCAGCAGACCAAATACTGGTTTTAGACCAGGGAGAAATTGTCCAGCGCGGTACGCACGATCAATTGATTCAAGCCACCGGGATATATAGCGATTATTGGGGCAGAAGAGAAAAAGCAAAGGGTTGGAAGATTGCTAATTAAAAATTTGCAATTAGCATTATCAAACGAAAGAAGGGGATGTTTTGAAACCCAATGAACATCAGGAAAGAGAAGAATTATTGAACTTGAGCATGTGGCAGTTATTCAAGAAATTAGCAATCCCTGGTATGTTGGGGATGATTGTAGTCGGATTGTACAATTTGATGGATGCCGTTTTTGTTGGTCAACTGATTGGCAAGGAAGCTGTAGGTGCAGTAGCCCTAGCCTATATAGTGGTATTAGTTAATCAAGGAATCCTGATGTTAGTCGGTAGTGGTTCGATGTCGCTACTTTCAATAGCGATTGGGGCCAAAGATCAAAAAACAATTGATAAACTATTAGGTAATATGGCAGTAATTACGGTGATGCTTTCAGGAATATTTGCAGTTATTGTTTATACAAATGCCGATTGGATTATGTATTTTGTGGGTGGGAGAGGCTTGGTACATGAACTGGCAGTAGCATATGTGAAAGTGCTCTCTCTGGGGATGATTTTTGCAGCCTTGGGACCGGCGATGAACTTTTTAATTCGTGGTGAAGGTAAAATGAAGACAGCTATGATTTTTTTAGGGGCTGCCGGTCTTTTGAATATCATCCTTAATCCAATATTTATTGCAGTTTTAGGTATGGGCATTGAAGGGGCCGCAGTAGCGACGATCATAGCCCAAGCAGTTTTAGTAATCATTCAACTGCATTATTTTGCCAGTGGCAAAAGCATTATTTCTTTGCAAAAAACCAGACTGAAACTAGAAAAATCAATTTTGCCGCCAATCCTTAAAGTAGGGAGTTCCCAGATGATTATGGTCTTAATGGCTGCCGGGCAACAAGTATTATTATTTAGAGCGTTGCAGCACTACGGTGGGAATGAACATGTAGTATTAATGGGAGCAGCTTATAGAGCGTTTACATTTGCTTTTATCGCTATCTGGGGTCTGGGACAAGGGCTACAACCATTAGTAGGAGTAAGTTACGGAGCTAAAAAATTCAAAAGAGTAATCACTGCTTATAAGCAATTTTCAATGATCGGTTTAGTGTTTTCCACGGCAATATGGGCGCTTTTCATGGCTTTTCCCGGCATGATCCTGAGCTGGTTTATAACTGATGCCAGTTTAGTAAACATGGGTATCCCCTATTTCAGAATTTTGTGTGCCATATTTTTGGGCTATATCTATTTCACAACTACAATAGCTTTATTTATAGGGCTGGGCAGAGCAAAGGAAGCTGCTATTGTGGCTATAGCGCGACAAGTTGTATTTTTTATTCCGTTGTTAGTTATTCTTTCTGGATTATACGGTAGCTTGGGAGTATGGATTGCCATGCCTTTAGCGGATTTTTTAGCTTTGGTATTAGGTCTGTTTTTTGTAGTGAAAATTTTTACAAAAGGAGAATTTAAAGGAGAACCAGATAAAGAACTAGATCAAAAGAATTAAAAAATCAGCTAGAGTTATGTTGATAGGTATTATTAGACAAAAAGAGGGTGGGGGTGCTATAATGAACAAACTAAGGAAGGTATACTGTCTATTGAATATTTATAGAAATGCTTTAAGAGTTGGTGGGGCATGGATTTAATTACGATTATCATGATAGCATTCGGGTTAGCGATGGATGCTGTGGCTGTATCGATTGTGAGCGGTTTAACGATAAAAAATTTAAGAATTAGTGATGCGTTTAAAATTGCCCTGTTTTTTGGTTTATTTCAAATGTTGATGCCGGTAATCGGCTGGCTGATGGGGCTTGGTTTTGAGGATTTTACTTCCAGCAGCGCTCATTGGGTTGCTTTTGGCTTGCTTAGTTTTATTGGCTGTAAAATGATTTACGAAGCTACTAAAAAAACATCTAATGTAGAAAAAAACCCGCTTAATAATTATGTTTTGTTGTTATTGGCAATTGCTACCAGTATTGATGCCTTAGCGGTAGGCATTAGTTTTGCCCTTTTACAAACGGCTATTTTGGTGCCGGTAATCATCATTGGTGTGGTCACATGGGGGTTATCTTTTGCCGCTGTTTTTATTGGTAATCGATTTGGACGGTTTGCCGGCAACAAAATTGAAATAGCCGGTGGGCTTATTTTGATCGGTATTGGCGTAAAAATTTTGATTCAACACTGCTAGAGAGGATAGGGGACACACCACAAAATCGTGGAATGTCCCCATCAATTCAGAGGGGTTCGGTTGATAATTATGATTCAAAGAGATAATCTAAAAAGTACAGACCAGCGCCTTGTTTCTGCTGTTGCCAAGCCGGAAGACCAGCTTAACGCTAAAAATAACGGTGTACCTGGTATCCGACCAAGGCGGTTAACGGAATATATTGGGCAACAAAAAGCGAAAGAAATGATAGATGTATTTATTAAAGCAGCCCTACAACGGGGAGAATCGCTGGATCATGTGCTGATATTCGGTCCGCCCGGGTTGGGTAAGACTACTTTAGCCGGCATTATTGCCCACGAAATGGGAGTAAGCATCCGGGTTACCTCTGGCCCGGCGATTGAACGCCCCGGTGACTTGGCGGCAATACTGACTAATCTTAATCCCGGCGATATCCTGTTTATAGATGAAATTCACCGTTTAAGCCGTACGGTGGAAGAAGTGCTTTACCCGGCTATGGAAGATTTTGCGCTGGATATTATTATTGGCAAAGGTCCCGGGGCGCGGTCTATTCGCCTTGATTTACCAAAGTTCACCATGATCGGGGCTACTACCCGGGCCGGCTTAATTACTTCGCCGTTAAGAGACCGCTTTGGTGTAATTAGCCGGTTAGAATTTTATACCCCGGCAGAACTGGCTGAAATACTGCGCCGTTCGGCGACCATTTTAAATATTGCACTGGCATCTGGTGGGGCGGCCGAAATTGCCCGGCGTTCCCGGGGTACGCCCCGGATTGCTAACAGATTATTGAAACGAGTGCGTGATTATGCCCAGGTAAAAGTCAAAGGGGTAATTACAACTGAAGTAGCTGATGAGGCCTTGCAATTTTTAGAAGTGGATACTCACGGGCTGGATCGCTCCGATCACCGCTTGTTGCGAGCGATCATTGAAAAATTTGGCGGCGGACCGGTCGGTTTAGATACACTGGCAGCAGTTACCGGCGAAGAACCGGGTACAGTGGAAGATGTGTTAGAACCGTATTTATTACAACAGGGCTTGTTGGATCGAACACCACGCGGGCGGGTGGTTACCCCGTTAGCTTATCAATATTTGGGAATAAAAAAACAAGTTCCGGGTGATGATCAGGAGCGACTATGGGCTTAACTAAAATTTTATTGCATACTTGCTGTGGTCCGTGTACGATTTATCCGCTGGCATATTTGCGTAATGAAGGGTTTAATATTATTGGTCACTTTTACAACCCTAATATCCACCCCTGTACCGAGTGGCAAAAGCGAAAAGAAAACTTCCAGTGGTTTGCTGCAAACGAAAAACTAAAAGTGATTATAGAAGCTGATTATGACTTGGAAGGTTTTTTGCAAAACGTAGTCCATCGGGAAGCTAATCGTTGTCGGTATTGTTATGCGATGAGGTTAAACCGCACTGCTCAATTGGCTCGCCGGGGAAAATTCGATGCTTTTACGACCACATTGTTAGTAAGCCCTTTCCAAAAACACGAATCGATCCAAGCCGCCGGGGCAGCAGCAGCGGCTAAATATGGTGTTTCTTTTTATTATGTAGACTTTCGTCCCGGTTTTAAGGATGCTTATACCAAAGCCAAAACAACTGGACATTATCGCCAACAATATTGTGGTTGTATCTATAGTGAAAAGGAACGATATCTGCCCCCAAAAAAAAATGCCTGTGAATAAT
>JAJOKO010000043.1 GCA_021129825.1 Desulfotomaculum sp. | reverse complement strand
AAGGGTGCGGGGAGGGGGGTTTTTACCACAAACATACTTTTCGAACACGCACTAAAAGAGGATGTTCTAAAAGTTAAAATCTAGTTCGGGGGGATTACTTTATGGCTTATAAAGATTTGAGAGAATTTATAAAAACTTTGGAAGAAAAGGGATTATTAAAAAGAATTAAAACAGAGGTCAGTGTTGAATTGGAAATTACGGAAATAACTGACCGGGTGACTAAAGCTGGCGGTCCGGCATTATTTTTTGAAAATGTAAAAGGCTACGATATGCCGGTGGTTACCAATTTAATGGGTAGCATCGAACGCATGCAAATGGCTTTGGGAGTAAATGATTTAGATGATATTGGCCGGGAAATTATGAGTTTTTTGCAACCGCCGGAGATGCCTGCCGGTTTGATCAATAAGCTGAAAGCACTACCGAAGCTAGCCCAATTAACTTCTTTTTTACCTAAAACGGTAAAAAACGGACCGGTAAAAGAAGTGATTATTAAAGGCGATGATCTAGATTTAACTAAAATACCGGTTTTAAAGTGCTGGCCTGATGACGGGGGACCATTTATTACTTTACCGTTAGTTTTCACTGTTGATCCGGAAACCGGCAAACGCAATGTGGGTATGTACCGGATGCAAGTATTTAACAGCACCGAAACCGGCATGCACTGGCATTTGCATAAAACCGGTAAAGCTCATTTGGACAAAAGCAAAACTAAATCTCAACGATTAGAGGTAGCGGTGGCTTTAGGTGGTGATCCGGCTACAATTTACAGCGCTACCGCACCACTGCCACCTGGATTTGATGAAATGTTATTAGCCGGATTTTTACGTAAAGAGCCGGTCGAAATGGTTAAATGTGAAACAGTTGATATTGCCGTGCCGGCTCAAGCGGAAATAATCTTAGAGGGCTATGTTGATCCTGATGAAACTAGATTGGAAGGACCCTTTGGTGATCATACCGGTTATTATTCGCTGGCTGACCAGTATCCGGTATTTCATATCACATGTATTACTCACCGGCGGGAGGCTATTTACCCGGCTACCATAGTTGGCAAACCAGTGCAAGAAGATGTTTTTATGGGTAAGGCGACAGAACGCATTTTTTTGCCTTTGTTAAAGATGCAATTGCCAGAGATTGTAGATTTGAACATGCCGCCGGAAGGAACATTTCACAATTGCGTGATAGTTTCCATTCGCAAACGCTACCCCGGTCAAGCTAAAAAAGTGATGTGTGCCCTGTGGGGGATTGGTTTGATGGCCTTAGCAAAGTTAATTATTGTAGTGGATGAAGATGTAGATGTGCAGAATTTTTCAGAAGTAATGTTTTATGTATTTAACAATATTGATGCTAAACGGGATGTAATGATTGTAGACGGACCGTTGGATGCCTTGGATCATTCTTCGCCCTTGCCGCATTATGGCTCTAAAATGGGTTTTGATGCTACCAAAAAAGGACCGGAAGAAGGTCACACCAGAGAATGGCCGCCGATCATTAAAATGGCGGCAGAAATTAAGGATATGGTGGATAAAAAGTGGCAGCAATATGGTTTCAAGTAAGATGTTGATCAATAAATTCCGGGTATTTTTAGAAATGATTAAATTTGAGCATACCATTTTTGCCTTACCCTTTGCTTATACCGGGGCTTTGTTGGTAGAACAAAGCATACCCACTGCTAGCAATCTATTGTGGATCACCTTGGCTATGGTTAGCGCCAGAACAGCAGCAATGTCATTAAACCGGCTTATTGACCGCCATATTGATGCTAAAAATCCCCGTACTGCTAACCGGGCGTTGCCCAAAGGCTTGTTGTCAGCAATGGAAGTATGGGTATATGTGGCGGTATCGGTTGCGATTTTGCTTTTAGCAACCTCCCAATTGAGTACTTTGGCGTTGCAACTCTTTCCGGTGGCAGTGGCTATGCTGGTGATTTACCCCTATACCAAGCGTTTTACTTGGGGTTGTCACTTGTTTTTAGGAGCTACTTTGGCTTTAGCACCTTTAGGTGCTTGGATAGCTATTGCCGGTGCTTTGGCATGGGAGCCTGTTTTGCTCGGTTTGGCAGTGATGTTTTGGGTGGCTGGTTTTGACATTATCTATGCCTGTGATGACTATAATTTTGATAGACAACACGGTATTCATGCTATCCCGGCTCGTTTTGGTATTAAAATTGCTTTGATTATAGCAGTATTATTTCATATTAGCGCCTTGGTGTTTTTATTGACTACCGGCATGCTGCTAGAGTTAGGGACATTTTATTTTATAGGAGTGGCGATTGCGGCAGCTATTTTGGGCTATGAACACTGGCTGATAAAACCAAATGATTTATCTCGCAGCGGGGCAGCATTTTTTACTTGGAACGGTGTTTTAAGTGTGGTTATGTTTATTTTTACGTTATTGGCTGTAATTTAGAGTATGTGTTCGGAAGGGGATGGTTTTGATGACTAAACTCCGGCTAGGTCAGGTAGATTACATCAATTGTATGCCTGTTTATCAGGCTATCGAAGAGCGCCAACTGCCGCTGAAAGCTGAATTAATCAAAGGACTACCGGTACAATTAAATAAGCTGTTTTTAGCAGGAGAATTAGATATTACGCCGATTTCTTCGATTGAGTATGCCCGCCATGCTGACCAGTGCTATATTTTACCGAACTTGTCTATTAGTGCTGATGGTGAAGTGGGTAGTATTTTTTTGTTCAGTCGTTTACCGGTGACTGAATTAGAAGGTAAACTGATAGCTTTAACTTCGTCATCGGCAACTGCGGTGACTCTTTTAAAAATACTTTTTGAGCATTACTATCATGTGGCAGCAGAATATATTACGGTAGAACCGGGTTTTGAGCACCTGCCCGCTAATGCAGACGCTCTCCTGTTAATTGGGGATGCTGCTATGCTAGCCAACCAGCAAATAAAAAATGAAAAATTACTAGATATAATTACTGATTTGGGTGCAGCATGGAAACAGTTTACTAATAAAAAAATGGTTTATGCTATTTGGGTTGTGCGCCGGCAGTTTGCTGATGCTCACCCGGCACAAGTGACGGCAATTGCCGAAACTTTATACCAATCTAAATTATGGGGGTTAAAAAACTTGCCTGCTTTGATAGAGATAGCCGGGCGTAAAACAGAATTGCCACAAAATATATTGGTAGAGTATTTTAAAACCATCGAATATGGATTTGATCCAGAACATCAACGTGCTTTACAGACTTTTTATGACTATGCGTATAAAAGCGGCTTGCTTGAAGACCGGGTGCGCTTGAATATTTGGAGTGGGAAAATTGACTAGTGACATTACTACCATTATCGAAAAAACATTGCGCGCTGAGCGCCTAAATCTAAAAGAGGGTACTGCTCTTTTAGCTAAGGCAGACTTAACCTTGCTCGGTCAGGCTGCCAACGTTATCAGGCAGCGACTGCATCCTCAAAAAACAGTGACCTTTGTCATTGATCGCAACATTAATTACACTAATGTTTGTCGTTGTCAGTGTAAATTCTGTGCTTTTTACCGTCAAGAAAACGATAATGATGCTTATATTTTATCCCAACAAGAAATTTTTAAGAAAATAGCAGAAACGCTGGCTGTAGGTGGCACGGCGGTATTAATTCAAGGTGGTTTGCATCCCCAACTAGGCTTAGATTATTATTTAGACCTGTTGCGTTCGATTAAAGAACGTTATCACATCCATATCCATTCATTTTCACCGCCGGAAGTAGCCTACATGGCGGAAACATCCGGCTTATCGATAGAAAATGTTTTAAAGCAGTTAAAAGCAGCCGGTCTTGATTCACTGCCTGGTGGTGGTGCAGAGATACTAGTTGACCGGGTCCGCCAAATAATCAGTCCGGATAAAATAACTTGGCAACAGTGGATGAACGTGATGGAATGTGCCCACCGTTTAGGCATCAAATCTACTGCTACCATGATGTTTGGTCATATTGAATCATTAGAAGAACGGGTGCTGCACATGATTAGAGTGCGAGAACTGCAAGATAAAACGGGCGGCTTTACCGCTTTTATACCTTGGAGTTACCAACCCGGCAATACTGATTTGGGCGGACAAGCTACCGCTGGGGTAGAATATTTAAAAACACTGGCCGTGTCTCGATTGATGCTGGATAATGTACCTAATATCCAGTCTTCTTGGGTGACCCAAGGAGCAAAAATTGCTCAAATAGCTTTATTTTTTGGTGCTAATGATTTTGGTAGTACCATGTTAGAAGAAAACGTAGTGCGAGCGGCCGGTGTAACCAACCGGGTGCCGCTGGAGGAAATAATCCACTGTATCAAAAAAGCTGGGTTTACCCCGGCGCAGCGGACACCGCATTATGAGGTTGTTAGGTATCACTGCATCCTACGGCTATAAATACTAATATCATCACTAATATGCCTATAAAAGCTATCATAGCTATCATTTTTTTAGTTTTTATATTATGAGTTTTTAACCTTTGCATTATGACCCCTGTCTCAGACTGAGATCCCACTGAATCCCTTCCACCGATGATTTTGAACGCACAGTAGGTGCAACCCTATCATAAACATTCAGTAATATGAGTATTTCACAGCGTCCGCTATTTTCACTAATTAAACGGCAAAAGCACTGATTTTATACCCGGCAAGTTCTTGCTGTCAACTTCTTTACCATTTGAATAAACAGTAATTTTTTCATCAGCATATGCTATTGCTATTTTCCCCAATAATTTTTCTCCTTTGAAAGCCCACAACCATTCTACTAGGTTATCTTTTCCTTGTGCGCCACCCGTAACTAACCTCACCAGCAAAATATCATTATAAACACCAAAATGTGGGTCAACCTGCGCTTCGGAAGGATTGGCTTTAATTGCCAGTTTTAATTCCTGATTTATTGTTGCTACCGGTACAGGTGTAGGAACTTTTTCTTCTAAGTTAAACGCCAACACCCCTTCACCACAAGGATCACTCATATAAACGTGTGAATTTAGAATAATAGCCTCCATGCCGCCACTGGCTATATAAGAACAATGCGTGTCTGCCTTGCTGACAAGTGTCCAAGTGGCATTTTTACCATTAATATTTAGCAAATAAAGTTTTTCTGCCGGCATTACCGGGTTATTTACTACTACCAGTAATATTGGTTCTTTGTCCCTTAAGCTTAATAAAACAGGAATTACTTCTATTGTTTCTCCATCGTTTTCCGGAACAGCAAAAGCATTTTCGATAGTTTTATCTCCCTGATTTTCCAATAATATAATTTTATTTTCCAAACCATAAGCCAGGTATTCTTTGCTTTCCCCTGCATAATACAGGGGGTTCAAAGCCTGAGCAGGAGTTTTTAGCTGGGAAGTAATAATTTCAAAATCATTAGTTATATTTTTAAAATTTACCGGCATTTCAGTTTTGTCAGGTCTGGGAGAAAAAATAATTTGCTGCTTTCCTTGCCAATGCAAGTCCAGTGATTTTACTAATTCAAATGAAGGATTAGGATTTAAATCTAAACTGCCTTGTTGCGGTTGCCAGTCACTGCTATAAGCTAAAGTAGTTTCATTTTCATCAGGTGCGGTTTGCGTAAAAAAGATAAGCGGTATTTTTTCAGAAACAGAAGAATCCGTAGCACAACCAAAAAACAGCACACTTATAAAACATGTCATCAAAAAAAAGGGAAGATACTTTTTCATTTTATCACTCAACTCTTTAAGTTTGCCAAAGAGGTAAGTTTTAAAAAACCTACCTCTTTGGTTTTTAAAAATATATTATTTTTTTAAAAAATCACCCTAAAATATTCAACATTCCCACCGCCGTGCCATATTCTTTGTTTACGATCACTAGTGTGACCGCTATAAAGTTGAGTTTGCCCATCATTATGCACCATGAGCATAATATGTGGGTATGAAGTCATCCTAAAAGGAAATCCGGCAACACATTGCCAGCGACTTACTACTTGCAAATATTTCTTTGTATTGAGCATATAGCTTCTAAGTCCACTAACATTGCACCACGCATATGAGCTACTATTTCTATTTTCCCACCAAGTACTATCCATAGGAATTCCACCCGCATTAAGTGCTTGCGAAACATAATTTGCACAATCATTGCACTGGTACCAACAAAACGCGGCATTGTAAAATAATGGGTCTTGGGTAGTGGTACTACCAGGTCGGCAAGGTCTTGTAGTGTTAGATGTCCAGCGGTTAGCGTAGTCTCGTGCTACTATGCGGTTATATTGATTATAAGGAGCAATAATCGCATTAGTTGAATAAGTTTCTGTAATCTGAGAAATATTTTTTTCCATACTTTTATAAGACTCTTGCTCGACTTTTTGAGGCATTGGAACAACATTTTCTAAAAGGATATACTTCCCTAGCGGGTCTTCACCAAAGATTGTTGGATTACTAATCTGCCCATCTTTTTCTTTAGTAATTGCTACTTTCAAACGCTCATAAGCATCCTGTGGTTTATTAATATATTCCGCAAGATCACTTTGCCACATAGATATGTCTTCTTGAATTTCTTTTGACTGCATCGCTGAAAGTTGCTTTTTGTTTTCTTCATACCAACGCAATTTCCCCTTTAAAATCGGTACTTCTTCCGGTGAATTATAATTAAGTGTAAACTGGCGATAAACATCGAAAACAGCAAATGTTTTATTTTCTTCTTGCCCTGAAGAAATCAATGTGATTTTCTGCGATTTAATATTCCAATTACGCTGTGTGTTGTCTTGTTCAATATATTCCTTTACTGCCTGTTCTAAATTGTTTAAAGTGATAGCTGATTCTTGGCTTATGCCCTCTATAGTGGTTTTTGTTGCTGCAAACCCCGGTAATATTAATGTGACTATAAATACTACTGAGAATATCATTATCAAAGCAAACTGCCCATAAATATTAATTTTTTTAAACATTAAACAAAAAACCTCTATTTACATATCCATTGTAATTTATAGCATCCGGTCCCACATTCCAAATTACGATTTTGTAGTTATCTGCTTTATTTACTTGAAAAGTTACGTTTCCAGAACCACCAGTTCTAGTTACAATCTTTATTTTCGGCTTGTTTTGCCAAAGGTGAAGGACTTACCACCGAAACCGACTCTGATTTTTCCACTTTACAAAGTTCAGTGCTGTATCGGTAGCTATAAAGAGCCGCCATTTTTTTCTGGTAGGGAAAACGGCACATATAGAGTTTTGCATTTCCGATTAAAGCACTGGTAAACGTGCCGCAATGAGGTCATAGTCCTACTCAACTGTTTGGGCTGGCAGTAAATGCAAACAGGACCTTTTCCTTGCCGTCTTCTGAACGCAGGCGACCTTCCCAAATGCCATTTTCCTTTATAGTGCGTGTTCGAAAAGTATGTTTGTGGTAAAAATCCCCCTCCCCGCACCCTTC
>JAJOKO010000021.1 GCA_021129825.1 Desulfotomaculum sp. | reverse complement strand
TAATATGTAAATTTTAAATGTGCTAAATGGTACCCTTTTCGAACACGCACTTTAAGAAAATCTTAAGATTTATATTCAGAAATTCTTAAGATTTATTTTATATAATTGCTCTAACAGGTTTGAAATTATTAATCAACTGACTAAAAAAGAAAGGGCGTGTTATAGTATGGTATATAAATTTATACGGTGGGAGGATTCTTCTTGAATATCTTAGTTTGTAATGATGATAAAGAAATATTAGATGCCATAGACATATATTTAGTTCACGAAGGCTACAAAGTTTTTAAAGCTTCTAATGGCTTAGAAGGTCTTAAAATCCTTGAAAAAAAATAAAATCCAGCTTATTATAATGGATATTATGATGCCTAAAATGGATGGCTTAAAAGCTACTATGAAAATAAGAGCAGAAAAAAGCATTCCTATTATCCTGCTCTCTGCAAAATCTGAATATACAGACAAAATAATGGGCTTAAATCTAGGGGCCGATGATTACATCACTAAGCCATTCAATGCCCTAGAACTCCTTGCAAGAGTTAAATCTCAGTTAAGGAGATATACACAATTAGAAAACCTTGAAGTCAAGTCTCATCTATATATTACGGGAGGTCTTATAATAGACGATGAGCGCAAAATAGTAACTGTTGATGGAGAAACAGTTCAACTGACTCCGGTACAATACAAAATACTAAAGCTACTAACTGCCAATGCTGGCAGAGTCTATTCGATAGATACAATTTATGAAAAAGTATGGAACGAAGCACCCTTTAATCCAGAAAACACGGTAGCTGTTCATATTAGAAACATCAGAGAAAAAATCGAAATAAATACTAAAAATCCAAAATATTTAAAGGTGGTATGGGGCATTGGATACAAAGTCGAAAAGTTATAGTCATTCACTTGTTACAAAAATCGCTTTATTTGTAATTGTTATATTTTGTTTTACTGCTGTATTAACAACATTTCTAAATGTTCTAGCCTTTAATGATCATCATATTAGTTTTGACATCGTGAATGATGCTAACTTTTATGAGAGTAATCAATTTAGAAATGACGCCCGTCAAATTATCAACTCGCTGAAAAATTTAATGTTTGAGTTCAAAAGTAAAGATTTTATTCTCAGCGGCGCCACTGTTAGTGAAGCTGAAATAAAATCTGCCAAAAAAAATCTTTTTACACAATTTAGACGCCACTCTATCCATTATGATGCTCAAATAAGCCATGCAGAAAACCTCAAAATATTTATGGTTATTTATGCTGATAGAATTGCGCAAATAAAAGAAGTGTTAATCCAAGAAGATATCAAACGCTATAATCATGCCTTAACCACTTTAAATGAATTTGAAGGGGTGCTATATTATGCAACCGATGGCATACATTCGGTCACCAATGCTCCTAATATCAGTCGGGAATATTTTAAATCTCTCCCTGCTTATGCGCTCTTTTCTAAATCTACTATGGATATGTATCCAAAAGAACTCCAAGAAAACTTTTCCGGGCACAAACGAAGCTTTCTTCATAAAGCTACTAAAGATGTGGTTATCTACCTCGGGTTTGAAAATGCCTTTTTAGAACCAAAGATTAATGAATGGCAAGAAAACAAAATACCGGTTACTAATAACTTATATCAACTTTTTGCCTTTTTACTCGGCGCAATATTGTCTTTAATATTGCTGATAATAATTATTGGCAGAAACTCTTTTAAAGATAAAAACGTTTCTCTGAATATTCTCGATAAATTGTATGTGGATATAAATTTAGTTCTGTGCTTGGGACTTATTTTGTTATGGTTCATTGCAATGGGCAGAGTATTTGATATCCATTGTTTCAATTTACTAATGGTAGCATCAATAAGTAGCTTGATAGCTATAATGGGACTATTATTAGTCTTATCCTTAGTCAAGCATTTTAAAAATAGTACCTTTATAAGGCATGGTCTAATTTTTAAAACACTTTATGGTTTGTTTAGGCTATTAAGAGATCTTCTCAATAATAGCAATGCGGCAGTAATAGCTCTTCTAATGATGGTCGGATACCCACTATTATTTGCATTAGTAATGGTTATGCTTGTTTTTATAAATTTACCAGAATTAGCGATCGTTCTTTATCCATTAATTGTTATTACTGGTTCTTGGTTAGCGTTCCAAACAGCAAAAGATTTTAATACCATAAAAGAAGTGACCGGCAAAATAAAAACCGGCGATTTCAATCAAAAAATTGAGCTGTCTGGAAATAGCATCTTGACCAAATTAGCTGGTGATATTAATAGTATCGCTGACGGCTTAAATAAGGCCTTAGATAATGAACTCAGAAGCGAACGTCTGAAAACTGAGTTAATAACTAATGTTTCTCATGATATAAGAACTCCTTTAACTGCTATTATCACTTATGTTGATTTATTCAAAAAAGAAGATAATATCTCAAAAAAAGAGGAGTATCTAGCAATTATAGACCGGAAAGCACACAAATTAAAAACCTTAACTGACGATTTATTTGAAGCTTCTAAAGCATCAAGTGGTAACCTTCCGGTTAACTATAAAAAAATAGACCTCGTTTTTCTTATAACACAGGGACTAGGAGAACTTAATACCGAAATAGAAAAATCAAAACTAGATTTTAAATTTACTCGCCCTCAAGAAAAAATATATATTAAAGTGCGTGTTCGAAAAGTAATAATTAACACCCTATATAGTGCTTTTAATTTTATTAGCTACAATATATAGTATAATATTAAACTTTTCGAACACGCTGTTAAAGCAGATGGCAAATTGCTCTGGAGAGCAATAGAAAATTTGTTGTCTAATGTGTTTGCCTATGCGCTTAAAGAATCTAGAGTATATTTAGATATTGAAGATACAGATAATAAAGTCTCTCTAACTATCAAAAACATATCCGCTTATGAATTAAATATCCCTGTAAATGAGCTAATGGAGCGCTTTAAAAGGGGCGATGCAACTAGGAATACCGAAGGAAGCGGCTTGGGACTAGCTGTGGTTGAAAGTTTGATTAATCTTCAAAAGGGAAGTCTTAACATAGAAATAGATGGGGATTTATTCAAGGCAATAATAAGAATGCCTAAGTTTTAGAGGAATTAACGAGAAATCAGCTTATACAAATGGCTACCACCTGAAAACAGTGATTTTAAATTTCCAGCAACAAAACAATTTCATTGCTTACGATGAACAACAACATTACAATTGCTCTTTCAACAACCGGATCATTTCTTCATCTTCTACCTGATCAAAATCTTGATAAAACTGCCCCACCGCCATAAAAAATTCCGGAGACAAAGGACAAACTATTTGATCTACTTCTTTGGTTAATGTTTCTAAGGTGTCCCGCGGGGCTACCGGCACAGCCAGTATCGTTCTTTTGGGACTAGCTGCTTTAATGGATTTTATAGCCGCTTTAATAGTAGAGCCGGTGGCAATACCGTCATCACAGATAATTACATCCCGGTTTGAAAAATCAGGCAACAGTCTGTCTCCGCGGTATTTCTTTAAGCGTTCTCGTACTTCAATTAAGGCTTTGTCTATCTGTGGTTTAAGTTTGTTTTCTGTTAACTGTAACTTTTGTAGTAAATCCCAATCTAAAAGCACACCGCCGTCTTGGGTTACCGCTCCTACCGCTAACTCTGGATTATGCGGAGCACCTATTTTACGCGGTATAATTATATCCAGTGGCAATTTTAATTTTTTAGCAATTTGCCAAGCAGGAACAACCCCACCCCGGGGAATTGCTACTACTAAACCATTATCATAGTTACTCTTGCTTAATATTTCTGCTAATTTTTGCCCCGCATCTAAACGATTAATATACATTATCTATCACCCCTTAGCTTAGATGAGTACTCTCGGAAAGTCTAACACCAGTCTTTTAGTGCCTTCCGAAGATAATCTTTATTTCTTCACCCCCACCTGCACCCTTCTCTTTGGGTGGGTACCCGCTCCCCCATCAAGGGGGCGGGAGCTTAGTTTCCCCTCCCCTTGTGGGAGGGGATTAAGGGGAGGGGGTGTTTGGAGCTTTTTTACTGTTTTCGAAAGTGCTCTAGATAGTATAAAAATAAGCACCTCTTACCCGGCAACTGACAACCACTCCGCCAGCCAAACAAATAAAACAGCAAAAAATATCGCCGGTAGCATATTAGCTACTTTGATCTTTTTAATCCCTAAAATATTAATTCCTATCCCTACTATTAGCAAACCACCGGTAGCATTCATTTCTGTCATCATGCTTTCTGTAAGAAAAACTTTTATAAACTCGGCCAGTACAGTTATTGAGCCTTGATATATAAATACCGGTATTGCTGAAAAGATTACTCCTATCCCTAAAGTAGCAGTAAATATGATGGCCGATATTCCATCCAACGCAGCTTTAACATAAAGTATTTGGGGTTGACCGGTTAAACCATCTTCGAGTGCCCCCATAATAGCCATCGCTCCCACGCAATAAATTAGACTGGTAGTTACAAAAGCTTTCCCAATTGTACCCTGTTTGCCGCCTACTTTCATCTCTAACCAATCCCCGAAATCATTAAGTTTTTTTTCTATGTTCAAACATTCTCCTAATATAGCACCGGTCACCAAGCTCAATATCGGAATTAATTCATTCTGGGTTTGCCAAGCCATTTTAAATCCAATTAATAAAATCGCCAAACCCAATCCTTGCATAATAGTTTTTTGAGTTTCTGCCGGAATACCTCGTTTAAGCAAGGCCCCTATCGTTGCTCCGGCAACAATAGCAGCAACATTCACCAGTGTGCCTACCATGAAAACACGGTCGTCGGATTACTTACAGTCACATTAAGATCTACCAATCGTTACGCCTCCTTGAAGTTACCAAGTTCTAGGTTTTGTGTTTTGTGTTTTGTGGTTTTCCTAGTTCCTTGATCCTAATTCCTTGGTTTCTAGCCTTTTTTATCAATGTTTCACGTGAAACATTATATCTAATATCCTGGTTAAATCATCTTGATTATAAAATTCGATTTCTACTTTACCCTTCCCTTTGGAAGCACCCTTAATTTGAACCTTGGTGCTAAATACGCCTTGTAGTTGTTCTTGGATATCAATTATTTCCTGATTTATTTCCTTTTTGATTTCGGGTGGTTGCTTATTATTAATTAGTTGTTTAACCAATTGCTCCGTTTGGCGTACTGATAGTTCTTTTTTGATGACTTCATTAGCAACCGCAATTTGTGTATTTGTTTCATTTATAGCTAAAAGAACTCTGGCGTGACCGGTTGAAAGTTGCCCCTCGCTCAACATTAATAAAATAGTTGCGGGTAATACCAGTAATCTCAACATGTTGGTCACTAGCGACCTGCTTTTACCCACTTTTTCAGCAATTTTTTGTTGAGTCAAGCCAAATTCGTCAATTAGATTTTGATAAGCCCGGGCTTCTTCCAGCGGGTTTAAGTCTTCTCGTTGCAAATTTTCTATCAAAGCTACTTCGATTGCTTGGAGGTCACTGTATTTAGTAATCAAAGCCGGTATTGTTTTTTTATCTATCATTTGGCAAGCACGCCATCGCCGCTCACCAGCAACTATTTGATAACCGCCTTCCGGCAGTTCAGAAACAAGCACTGGTTGAATCACGCCATGCTCTTTAATAGAATTTGCCAGTTCATTTAATTTTGTCTGCTCTATCTCCCGGCGCGGTTGTTTAGGATTCGGCTTTATTTTGGACAACAAAATATTATGTACGGTTTTAGAATCTCCTTCTTTTTTTTCTTTATTGAAACCCCCGGGAGGGATAAGTGCTGCCAGACCTTTACCTAAGCCCATTTTTTTTACAGTGCTACTCAATGCCCATCACTTCCTTTGCCAAATCTGTATAAACCTCTGCCCCTTTTGATTTTGCAGCATAAAGAATCACTGGTTTGCCATGACTGGGTGCTTCGCTTAAACGCACATTCCGGGGGATAATTGATTTATATACCTTGTCCTTAAAATGTTTTTTGACTTCATCAATTACTTGAATAGCTAAATTGGTGCGGGCATCAAACATGGTCATTAACACCCCTTCTATCTCTAAAGCCGGATTCAAATGCTCTTTCACTAAATTATAGGTATTCATTAATTGCACCACCCCTTCCAAAGCATAGTACTCACATTGAATCGGAATTAAAAGAGTGTTCGCAGCCGTTAAAGCGTTGATAGTCAAAAGACCTAGCGAAGGTGGACAATCAATTAAAATAAAATCATATATTCCAATCACCGGGGTAATTGCTATTTTTAAAATGCGTTCTCTATTAAAGCGAGAAACTATTTCAATTTCAGCACCTGCCAATTGCACACTAGTGGGTATAATATCTAAATTAGGCACCCCTGTGGACTGTCTTATTTCTAATATTGGCAACCCTTCTATTAGTACATTATAAATACATCCTTTAAGAGCATCTTTATCGATCCCTAAACCACTGGTGCTATTAGCTTGTGGATCCATATCTAATAGCAATACTTTATTCCCTGCTGCCGCCAAGCAGGCCCCTAAGTTGATAGCCGTTGTTGTTTTTCCAACCCCGCCCTTTTGATTAGCAATAGCGATAATTTTGCCCAAAAATCTGCCCCCTTTTTTTTGAAAAGTAAGACTCTCTTCAAAAAACACCTTTAATAGCAACTGTTCCACATATCTATAAATAATCCCTTCATATGTTAATTCAAATTAATGGCTTTTTTTCAGGTATACCGGTCCGGCGGGGATATTTTGCCGGTGTTGAGGTTACTTTGTTTATTTTTATCAAAACTCGCTCGTCTTTTGTAACCGGTAACCGGATTTGTTTGATTGTTTCAATTTTACCACCTAGTTTTTCTATCGCCCCTTCAGCCTGATTGATTTCTGTTAATGTTTTTAGCCCTTTCATCGCTATAAATGAACCACCTATTTTAACCAGTGGCAAGCAGTATTCCGCTAATGTTGCTAAATTAGTTACCGCTCTGGAAACAGCCCAGTCGTATTTTTCGCGATGCTGATCATTTTGCCCAAGCACTTCTGCTCTTTCATGAATTGCTTGAATATCTTTTAAATTTAACTTAGTGATCAATTCATTCAAAAATTTAACTCTTTTTTGCAAAGAATCTACCAGCGTAATTACAAGATCACTATGATATAATTTTAAAACCATTCCCGGAAAACCAGCCCCGCTACCAATATCAATAACTTTGCTTTTGTTAAGCTCCATGAAGTTAAAACAAGTGATAGCATCTAAAAAATGTTTAACTGCCACTTCTTCCGGTTTAACGATCGCAGTCAAGTTCATCTGCCGGTTAACCGTTATTAAATATTGATAGTACTCTTGAAACTGATTTAATTGGTGCGGCGTAAATTCTAAACCAGCTTCTAAAGCACCGGTTTTTAAGGTTTCTAACAATAAGCCATTCATAATTATAGCCATTCCTTTCAAGTGGTCAGTGGTCAGTTAAAAAATATTTACTGGTAGTGCGTGTTCGAAAAGGGTACTATTTAGCACATTTAAAATTTATATATTAATCCAATTGACCTCAAAACACACCCCC
>JAJOKO010000056.1 GCA_021129825.1 Desulfotomaculum sp. | reverse complement strand
CTCGTGGGAGGGGCGGGTACCCACCCGAAGGGAAGGGTGCGGGGAGGGGGGTTTTTACCACAAACATACTTTTCGAACACGCACTCTTGATAAAATTATTATCGGTTTTTTAAAAAAATACTTAAAATAAGCAGGACTTAATCATTACTATGGATAATTAATCACTATAGATAATTAATCTAACTAGTACTATACCACAAAAAAAATAAAATATGGAGGAATTTTTATGAAAAAAATAATTTTAGGATTATGCGCATTAATAATCTTGGGTGCTTTTACTACCACTACTGCTTGGGCTTCTCAACCGGTATTCAAGGATGTCACCGGTAACCACTGGGCCCGGTCCGGCGTTGAGGAAGTAAGTGCCGCCGGGGTTATTACCGGTCATACTGACGGCACATTTCGACCAAACCAGCCGGTAACCCGCTTGCACACTATCGTAATGCTGGTGCGAGCCAATAATTTGCAACAACAAGTCGATAATTATGATTTGGCTGATTTCAACTATCAATTTCCGCCAGGGATCAGTACCGGTTCTAAAAGATACTTAGCAGTAGCAGCAGATGAAGGCTGGATATCACCCGGGGGTATCCAACACATGCAGCCAAATTCACCGGCTTCCCGGCAAGAAGTAGCCGTTTTGTTAGCAGTCGCTTTTGAATTGAGTGGTAATTTTCAGCGTTTACCGTTCGCTGATAAAGATCAAATTTCTTCAGGGCACCGAAACCATGTAGCCGGTGTTTATGAAGCCGGCATTATGCGCGGTCAAAGTGCTAGCTTATTTGCTCCCAGGGCTAATGTTAAACGTTCCGAACTGGCCGTTATTTTTGCCAGGATGATTGAACAAGATAAAATAAACCCGAACCCAGATCAACGGGTTGACGGTTATATCCAAGATTATAATCGCAATACCGGTCAAATTGCCTTTAACAAAGGTACCGGGCGTTCCACAGTATATACTTTAGCCAGAAATGCGCCGGTTTATGACGGTGACCGGTTAATTTCGGCAACCGCTTTGCGTGCTAATCAACCAGCTCGTATTTATTTGGATCAGAATAACCGGGTAATTTTCATTCGCACCACTGGCAAAGTTTCGCCCCGCCCTGCTCAAACTACTACTAAAACAGAATATTGGGGACAAATACAAAGTTTATCTACTAATAATTTGAAAATAGCCTTGCTTGATGACGATTCTAAAACTTTTTTATTAGACGATGATGTCCGGGTTTATGATCAAGATAACGACAGATGTTCTTTATTAGCATTAAGCAAAGATGCTTTTGTTAAATTAGAATTACAATCCAATAAAGTGCAAAAAATTTATGTTGCAGATATTGCAAATATTACCGGTGCTATCACCGCCATCAGAGATAATCGTATTACCGTCAGTAAAAGCGGTCGCCAACAACATTATGATGTTAATGAAGATTTGACCAAAGTTGTTGATAAACGCGGAGACCGTTTTGATTACGATGACTTAGAAGTAGGCTCTAAAGTAAAAATCACTTACAGCGATAAGCAGGCCTTAAAAATAGAATTCTTAGATGAAGGTACCGGTTATCACATTGGTACCGTGTACCGTTTAAGTAATGACCGGCATGACGAAAATGATTGGGAAATAAGTATCCGCGATATTCACGGGCAAAGAAATAGTTACGATGTAGACGAGGACGTTGAAGTTTACGATACCGATGGTCAAGAAATACGTTTTCGGGATTTAGACCAAGACAACCGGGATACAGTGATTCTCTCTCAGGACAGACGGGGGGATGTAGAAACAATTAAATTAGTGGATATTTATGATGGCACTATTGAGTCTTTAGATGATCACGAAATTGAGCTAGACAATCAGGTTTTCGATCTGCCGCGCCGGTTTGATACCAGCGATTATATTATTGGCAGTGAAGTAAGCGTTTCTATTCATGATGATCAAGTATATGCTATTCAAATAATAGATGCCGAAGATATTAATGTGCCTGGTGAAATTCGCGATATTGATGAGCGAGATTGGGAAATAACCATCCGGCAAGATAACGGTAACCGCTTTACATTTGATGTAGACCAGCGGGTCGATATCAACGACGAGGTAGATAATGATAACTTAGATTTCGATGATCTGCGAGATAACTGGGAAGTAATTTTAGAACTGGATAACGGTGCAGTTGAAGAAATAATCATTACAGAAAAATAGCATTAAAAGCTATCAGCGGTCATTGGTTTTAGCTGATAGCTTGTTTTTATTTCTTAGAGATTTTATTAGTAGTATCATCTGGTCCGTAAATTAATTCTAATTCCGCATGCCAAGTGCAGGAAATTTCATCAGTTAATGCTGTAGCAATATTTTTTAAATGTTCCCCAATTCTTAAATAAGCATTAATCATATCTAAATAAACCGGCGTTGTATTTCCAGGACGATCCACATCTTCTTTCAGCCTGGTAAAATGACTCATTCTGATTCTAAATTCTAAGTCTTCTATTTCAGTCTGCATCGCCTTCGCTTTTTCTGCCAAATAACAACTGTTAGTAACAAAAGCAGTATTAACTAATTGCAACATTTCTGTAATCTTTTGGACCATTGCTTCCAATTGCAATTGACCTTCTTGAGAAAAGTGAATGTCCTTGGCATATTTGCTTTCGACCAAATAAACAATATTTTTATCAATAACATCACCAATATGTTCATAATCTTTAGAAATATTGATCAAACTCATGCAGTGGTTAAATTCATCTCTGGAAATGCTTTGGCGCATAATTAAAGTAAGGTATTGATTTGTGGCTTGTGCTAACTTATTTACTTTATCTTCTTTTTCCAATATTGCCGCTATTGTTTGCGCATCGTATTTTTTTAATATTGAATCACATTGGGCCAACATCATTGCTACACTATCTGAAATACGACTAATTTCTTTCATAGCCATACCAATAGCAATAGCCGGGGCACTAATTAAAGCAGCGTCAAGATGTTTCGGTTTGATTTCCCCGTTTTCTGTTTCTTGATCCGGCAATATCAATTTTAACAATTTTTCAAACCAAACTATAAATGGCAAAAATAAAAGGGCAATAGTAATATTAAAAATAGCATGCATATTAGCTACTTGAAAACCCGGCGAATGCGGGGTTAGCCAAGTAACTAACTCTACCAATAAACTGGCAAAAGGCCAAAATAATATTACTCCGGTAAGCTTAAATAAGAAGTGGGCCATCGCTACTTGCTGCGCCTCTCTGCCCGCATTCAAACTGGCAAGAATCGCTGTTGATGCCGTACCAATATTAGCTCCAAACAACAGGTACATGGCGGCAGAAACCGGAATCATCCCTTTTATAGCCAGCAACATCACAATACCAACAGTAGCAGTGCTACTCTGTACTAAAGATGTGAAAATGATCGCCAGTAACAGCAGCAACAGCGGGTAATCGGCTAAAGATACCAGCACTGTAATAAAAAGCTGACTTTCCCGCAGCGGGTACATAGTATCCGCAATAATTTTAAGACCTAAAAACAATAAACCAAAACCAACTATCGCCTGACCAAATCTTTTGTAATAATCTCTCTTACAAAAGAAAACAATAGCCGCTCCAATACCCACGATAGGCAAAGCTATTTCGGTCACTCTTAAAGCAATCAACTGGGCTGTTACGGTAGTGCCAATATCCGCCCCCAATATTACCGCTAACGTTTGCCGTAACGAAATAATAGCAGCGCTGGTTAAACTGACTAAAATAACGGTAGTAGCACTACTACTTTGAAAAATAATTGTTATTACCGCACCGGTAAATAAACCTATAAACCGGTTATTAGTCAAAGTGCTCATAGTGGTACGTAATTTTTGCCCGGCTATTTTTTGCAAACTCTCGCTCATCAGGTGCATCCCGTATAAAAATAAACCCATGCCGCCCATTAAGCTAAGTAAAATCATTTCCAGCATAAGTTATCACCTAATTTCTTTTATCACCTATTGTAGTATATTTTAGTGCGTTTAACAATCTTTTACGGGAAGTTGCCAAAATATCACCTCCAACCAGCAGAAACGGTTTAAATTGGCAACGGCTAAATATTTATGTTAAAATACAAGATGTAATTACTCAGTTGCCCGGAGGGATGTAACACAATGTTTAGAACTATAATTTGGTTTGCTTATTTTTGGTTATACGCCTTGTATGCCTGTATTTGGTTATTTAAAATAGACCGCCTGAACAGCAAAGGGCAACAGCAACAAGCAGCTTTGCTCTCTGCCACTATCCCTGCTAAATGGTGCAAAATGCTAATTAAATTAGCCGGCACTAGCGTAGAAATAAACGGTTTAAAACATATTCCAGACAGGAATGTATTATTTGTCAGTAACCACCAGGGGGATTTTGATATTCCGCTACTGTTAAGTTTGATTGACAAACCCAAAGGCTTTATCGCCAAAACCGAATTACAAAAAATACCATTAATCAGTATTTGGATGCAGAAAATTAATTGTGTCTTTATGGACCGCTCAAACAGCAGGCAATCTTTAAAAGCTATTTTAAAAGCGATTGACTTGTTGAAAAAAGGCACCAGTTTAGTGGTTTTCCCAGAAGGAAGCCGGAGCGGTAGCAGTAATTTAGGAGATTTTAAACCCGGTACGATGAAATTAGCTTTAAGATCCCAAGTGCCTATTGTACCGGTTACCATTAACGGTTCTTATAAAATTATGCAACCGGGTAGTTATAAAATTAACCCGGCAAACGTAAAAATAATTATTTCTAAACCAATCTATGTAGACCAATTGACTAAGGACGAACAAGCGACCTTATCAGATACAGTGCGGGCAGTTATTGCCGGGCAACTTGAAGACTGAAATAATAAAGTAGTTAATTGCAATTTTATAGCAACTATGATAGTATATGAATGTTTACAGAGTGGTATTGGCGTGATACAATCAAAATGGAGGTAGATTATGACAGTTCAATTTATTCTCACTGAATATGTAAACCAATTAATGGCAAATGCAGTTTATGATAAATTGGAAAATAATAGTTTTGCGGGTCAAATACCTCAATGTAAGGGATTAGTAGCTTTTGGAGTGACGTTATATGAGTGCAAAAATGAATTGCACTCTACTCTTGAAGATTGGATTTGGGTTGGTTTAAAAATGGGTCATTTTTTACCAGTTATTGGGGAATTAAATTTAAACAAGGAGCCTACTTATGAATACGAGTAATGATTAACCAATTAGAAGAAATTGTTACTCGTAAAATTACACTACACGAATGGAATACTCTGTAATTACTTACTGACATCGATATCCCGTATTTTAAGCAAGCGCAAACCATTTAAAGTAACCACTAAAGTAGTACCCATATCCGCCAATACTGCCATCCATAAAGTGAAAAATCCCGTAGTAATTAAAGCTACCGCTATCAACTTCAAACCGATAGCCATAACAATATTTTGCTTGATGATCCGTAATGTTTTGCGTGATAATACCACCAAAAATGATATTTTATTCAGATCATCACCTAATAAAGCCACGTCAGCTGTTTCCAAAGCCGTATCTGTGCCGCTGGCTCCCATAGCTATACCGACTGAAGCTTGAGCCAGTGCCGGGGCATCATTGATGCCATCACCGACCATAGCTACTGCTCCTTTAGATTCAGTTATTTTTTTAATCTCAGTTAATTTATCGCCTGGCAATAACTGGCTGGCTACTTGTTTTATTGCTGCTAAATTAGCTATCTTATTCGCAACCGCAGTATTATCACCGGTTAACATCACGGTATCAAGACCGAGTTTTTTTATTTTGAGCATTGCTTCAATTGTTTCGGGACGCAACTCGTCTCTAAAAGAAATTAGCCCCGCTAAAATCCCTTTACTGCTACTGCCAGGAATACAACCCACCCCGATAACGGTATCACCGCTAGCTACTTGTTTATTTAGCACTATCCGGGCCTGTTCATCAATTTCTACCCCGCTGGATAACAAAAACTTAATGTTTCCAATCAGCCAAGTAACGGCATTATCACTGCCTTGCTGTTTTAATTGCCCGGTTACTCCTTGCCCTGATTGCACTTTAAATAATGCTACCGGTAAAGTAGTTATACCCAATTCACCAGCGTAAAGACACAAACTTTTAGCTAGTGGGTGTTCCGACATTTTCTCTAAAGAATAAGCTGCTTGCAACATTATTTTTTGATCAATATCAAAACTGGTGACATTGCTAATTCGGGGCTTGCCTTTAGTCAGAGTACCGGTTTTATCAAAGGCTATTGTTTTAACTTTAGCCATTTGCTCCAGATAAAAACCACCTTTAATCAAAACTCCGGTTTTAGCAGCGCTACCCATAGCAGTTACCAAAGCTACCGGGGTAGAGATAATCAAAGCGCAAGGACAAGCTACCAATAGTAACGCTAAAGCCCGGTAAATCCAAGTAAGCAATTCCTGGCCTAAAATTAAAGTGGGTATTGTCACCATCCCTAAAGCAATAACTAAAATTGCCGGGGTGTAGTACGCCGCAAAGCGATCTATAAATTTTTGTACCGGCGGTTTATCCGCTAGTGCTTTTTCCACCAATTGAATAATTTTAGATACGGTGCTTTCCCGCGCTAATTTAGTAACCGAAATTTCTAAATAGCCACCCTCATTAACAGTCCCGGCATAAACTGTTGCCGCTACTGTCTTAGCTACTAAAGATGACTCCCCGGTAACCGGTGCCTCATTTACCCAAGAAGAACCAACTATCACTTTACCATCCATCGCCATACGTTCTCCCGGTCGCACTATCACTATATCACCTACTTGCACTTGTTCTATCGGTAATACCATTTCTTGTGCCGTTTTTTTAACCGTTGCAGTAGGCGGAGCCAAGGTCATCAATTCTTTAACCGCTTGCCGGGTTTTATCCAAAGAATAATTTTCTAAAGTATGACTTAAAGCAAAAAGAAAAGCAATAATTGCTCCTTCCAGCCATTCACCAATAAAAACAGCCCCGGTTAAAGCCACTATCATTAACACATTCATATCAAATTTTAACTGCGCTAAACTTTTTATCCCTTGGTGAGCAGTCGCCCAACCGCCAATAATAATTGCTCCTGCAAAGCTAGTAATTACTATAGTTTCAGGCATTTCCAGTAACCACAACAAGACTGCTAACAATAATACTGTGCCGGAAACAACAGCACTGACTACCCCGCCTGCTAATACTTGAAATATTATTTTTTTGAAATTATTAGTTTTTACAAGATGCTGTTCTTGTTCTTTAACACTCGAAACAACCTCACCATTTGTCTCTTTTGCTATACTACACCCGTGTTCTTTAATCAACTTTACTACTTTTTCTGTTTCATCAGTATATTCCACTTCCAGTTTGCCTAAAGCAAAAGTTAGCTGCGCCTGTTTTACAGATGCTAACTCTTTAATGCTATTTTCCAATTTGTTACCACAATCAGGGCAATCTAAACCCTTTAAATAAAAAACATTGGTCATTTTCAAGTTCCCCTCCTACTTGTTTATGAATTCTCTCGGAAAGTCTAACCCCACTATTTCTGTACCTTTCAAAGAAAGTTTTCGTTTTTT
>JAJOKO010000047.1 GCA_021129825.1 Desulfotomaculum sp. | reverse complement strand
AGCCCTCTGCGGAGGGCGCGGAAAGAGTGGGGTTAGACTTTCCGAGAGAATTCAATGTTTCCCAAGGGAGGTGAATTTGTATTAGTAAAGATTTGCGCATTAATGGACAGATTAGGGCTAGGGAATTGCGTTTAGTAGATAGCGATAATAATCAAATGGGGATTATGTCTTCACGCGAGGCTTTGCAGATAGCAGAAGAACGGCAATTAGATTTAGTAGAGATAGCTCCTCAGGCGAAACCGCCGGTCTGTCGCCTGATGGATTATGGCAAATTTAAATATGAGCAAAGTAAAAGAGAAAAAGAAGCTAAAAAGAAACAACGGATTATTAATGTAAAAGAGGTAAAGTTGCGTCCTAATATTGAAGAACACGACTATCAAGTGAAATTTCGCAATGCTGTTAGATTCCTCAAAAGTGGTGACCGGGTGAAAGCTACTATTATGTTCAGAGGGCGGGAAATAGTACACACCCCTAAAGGCAGAAAAATATTATTTCGGATGGCCAAAGAGTTATCGGAACTAAGTATAATGGAAAGAGATCCGAAACTGGAAGGTCGTAACATGATTATGATTTTAGCACCTAAAACAGAACAACAGGACTAGAAAGAAAGGAGTGTGTTTGATATGCCTAAAATGAAAACCCACAAGGGTGCAGCTAAACGGTTTAAACGCACCGGTAGCGGTAAAATCAAACGTTCCAGTGCTTTTAAAAGCCATCTTTTAGGTAAAAAATCAGCTAAGTGTAAGCGGAATATGCGTAAAGGCATGTTAGTTAGTGGTGCTGATTACCAGCGTATTACTAAATTATTACCGTAAAAACGGATATAGAGATAGGAGGAGTGTTTTATGCCACGGGCTAAAAGTAGTGTTACCTCCCGTAAAAGACATAAAAAAGTACTAAAACTGGTTAAGGGTTACCGCGGTGCCAAAAGTAAATTATTTCGGGTGGCCAACCAGCAATTATTAAAATCATTAATGTATGCTTATCGTGATAGAAAAGCACGCAAGCGTGAGTTTCGTAAACTTTGGATTATTCGTATTAATGCTGCTGCGCGGATGAATGGTATTAATTATAGCCGTTTGATGAACGGTTTAAAAAGTGCCGGTGTAGAAGTAAATCGTAAAATGCTGGCAGAATTAGCTGTTAACGATGAAAAAGCTTTCAATCAATTAGTAGCAGTAGCTAAAAGTAACTTGAAATAAAAGAAACCATGGGGATGGTTCTTCGTCCCTGTGGTTTCTTTTAAGGAGGGAACTGATGAAAACTTTTGCGGTCATAGGCATGGGTCGTTTTGGCGCTAGTTTGGCCACCACTTTATACCGGATGGGGCATGAAGTGCTGGCGGTAGATGAAGATGAAAAAAAAGTAGAAGAAATTATAGAAGATGTAACGCATGCTGTGATCGCAGATGCTAAAGAAGAACAGGCTTTAAAAGAATTGGGCATCAGAAATTTTGATGCGGTTGTGGTAGCTATCGGTAAGGATTTCCAAGCTAGTATTTGGGTTACAGTAACCCTCAAAGAGATGGGTGTAAAGAAGGTAGTGGCTAAAGCGCAGACAGAATTACACGGTAAAGTATTAGAACGGGTGGGGGCAGATAAGGTCATATTTCCGGAAAGAGATATGGGGAAAAGGGCGGCCCGGGCGTTAGTATCAGATAATATTATGGAGCAGATTAGCCTTTCGCCGGAACACAGCATTGTAGAATTAATAGCATCACGGAATTTTATTGGCAGGACATTACAAGAAATAGCTCTGGGACAAAAACTGGGTATTACTGTTTTAGCTATTCGGCGGGGTAGCGATATTTTGATATCACCGATGGCTAAAACTACTATATTTCAAGATGATATTTTAGTGGTTGTAGGCAAAAATGAACAATTAGAAAAAATGGAAACAATAGATGATTAATGATGTTTGTTGAGGAAGATTAAAATGGAATTACAAAAAAACAATGAAAAAATAAAATATTTACGTAAGTTATCTCGCCGCCAATTTCGTTGGCAACAAAAGCAGTTCATTATCGAAGGGGTTCGTTTTACAGAAACACTGTTACAATCTTGCCAACCGGTAGAAGCATTATTTTATGCGCCTAAATTACAAAATAGTAAACGCGGTAACGCGCTTTTAGAACAGGCTGGGGAACAAAAAACCCCTTGCTGGCTGGTTTCGGATGAACTACTCAACCAGCTTAGTGATACCGGTGCATCGCAGGGAGTATTGGCCTTGGTCAATATGCTGGATCATCAACTTGAAGATCTATTACCTGAAAATAAACCAGCCTTAGTGGTGTTGGTAGACGGGGTGCAAGATCCTGGTAATTTAGGTACTATTATTCGTACCGCCGATGCTCTAGGGGCAACCGGCGTTATTTTACTAAAAGGTACGGTAGATTTATACAATCCTAAAACATTACGTTCTACAATGGGTTCTTTGTTTCATTTACCAGTAATAACGGTTAAAAATAAATTAGCAATGATCAAGTTATTACGCCAAAATGGTTTGAAACTAGTGATAGGGCAACCCCAGGGTGGTGTGCCTATAAGCCAAGTAGATTTAAGCCAACCAATCGCTTTAGTAGTAGGTAATGAAGCTAGTGGTTCAACGGCGGAAACACTAGAGATGGCAGATGCAAAAATCACCATTCCGCTGTCTGGTAAGGCAGAATCTTTAAATGTAGCTGTAGCTTGTGCAATAATTTTATATGAAACTACCGGACAGCGAAATTTATGATTAAAGAAAGATAAAAGTTTATTTTCGCAATATTTGTTAATAACATCATAAATTGTCTACAAAAATTCTTGTTTTGCATAGTACTCTGTGATATAATCGTTTTCGTAGGGAGTGTAAAAAAATCTGTGAAAGGTTGTGTACTAATGTTATTGAGTACGGATTTCTTTTGGAGGTTATTTGAAGCAACCGGTTCTATTAGTGCTTATATGCTTTACAGGAGAATGATTATACATTAAACTCAAAGAGGAAGTTCGAAAAGTCCGTGCGAAATACCCGGCGAATTTTTGCGTTAACTTGGTAATGGCGATGCTTACGTATTATTTATACGCTTCACCTCGCCATTACCAAGTCGCCTTGAACTTCTTGTGTCTATCGTACTCCTTTTCGAATACGTACTCGAAGTTAACATATTTTGGAAATCCGCCTATAGTTAAGGCGGTTTTTTTTGATTGGATCAATTATAATTGGCAGCAAGCTTTTCTAAATAACAATTATGTTGTAGAATAAAGTAGTAATGAAATTATGTGTGGAGGCGGAATGTATGGAAGATAAACTTAAAAATTTAGCGGTACAGGTTAAAAAACAGTTGCAACAAGTAGCTACATTAGATCAATTGAATCAATTGCGAGTGCAATATTTAGGTAAAAAAGGGGAATTAACCGCTATTTTGCGGGGGATGGGTAATCTTTTAGCAGAGGAACGTCCTAAAATAGGTACTTTAGCCAACGAAATTCGTTCTGAGTTAGAAAATTTAATTAACGAGCGTACTAAAACTTTAAAAACAGTAGCAAAAGAATTACAAATAGCCCGGGAAACTATTGATGTCACCCTTCCCGGCAAGTCATTTTTAATCGGAAACAAGCACCCGTTAACTAAAATACAGCAGGAAATTGAAACTGTTTTTTTAGGTTTAGGTTTTAATATTGCCGAAGGACCGGAAATAGAATCAGATTATTATAACTTTGAGGCTTTAAATTTACCTAAAGATCACCCGGCGCGGGATATGCAGGATACTTTTTTTATCAATACAGAAGTATTGCTACGTACGCATACGTCACCGGTGCAAGTACGTACCATGGAAAAAACAGCACCAAGTTTACCGGTGAAAATTATTTGTCCTGGTAAAGTATACCGGCGGGATGATGATGCCACTCATTCACCAATGTTTACTCAAATAGAAGGTTTGGCAATAGACCAGCAGATTACTTTTAGTGATTTGAAGGGGATATTGAGTATCTTTGCCCGCCAAATATTTGGTGAAAAAACTAAAACTCGTTTTCGACCTAGTTATTTTCCTTTTACCGAACCTAGTGCAGAGGTAGATATTTCCTGTGTGATGTGTAAATCTGCCGGGTGCCGGGTCTGTAGCCATACTGGTTGGTTAGAAATTCTTGGTGCCGGCATGGTGCATCCTAAAGTATTGGCAATGTCTGGTTACAATCCGGAAGAAGTGAGCGGTTTTGCCTTTGGTATGGGGATTGAACGTATCGCTATGCTGAAATACGGTATTGATGATTTGCGCTTGTTTTATGATAATGACTTACGCTTTTTAGCGCAGTTTTGATTGTGAAAAAACAAATGAGTTACGGGGGTGTTAAGAAATGGCAGAAGCAAAACAGCAAGTTATTGAAATGATTCAGAACTTGCCTGAAAATGTTACGGTTGATGATATTATGGCAAAGTTATATTTTAAACTGCAAGTGGATGCTGGTTTGAAGGAACTTGATGAAGGTAAAGGAATAGCACACGAAGAAGTTGAAAAAAGGCTATCTAGATGGAGGGTTTTATAATTAATGAAAGTTTCG
The DNA here is from genome assembly GCA_021129825.1 of Desulfotomaculum sp. Classification (GTDB taxonomy): domain Bacteria; phylum Bacillota; class Desulfotomaculia; order Desulfotomaculales; family Desulfohalotomaculaceae; genus JAJOKO01. Next base: position 3,046 of record JAJOKO010000047.1, on the reverse strand, counting down.
TATAAATGGTTACAGGAATATGTAGATATTAATATATCGCCGCAAGAATTAGCCGACAGGTTAACGATGGCCGGGGTAGCGGTAGAAACTGTGCATTATTTGGGTGCGGCAATAAGCAATGTAGTTACCGGTCAGATCATCAAAATTGATCGTCATCCTAATGCCGATAAATTAGTTATTTGCCAAGTGATAACAGAAGATGCTGAAAATTGCATCCAAATCGTCACTGGTGCTACCAATGTTCGGGAAGGGCATAAAATCCCGGTGGCTAAAGTAGGTGCTAAGCTTGCTGGTGGCTTGACCATCAAAAAATCTAAATTGCGGGGGGAAATATCTAACGGGATGCTTTGTTCCGGTCAGGAATTAAATCTTGATGCCGGTTTATTATCCAAGGCAGAACAGCAGGGGATTATGATTTTACCGGCGGATACCCCGCTAAACGTAGATATCAGAGCATATCTGGGCTTAGATGATTATGTGCTGGAGCTAGATCTTACTCCTAACCGGGGAGATTGCTTATCGATGCTTGGTGTGGCCCGGGAAGTAGCAGTACTGTTGAATGTGGCCATGCGTTTACCGGAAACTACGCCGCCGGAGGGTGATGTGGCGAGTGCTAATTTGGCTAAAATCGATATTCAAGCAACTGATTTATGCTCACGCTATGTAGGTCGGGTAGTGCAAGGGGTAAAACCAGCCCCGTCACCGGTTTGGATGCAGCAACGATTACGGGCAGCCGGTATTCGCCCGGTCAATAATATTGTGGATGTTACTAATTATGTGATGTTGGAAATGGGTCAACCATTACATGCTTTTGATTATGATCAGTTGGCGAAGCAGCAGATTATTGTGCGCCGGGCTCAACCGGCAGAGCGGTTAGTATCTTTGGATGGGGTGGAACGCCTTCTAAACGAAGAGATGTTGGTAATTTGTGATGCTGCCGCTCCGGTGGCTGTTGCCGGGATAATGGGGGGCTTAGATAGTGAAGTTACCGCCAACACTAAAAATGTATTAATTGAAGCGGCGTATTTTAACCCGGTCAACGTGCGCCGTACCGCCAAAGTTTTGGCATTGCGTTCAGAATCATCAACTCGTTTTGAGAAAGGTGTAGATATTGGTGGTTGCCCCCGGGCTGCGGACCGGGCTGCTTTTCTGATGCAGCAGTTAGCTGGCGGCACAGTGGCCCAAGGGTTTATTGATAATTATCCCAGCCCGTTGACGAAAAAAACTATTGTTTTACGCCCCGGGCGAGTGAAACAGGTATTGGGAATAATACTGGAACCACAAGCAATAGCGGAAATACTCACTTCGTTGCAATTTGAAGTACAGACGGAAGTTGTCAATTTACTGGTGACAGTGCCAACGTTCCGACCGGATGTAAATCTGGAAATAGATTTAATTGAAGAGTTAGCCCGGATATACGGTTACAATAAAGTGCCGGACACCATGATATCCGGAGTGACTAATCAAGGTAGACGTAGTGAAAACCAGCAGTTAATCCATGATCTTAAAAACATCCTAGAGGGTTGTGGTTTAACGGAGGTAATTACATATGGTTTTGTCAATCCTAAAGTATTTGATCGGATCAATTTGCCGCCAGACAGTAAATTTAGAAAAGCGCTGGTGCTACAAAATCCGCTTAGTGAAGAACATGCGGTAATGCGGACGGTGTTAGTGCCAAATTTATTGGCAGTATTGCAAAGCAATCATAATCGCCAGGTACAAAGAGGAGCTATTTTTGAAATCGGCCGGGTATTTTATCCAGTAGAAGGGCAGCGTTTACCGGACGAACGTCTGGTGCTGGCAATAACTTTATCTGGCGATACGGCAAACAATTGGAACAGTAAACCGCAAGCGATGGATTTCTATTTTGCTAAAGGCATATTAGAAACATTATTTGATAAAATTGGGTTAAAAGAAGTTCGTTTTGAGCGGCATACTGATCCTAGTTTTCACCCTGGTCGGGTGGCGGCTATTAAGGTACAGGATAAAAGCATTGGTGTATTAGGTGAATTGCATCCTAATGTGCTGGAAAATTATCAATTACCTCACCGGGCTGTAGCTGCTAAGCTAGATATCACAGATTTATTAACGCTTAAATTACAGCAGCCAAAATATAAAGCATTGCCTAAATTCCCGGCGGTTGATCGTGACTTAGCGGTGATCATTCCCCAAGCAATAGCAGTGCAAGACTTGCTGGATGTTATTCGAAAAGTGGGCGGAAAAATATTAACTAGCGTAAAAGTGTTTGATGTGTATACTGGTGAACAGGTAGCTACTGATTGTAAGAGTGTTGCTTTTTCATTACTGTTTCAAAATGTTGATCGTACCTTAACGGATAAAGAAGTAGCCAAAAAAACCGATCAAATATTTAAAGCTTTGAATAATCAATTTAACGCTGAGATGCGGCAGTGAGCTATGGGGGTGATGGCGATGGACGAGCAACAAAACAGGGTTGAAGTAGAAATAAACAAGCAATCTTATGTCTTAAAAGGCAACGAATCTCCGGCATATATGCAGATTATAGCCCAGTATGTAGATGGTAAAATCAAACAAGTGCTCAGTCGCAACTCCATGCTTTCCCCAGATAAGGCGGCGGTGCTGGCGGCTATTAATATTGCTGATGAACTGAATAAATTGCAAGAAGAATATGATGATTTGGTGAAAATGATTGATGAAGATAAGCAGTGATTTGCTTCTTTAAAGTTTTCTGTGGATTTTTTCTAATGAACACCTGGTAACACCCCTTCATATAGTATATTAGATATGCTATATGAAGAGGTGTGTACATATGAATTATCTCCAAAAAATATTATTATTTTGTTTGATTGTAGTGCTAATTAGCTGTTTAGTGATTTTGTTTGAGGTATCAAGGCGTTATTTGGTTCAAGAACTAGCAGGAACGTTTATATTAGCGTTTTTTACAGTAGCATTTAATATATAGTTTATCGTATATAGTCATAATTAAATATTTAGCCCTCTAATTTATTGTTATCAGTCACACTATCTGACGGTAATTTCGGAACCGAAAATGCCGTGGACGATTTGC
>JAJOKO010000136.1 GCA_021129825.1 Desulfotomaculum sp. | reverse complement strand
GGGGAGGAGATTCAATCCCCCCTCCCCTCGTGGGAGGGGGTTAGGGGGAGGGGGGATTTTACCACAAACATACTTTTCGAACATCCTCTTTAAATAATTAACAATTCTGCTTTAGGTGTTTTAGTTAACACACAACAACCGGTTTCTGTCACCAATACCATGTCTTCTATTCTAACCCCACCCCAATCCGGCAGGTAAATACCCGGTTCAATTGTGATCACCATGCCTGGTTGCAATATCAATTGCTTTTCCAAATGTGATATCCTCGGCAACTCGTGAATAGCTAAACCGACACCATGCCCGGTACTATGAGTGAAATAGGGAGCATAACCATAATTTTTAATCACTGCTCTAGCCGCCAAATCTACTGCCGCCACGGCAACACCGGCAGCAACCTTTTTTATTCCTGCTAATTGTGCTTCTAAGACTAGATTATATATTTTTAATTGTTTTTTACCAGGTGATCCTAATACGAAATTTCTGGTTATGTCCGAATGATACCCTTGATATAAAGCACCAAAATCAATGGTAACCAGATCACCGGTTTGAATAACCCGGTTCGATGCCACGCCGTGAGGCAATGCACCCCGTAAACCGGCAGCTACTATGATATCAAAAGCCCGGTCTTCAGCACCTAACCGCCGCATGATAATTTCTAATTCCAGCGCTAATTCTTTTTCAGTAATTCCCGGTTGCACAAACCGTAGCATTTTAGACCAAGCCTGGTCCGCTATCGCTACCGCCTGCTGGATTAATTGCAATTCCTGATTATTTTTAATCATTCTAAGTTGCTCAGTAATATTTTTAACCGGCATCAATTTAATGTTAACTATTTCCTGAAGTAGTTTATCATATTTTTCATAAGATATAAAGTCTGTTTCAAAACCTAACCGGCTAATATTTGATTCTTGAATAGCTTGCCGAAGTTTTTGATAATAATCATCATTTATTTTTACTACTTTAAATTGCTGACCATGTTTTGCCACTTGCTCTTTAGCTTGTTCCAAATAACGACCATCGGTAAATAGATAAACGTTATTATTAGTTACTATTAACGTACCTACCGTGCCGGTAAAATCACTTAAATATCTCACATTTTGTGTTTTGCTGATTAACATAGCATCTAGATCATGCTGGGCAAAAGCAGCACACAATGATTTGATTCTAGCGTTCACTGCTATCACTTCACCTTTCAACTTTCACCTTTCACTTTCGCTACTGCTGCTCGCAAACCTAATAAATAGCTTTGCACACCCAAACCAGAAATTTGCCCGGCAGCTACCGGCGCTATTACAGAATGTTGACGAAATGCTTCCCGGGCCTGAATATTAGAAAGATGTACTTCTATTACCGGTAATTTAATTGCTGCTACCGCATCGCGTAAAGCAATGCTATAATGAGTAAAAGCACCGGGATTAAACACAACTGCCTCAAAAATAGCCACTGCCTGGTGCAGTTTGTCTATTAAGATCCCTTCATGATTAGATTGAAAACACTCCAATTCAACACCAAGATCACCTGCCAATTGCTGTAAATAATTATTTATATCTGCTAATGTCAGTTGACCGTAAATATTCGGTTCTCTTTTACCCAGCAAATTAAGATTCGGACCATGAATAACCAAAATTTTCAAAAAAACACCCTCTTTCTATACCAACGACTGTTAGCCACTCACAGTCATTTGGGATACCCGTAATGTTGGTGCTCCTTTGCCACCGTAAAATTGCAAGTCACTACCAATGGCATCCACAGACTTTAAGAGATCCATTACATTCCCAGCAATAGCCACACCACGAACCGGTTTAGTTAATTTACCATTTTCAATCCAGATACCGGCTGCACCCAATGAAAAATCACCGGATATCGGGTTAGCAGTATGCATACCCATCACTTCTGTCAAATATAATCCCGCAGTAATATCTTTAATCAAGTCTGCGGGAGCAATTTTACCTGGTTCAATATAAAAATTAGTAGTACCCACTTCCGGATTGCTTTTAAAAGAACTGCGTATCCCGTTACCGGTAGAAGTCACCCCATCTTTAGCAGCAGTATAGATGTTGTGTAAATATCCCTGCAATACCCCTGCTTGGATTAATACCGTTTTGGATGTAGCTACTCCCTCGCCATCAAAGGGAGCCGAAGCAATACCGTCTGGTTTAGTACCGTCATCAATGATGGTTATCTGCTTCGAAGCCACATTTTGACCTGTTTTACCGGCAAATAAAGAACGACCCTTTTGTACCGCTTCAGCAGTTAACGCCGAACCCAATAAACCCAAAAAACCAGTTACAATATAAGGATCTAAAACTACCGCTACCTTGGCAGTTGCTACTGGTTTAGCACCCAACATGCGCACAGCCCGTTCTGCTGCTAAATTACCAATTTTAATAGCATCTAAATGCTTGTATTTTAGATTGTAATCTAAAGCAAAACCAGTTTGATTATCATCATGTTCATTAGCAACCAAAGCTAAATACAAGCCAAAATATGTTCCTTGATAATTAGCTGCCAGTCCTTGAGAATTAACGATAAAAACTGCTGTTTCACCATCTTGATAAGTAGCACTTTCAATTATTTTAACCCGCGGATCATATTTTCGGGCTGCTTTTTCCATATTTACTGCCAGTTGAATTTTTTCTTCAATTGTAGTTGTTGCAATAGCCGCATCGTATAAGTCTAGTTGTGGATATTGATCAGTTCGTTCCGGTAAAATATTATACTGATCTGTTTCCGTGCCTGCAATATTAGCAAATGCTTGCTTGGCCAACTCTTGCACACCACCGGTAGTCAATTCAGTACTAAAAGCAAAACCCACTTTACCGCCGTTTATTAATCGTAAACCAATACCCCTGTCTTCAGCTAATTTCATGGTTTCTACCCCGCCATTATGCACCTCAATAGCTAGTGCTTTGGCGTTTACTACATACGCTTCAGCCATGTCCACACCTAATTTAGTAGCATGATCTATCGCTCTGGCTGCTATATCTGAAAAATTTTCTGGCATAAAAACAACTCCTTTCTACTACTGATTAATGCTGATAGCTAATTTAATACGGTATCAAACCACAATCTTCCAAGATCAACTGCCCTTTTTTACTCAACACCAGTTCTAAAAAAGCTTTTGCTATTTCACAATTTTCGGCGTTTTTAGTGACTGCAATAGCAAACTCAATGGGAGCACCGGTAATAATATCTACTTCATTTGGTTCTTCACCTTGTACCTCTACTGAAGCTTGACAGTAATAATCTAAATAGGCTGGATTAGAAAGATTAATTTTTTCCGGTAAAGTAATATATTTTAGTCCAAACCGGTTAGCTACACATAAATAAATAAAGGCATAATCTAACCGACCTTCCGAAACACTTAAAGCAGCATCATAGGATTTGGGATAAATTTTATTGTCCACACACTTACTCTTCAGTTTATTTTGCAAACCGGTTTTTTGATAATATTTTTCTGCCAACTGCCAAACTAATAATGTTCTACAACCACAAGGATCTAAAACTTCATCTGAACGTCCAAAAACCACTTCCGGACTTAATAAAATATCTAGCCAGTTTTCTTGGTTAATGTCTGCTTCATTTTTAGAAAAATAATCATACGCTAATACAATTTGATCATTAGCAAAAATATAGTACTTATTGACATATTGAGGCATTAATATGTCTTCAAAAATATGCGTATCGGCAAGGGCGATTATATCTACTTGCTTACCATTTTTAACCTGCCGGGCACATACTCTGGAACCATGCGCTTCTATCTCTATTTGTAAATCTTGATAACGATTCTTGAATAATTTCGCGAATTGAAACATTGGTTTTTTTAAAGCCCCGGCATGTAGTATTTTTAACTTTTGTGTCAATTTTAATCCCCCTTAAATAGCACTAGATTGATGTTTTTGCAAAAATATTTGCATTTTTTCGACCTTATTGTTGATCAATTCAACACAAAAATTCAATGCTTCATGACCAGATGAAGTTAATTCATAACATCTTCTAGCCGGACCGGTTAAACCGGTTTCCCATTTAGAAATAATCAAACCATCTTCTTCCATGCGGCGTAAATTCCTGTAAATAGTTGCCGGATCAGCCTCTACTTCACAAAAATCAGCTTCATTTATTTTCTGAATTAATTCATAGCCATGGGAATGTTTTTTAGCTAAAAAAAACAATAAAGTTGGCACCAACATTTTATCAATGTTAGCAGCAATATAATTTAAATTCGGCTCTTTGTAATCAATTCTCACTAATGTCCCCCCTGAAGAAATATCATAATTTTAATTTTTAAAAGAAAAATTGTCCAATATACTTTATAGCTAAAAAAGTAACCAAAAAACCTAATATTGTTCTTATTATTCGCTCCGGTAAGTATTTTTGGAAATAAGCACCACAATAGGTTCCGGCCAAACCACCGATCCCAAAGAGTAGTCCCAACATCCAATCAGGAGAAACTGACAGCATAGAAAAAGCCGCTAACCCGACAACAGAAGCTACGAACGTACCCGCTAAAGCAGCAGCAGCTACAGTATAAACCGGCAAACCAAAAACCGAAACTAAAAACGGGGCAATAATCGCTCCGCCGCCAATACCATAGATACCACCAATCACACCTACTACTAACGCCAAGGCAAAAATCGCTTTAGTATTAATAAAAAAGGTTTCTCCCCAAAAAGTATACTCTATTTTATCAACAGAAAATGTTTTTGTCACTACCACCGCTTCGGCAGGTAACCCTGCCGCCATTTTAGATTGGCCTTCTTTTTTTAGTTGTTTTATGCGGGCTTGAAATTTTTTATTTAAGGCTTGATTTTGTTTTTTGCTTTTTACGGCTCCTCCGGTCACTTCATAAAGAATCCGACCACCTAAATATAAAAGCACCAGACCGACAAAAAACTTAAATGCTTGTGGTTCAGGTAAATACTCCACTCTAATCCAAGCCCCTAAAAAAACCCCGGGTAATGTGCCTAAAATTATCACCCAAAAAAGCGGCCAAGCCATGCGTTGATCCTTTATAAACCGGTATAACCCCCCGGGAATAGCTACTATATTATAAACTAAATTCGTCGGACTAACTGCCGGACTGGTAAACCCCAGCACACTCATTTGAAACGGCAACAATAAAAAAGCACCGGATACTCCTGCTGAAGTAGTAATAGCAGCTACTAAAAAAGCAATGATTACAGGCACAAATGGCGAAACTTCTACGCCGGATATTGGAAAATACATCAAATCTCCCTCTTTTGAAAATATTTTTTTACCGCACCATATTATAACAGAAAAATGACTATTTTTCTGCATTAATTTATAATTTCTAAACATTTTACAGGTTGAAAAACACTTAAAATTCATGTTACAATACCAGTGTTTATTTAGCTATTTCCAATCCTAATAACTCTATCAAAAAAGGAGCAACAAAAAAATGAAGAAAAATAATCTAGTAACTATGCTTATCATAGTATTTATTATTTTGCATCTATTGTTATTTTTTATATAGTTTTCAATAAGAATATACCATATACAACTTGAATAAAAATGCGTGTTCGAAAAGGAGTACGATAGACCCAAGAAGTTCAAGGCGACTTTGTAATGGTGGCGTGAAGCGTATAAATAATACGTAAGCGTCGCTATTACAAAGTTAACGCGGAAATTTGCCGGGTATTTCGCACGGACTTTTCGAACATCCTCTAAAAATGCGTGTTCGAAAAGGTGGTTGCTTATTCATGTCCAAAAAAATGATCATATCATTGCTAGCATTAGCTATTATTACGTTTTTGATTATTGCTGCAAATACTACCACCCCGTCATTTACACCAACATCCGGTAAAGAAAATCCTTTAATCATATTAACATCGGAAAAATGGGTGACCCTTGACCCGGCTATCGCCAGTGATGCAGCATCAGCCAAAATCATTAACAATGTTTTTGAGGGATTAGTCCGCTATAAGCCCAATTCCGTGGTAGTAGAACCGGCTTTGGCTACCAGTTGGCAGATCCGTGAAGATGGCAAAGTGTGGTTGTTTACATTACGCCAAGGAGTAACCTTCCATGATCAAACACCCTTTAATGCCCAAGCGGTTAAATTTTCAGTAGAGCGAGTGTTGGCAGGCCAAGGCACCATGCCTTATGCTGAAATGACTTTTGGTATGGTCGATAAAGTTACGGTATTAAGTGATTATGCGGTAAAATTTACTTTAAAATATCCCTTTGCCCCCTTTTTGCAAAATTTAGCCCAACCTTGGGCGGCACCAATAGTCAGTCCCGCTTCGGTACCACATTATAACAATAATAATTTTGCCTGTAACCCTGTGGGTACCGGCGCTTATAGGTTAGCACCACAACAACCAAATCAAGGTCTGTTATTAGTCGCCAATAAAAATCATTGGCGTGGAGCACCCCTAACCCCAAAAAGTGCTTTTTAAAACAGAACCAAACTACCAAAAACGTCTGGCACTATTAGCCAGTGGCGAGGCTGATATTGCAGATCATATTTCACCACAACAAGTGTCTTTAGCCCGCCAAAAAGGTCTGGTAGTAGTGCAGCAACCAGCGATATCTATTAATTACCTGGGATTTTATACCAACAAAGCACCATTTACATCCAGTCGCCTGCGCCGGGCACTAGTAATGGCTATAGACCGGGAAAAATTAATACAAGAATTATACGCTGGCATGCTAATGCCTGCCGCAAGCCATCTGCCACCTAAAATGCTCGGACACAGCCCGGATTTAAAACAATACCCGCACAATATTAAAGCTGCTCAAGAATTACTGAAAAATAACGGTTACCCTGACGGTATGGACTTAACATTAATTACCTATCAAGGGTGCCGCCCGTATAATCCGGCAGGTGGTGAAAAACTAGCTGAAGCAATTAAAGATCAATTAGCCTTAGTAGCTATCCGGGTAACCATTAGAGCTTATCCTTGGGAAGAATACAAAAAAGCTCTTTATCGTCAAGAAGGTCACTTTTTTTTATATGGCTGGGTAGGAGACAATGGTGATCCGGATAACTTTTTGTATACCGTCTTAACCACTCCTCAAATAGAACGCGGCTTAAACCCAGCCCGGTATGCAAATCCCCAGGTAGACAGACTGCTATTCAGTGCCCGGCAGATTATGGATAATGAATTGCGCTAGCGTCTTTATTACCATGCCCAGCAAATTATTTTGCAAGATGCTCCTTGGGTTTTATTTAATCATGGCTATCACTTTGCCGCTATACGACCCGATATTAAAAATTTTAACTTGCAACCTATTGGCGGTTATTATTTATATCCGGTACATAAATTTGAAGTACGTGTTCGAAAAGAAGCACGAGAGATACAAGAAGTTCAAGGCGGCTTGGAAATGGTGGGGTGTAGCGTATAAATAATACGTAAGCGCCGCCATTTCCAAGCCAACGCAGAAATTCGCTGTATATTTCGCGCGGACTTTTCGAACAACCTCTTGAATAATAATCAGGGCAGTTCGCTAAAACAAGTGCCTATTAGACAATTTATCCCCCTTAACAATATTTACTGTAAAAGGTATAATTAGAGCACTCTCGGAAACAGTTAAAAAGTTCCAAACACCCCCTCCCCCTAA
>JAJOKO010000072.1 GCA_021129825.1 Desulfotomaculum sp. | reverse complement strand
TCGGAAAGTCTAACCCCACTATTTCTGTACCTTTCAAAGAAAGTTTTCGTTTTTTCACCCCCACCTGCACCCTTCCCTTCGGGTGGGTACCCGCTCCCCCATCAAGGGGGAGGGAACTTGATTTCCCCTCCACTAGTGGGAGGGGGTTAGGGGGAGGGGGTGTTTGGAACTTTTTTACTGTTTCCGAGAGTGCTCGTTTATACAATGCTTAATTCAATTTTTACGTATGCTTAATATGTTCTAAACCTTCCTCAAACAAATTCACAATATGGTGATCATCCAAAGTATAGTAAACCATTTTCCCTTCTTTACGGTATTTGACCAGTTTTAAATTTCGCAATAAGCGCAATTGATGAGATACAGCAGAAGTACTCATACCCAAAATAACAGCAATATCACATACACAAATCTCCCGACCCGCCAAAATATTTATTAACTGTACCCGGTTAGGATCTCCCAGTATTTTAAAAGTTTCCGCTAGCCGGATTGCTTGTACCGGTATTAACATTTGTTCTTTGGCTTCTTTAACTATTTGATCATGCACACAGTAAACTGCACACACCGGTTCTTGTTGGTCTTTTTTGTTTGGCAAAATACTAACCTCCTTTGAATATATGAATATATGTTCAGTTGTTAGTGTATAGTAAACCCATAATCTTGTCAATGATTTTCCTATAAATCACCTCTTGACTTTTTACCGCTGGGCTTTAACGTAGTTTATTTAACTTTTTTGCACTGTAAGTTCTGTTATAAATTCAAGCATATTGCCATAAATATAATCCGGCACCAATTTATTGACAGGATAGGCCTGGTACCAATCAATAATAACTGATTTTACGCCAGCAGCCATTGCAGATTTAACATCAAAAACGGTATCTCCAATCATTAAGGCTTGCTGTTTAGTCACTTTTAACAACTGGCAACCTTTTTCTACCGGTTCAGGGTAGGGTTTCCCTTTGGATACATCATCTACCGTAATTACCGTTTCAAAAAAACTATCTAGCTCTAATAATTGTAAACCCCGTTCTGTTAAATTTCTCTGTTTATTAGTAACTACCGCCATTTGATAACCGGCATTTTTTAAAAAAGTAAGATTTTCTTTAATTCCCGGAAACAACTGTACTAATTGGTCATGATTGGCCTCAGTGTATTGTAAATATGTTGCCATGATTTCCTTTTGTTTACCTTTATCTTGAGTTTCATTTATTAAATTAATAAACTCCTCAAATGATTCTCCAAACCGCCGCTCAATATCCGCATAACTATACCGACCGGCTGCATATAATTTAGCAGTATAATACACTGCTTCTACTACTGCTTGCCTACTGTCCAGCAATGTGCCATCTAAATCAAATAACAATGCTTTAATCGCCGTCATTTAGTATCTGCTCCTTCCATAATAAAAAAAGATCACCAATCAAATTCAACAAAAGGGGGCTTTTGTTAAATAAATTAATGATCTCCCAATAAAATCTGAACTAAAAATATAGCAACTACTTTCCAATTAATATATTAACATTTCTTTGTAAACTAAGTGTTAAGAAAAGATTAAGTTTATGTAAAGTTTTCGAGAATTTTTTGTGAAGTAAATATTGCTCTGATATGATATAATAAAAAAAAATCAGCTATTTAGGGGGTAATGTTTTTATGGTACATGTATTTTTAGCCAGCGGGTTTGAAGAACTAGAAGCGGTGACGGTTATTGATATTTTAAGAAGAGCGGAAATTAAGGTAATAACGGTTTCTATCAGCAATCAAAAAGAAGTAGAAGGTGCTCACGAGATCAAGATAATTGCCGACCAGTGTATTGATGATTTAGATGAAAGCGCAATTAAAATGATCGTGTTGCCTGGCGGGTTACCCGGATCATTTAACTTGAAAGAAAGCAAAAAACTAAGCGAGATAATCAAAAACGCGCACAATAATCAAAAATATATAGCAGCAATTTGTGCCGCCCCGCTGGTTTTAGGATCAATCGGTTTGCTTGATAAAAAGAAAGCAACGTGTTATCCTGGTTTTGAAAAATACCTCACCGGAGCGACTACAACAGGGGAAAAGTTTGTGGTCGACGGTAATATTATCACCGCCAAAGGTCCCGGTGCCGCCTCTGGCTTTGCCTTAAAATTAGTAGAAATTTTAAAAGATAAAGCTACTGCTGAAAAATTAAGGCAAGGGATGTTGTGGTAAAAAAATATTTAGGCTGGTGATTTAATGTTAGACAAAAACTTTGTGGAAGAATTTAAGAAAGGTCAACTACTTGAAAAAAACAACTTAAAAAGACGCAAAATCAAAGCATTAGATATAGTTGGTAAAGTTTCTAAACTACTCCAACAAAACTATGGAGCAAATAAAGTTTATTTATACGGCTCGCTAGCTTGGGGTAATTTTAATATGCATTCAGATATTGATTTGTATGTGGTTGGTTTTAAAGGTAACTATTGGAAAGCATATAGTGAAGCTGTAGATTTAGCCGGTGATATTGAAATTAATATCGCCTGCGAAGAAGATTGTTTTCCGATATTAAAAAATCAAGTGTTACAGAAAGGGATTCCTTTATGAACAAGAGCGAGTTTTTAATGTTACAACTGATTATAGAAGAAGATATCGCTGTTTTAACCAAACTAGAAAAGGAGCTCGCCGGCGGGGGACTATATCCTGAAATTACGTCAACCACCTATAAAGGAGTCGCTATAGACGATCTATTAATTACTCGCATGCTAACCAGTATATTGCATGATTATTATAATGCCATCGAACATATTTTTAAAAACATTGCCCAAAATATAGATGAATCTCTGCCCAAAGGCAGTGATTGGCACAGCGGGTTAATATCTCAAATGAGCAGGGCAGTGCCGGGTACCAGACCAGCTGTAATAACTAAAAAAACTTTAGAATTAATATCAGAATTAAAAGGACTAAGACATGTAATCAGAGCAAAGTACGGGCTAAACATTAATGCCAAAAAAATATACTTAGCAGTTAATAATTTGCATTTAATATCAAAATACTTTAAAAGCGATCTTAATGCTTTTATTAAAACAATGAATGAATTATACGCCACGTGTCAAGGGGACGGGGTTGTTGACCCTTAATTACCCCGGTCACCTTGTTTAATCCCCCGGAGAAAAGCTGTTACCACCGCCGGGCTAAATTGCCTGCCAGCCCAACGTTCGAGTTCCTGAACAACTACATTCGCTGTAAAGGCCGGGCGGTAATGCCGCCGGGAAGTCATCGCATCATAAGTATCTGCAACCCGGATAATTTGGGCCCAAAGCGGAATTTCTTCCCCGGTCAAGCCATCCGGGTAACCACTGCCATCGTAATCCTCGTGATGGTGGTATACCGCTTCAATAATCCTTTGGGAAAGCTTTGCCGGCGCTAAAATATCCGCTCCAGTCACCGTGTGTTTCTGAATTTCCTCTCTTTCTGCTATGGTTAGCGGCCCGTCTTTTAAAAGCACCCGTTCACTAACGCCAATTTTTCCGACATCGTGCAATAATCCGGCCAGATAAATTTCATCCTGTTCTTCATCGGTAGCACCTAACTGCCACGCGCAGACTTTGGCCAAATTGGCCACTCGTTTGGAATGCCCTTCAGTGTAAACATCCTTTGCTTCTAATGCCGCCACCAGTGCCGCTACCGTACTTAAGTGATGTTCTTGCAACATTTGGTGTACCCGGGCATTTTCCACCGCTAATCCCACCCGGTCCGCTATACTGGCCAAATAGCCGACCTCCGCATTACTCCATTGCCGTAGGCAGAAATCATAAACAGCCAATGTGCCCATAATGCCTTGACGTGTCTGGACCGGCACAACCAAAGCAGAACATACTTGCTGCTCCTGACCGGGTAACAGCATCAATAAATCGCTTTTACTAAGATCATTTATCTTTACCGGTTGCCCGGTTTCAAAAGTTTTCCCAGCTATTGAGCCCACCAGCGGCAAATATTTTATTTGTTTTAATACTTTGCTGTCAATACCCCAAACAGCCACCGCTTCCAAAGAATTAGTCTCTTCCCGATCATAAAATCTAAGTAAACAAATGGGCGTGCCCATTACTTCGCTGGCCCCCTGCACCGTCTGTTCTAAAACCGCTGCTTCGCTAAGTTCAGAAGCAATCATTTGCCGCACTTCCAACAAATGCATGAGCATCCGGCTAAATTGCACAACATGAGCCAATAAACCGCCCAATATACAAAACAATTCTATGGCATTGTCAAATCGCTGCTGCGACCATACCGGTACCTCGCCTGCTGCTTTTAATAATTCCGCCGGATTAATACCCAGTTCTGCTGCCAAGCTTTTTACCTGCTCAACCGGTACCCAGTTAACAGCGATGCTACCCCCGAGCAGTACCGCTACCGTCTTACCCTGCGCTTGTAGTGGAATAGCCAAATTAACCAAACCGGCCTGACAATACCGGACTTTCAGTTGCCCAGAAGCCATTGTTGCCCGCACTAACTCCAGCCTGAAAGTACCGCAAGTTACCTTTCCTTCAACAGTACTGTTAAGCAACCTGCACAAAGCAGGCGGGGTAGTTTTATAAGTAAGCGGTCGACCGCCCGGGTCGACTATCATCGTCGCCAACCCGGTAGCACTAGTAATATATGCTTGCATCTGTTCAAGTTCGACCCGTTCTAAACATTGCGTAAAACTTCTTTTAGGGTGCCAATGCTGATTAATCGTCACTTAAATTCCCCTCCAAACCTAAATAGCAAAAAAGCAACTATTTAATAGAGCATTATAACATAGTTACTTTAATTTGTGTAGAATTCATATTGGTTATCAGAGCTGACGCATAAAAATAGTGCTTTTCTGCAATCACTAAGAAAATTTATTAGCCACGAAAACACACGAAAGACACTTAGTTAGCATTTTAAATTTCGTGTCTTTCGTGTAATTTCGTGGCTATTTTTTTATTTTTTCAAATGCAAAAGTTGCGTTCAAACAGACCCCTCTTAAACCTTAAATTTAGTAGCCAACCCATTAAGCTCGTCAGCCAATTTACTTAAACTTTCCGTGGCAGCAGATACTTCTTCCATAGTAGCTGTTTGTTCTTCGGTGGTGGCAGCTACATTTTCTACCCCGGCCGTTAATTGCTCTGCGGCGGCAGCCACACTTTGGACTTGCCCGCTGAGTTCTTGTACCGCTTGGATAATTTCACCCAAACCGGCTCCTACTTCACTTACCACTACATTGCCTTGTGCTACTTGTTCATTAGCACCAGTCATGACTTGTAGCGACTGCTGGGATTGGGTGTTAACATCTTGAATTAGTTGTTTAATCTCCCCGGTAGATTGGGCGGACTGTTCAGCCAATTTACGCACTTCTTCAGCCACTACCGCAAAGCCTTTGCCGGCCTCGCCGGCCCGGGCCGCTTCTATCGCTGCATTTAGCGATAATAAATTAGTTTGCTCGGCAATATTGGTAATTACTGCGGCAAATTGACCAATTTTTTCAATAGTGGTGCTGAGGTCATTAATCGAACTACCCACTTGCCCGGTAGATACTTGAATTTGTTGCATTTGCCCAGTAACTTTTGCTACACCCTGCCGACCTTGTTCGGCATTTTGCGAAACTTCATTAGCTTTGCCGGCTACCTCTTGGGTATTTTCCGCTATGTTAGTCACAGTACTGGCAATTTCATTCATGGTAGCAGCAGTATCCGTGGCGCCGGCAGCAGTTTGCTCAACCTGCCCAGCCAGTTGCCGGGCGGCATCATTTAGCTCACCGGCAGAATGCTGTAAACTTTGAATCAACTCTTTGAAACTTTGCTGCATTTTATTCAAAGCCGTTGCCAATTGCCCTAACTCGTCGGCGGACTTAACGGCAATTGTTTCTCGGAAATCCCCACCGGCATATTTTTCAGAACCGGACAGCATTGCAGTGATCGGGTTAAGCACCATTTTGTTTATAACCACTGAAAATACTACTATCGCCACTATAATCAGCACCACAGCGATTATTGCAATTGTTAAAATGATCGTACCTACTTCTGCCAAAGCCTCCTCTTTATCTTTTTCGGCAATCACCGCCCAAGTAGTGCCGAATATTTCTACCGGGGTATAAGCACTCAACACCTTCACCCCGCGGTAGTCCTCGATAATTCCCGAACCAGTTTTGCCAGCTAAAGCTTCTTGGACTGAGGTGCTTCTTATTTCAAAAATACCAATAGTGGTATTTAAACTTTGTACCACCGGGCAGTCTATATCTGCTAAAAAACGGCTGTCACTTTTCATTTTAAAGTCTGACCCGACCAAATAACTTTCACCACTTTGGCCCAACCCGGCCTGTTCAAAATTACCGCCAAACTGCATAATATGATTGATTTTATCGATAGACAGTTGAATGATCAGAACACCTGCTTTTTGACCTTTTACAAATACCGGGGTGGCAATAAAAGCCGCCGGGTTGTTAAAACTGGGTTCAAAGGGTCTGAAATCGTCAAAAGCGATCTCGCCTGCCGCTAATACCAGTGCCTTTTGATAAGCTGTTCCCAAACCGGAATCCTGATACGGACCGGTCTTCAAATTGGTGGCAAAGTCTTTTTCTTTAAAATCAGAGTGGATTAGATTACCGTTTAAGTTCACTAAAAATACATCGTACAAGCCAAATTCAGTACGAAAAGCCCGGAAAGTAGGGTGGAATTTTTGATGGACTACATTGTAGTCAAAGTGATGGTTGGGATTAAAAAGCATTTTGTCTTTCTCCCCTACCGGGTGCGGGTTATCGATTATAAACAAGTACTGGGCAATTCTACCGTTTAAACCCACCGGCAAATAACTCTTAACCGCTCTTTGCGGGGCAACGCCGGGGATGTCAAAATTTATCTGGTTTAAAAAATATTGTTGATAATGCGTAATTAATTGATTAGTAATTACATTTTCATCAATAGGCACTTGTTCTGAAAGTTTATAAAAAGCAGTGTTAAACTCTACCAGCGCGTCCTGCACCGTCTTATCTGCCGCCATCGCCAGCAACAAATCATCTTGCGACTGCATATAGTTTTCTATATGCAAAGCAACCCCTTCCCGCACCGAAGCCAGTTGGGCTAAATTAACTCCGGTAAGAGCATCCTCAGCATCTTTTATCGCGCCAAAACCGATACCAAAACCCAGTAATAAAAAACCGGTCACCATTAAAGCTAAAACTTTGGTTCTAATACTCAAATTACTTAGTTTCAAGGGGGGGATTTACCCCCCTTTAAAAATGATTATCATTTTTATTCATTGCTGTCGCCTCCTGTTTTTTTATTTAAGTGCTTTACTACCGCATATTTTACCTATTCATCGACATACTTCGACATATTTTGCTGTTTTCTTGCCTCAACAGGGGGTTTTAACATAAATTTAACATTATTCAGCTATCAAGAAAAAATAAAGTCGCCTTGATTATTATTGATGCTGCTACTAAAACCCCCGTAGCAATAATGCCGATAAACCAACGGGTTTGATTCTTAAACTCTTGCTTTATTTCACTGTTGTTTTTATCAAGTTTTTGATCTACAACTTTGATTTCTTGCTTTAAATTAGTTTCAACGGCTTTGATTTCCTGCTTTAATTCAGTTTCAACGGTTTTGATTTCTTGCCTTAAATTAGTTTCAACGGCTTTGATTTCCTGCTTTAATTCA
>JAJOKO010000102.1 GCA_021129825.1 Desulfotomaculum sp. | reverse complement strand
TTAATATGTAAATTTTAAATGTGCTAAATGGTACCCTTTTCGAACACGCACTAAACAAGTAGGTTTTTTTTAATTTAGGTAGAATTAGATTATTAGTTGGGAGGCTTAGCCAGTGGAAAAAACAGTTGAAATTTTTATCCATTATTTATCAGTGGAAAGAGGTTTGGCGATCAACACCTTAACAGCTTATAAAACTGATTTAAACCAATATGTCCAATATTTACAGAAGCAAGGGATTACTAAACCGGAGCAAGCAACTAAGGTTAATGTGATTGGCTATTTAATCCAGTTGCAAAAGAGTGAGTTGGTAGCAAGTACTATTTCGCGTAAATTGGCTGCTTTAAAAACATTTTATCGTTTTCTGTTTAACGAAGATATCATTCACTTAGACCCTACCGCTACCTTAGAAGCACCTCGTTTAAACCAATATTTGCCTCAAGTAATGACGTTGTCGGAAGTAGAGCAATTACTAAATCAACCTAAAGGTCACTCGATATTGGGGCAAAGAGATAAAGCGATGTTAGAATTACTTTATGCTACCGGCATTAGAGTATCGGAACTGATATCGCTGGATGTGGCAGATATAAACTTAAAGATCGGTTTTATTCGTTGTTTAGGCAAAGGCTCCAAGGAGAGGATTGTACCGTTAGGTACTGTTGCTAGCCAACAGGTGCAGCAGTATTTAAATAATAGCCGGCTAAAATTAATCCGGGCTAACGACAAAGAACAAGCAATATTTATCAATCGAAGCGGGAACAGGTTAAGCCGGCAAGGTTTTTGGAAATTAATCAAAAAACACGCCCGGGAGTGTGGCATTACCAAGTCCATTACCCCGCATACCATGCGCCATTCATTTGCTACCCATTTATTAGAAAACGGTGCTGATTTACGAGCAGTACAAGAAATGCTGGGACATGCTGATATTTCCACTACTCAAATTTATACTCATTTGACTAAAAGTAGGTTAAAACAAGTATATGCCCAAACTCACCCCCGGGCGTAAAAACAATAAAAACAGTGGTTATCGTCATGACAACCACTGTTTTTAACTGAATATTTCGTCAGACCAGTCCGATGATATTCCACCAAATGTAGGCTAACACTACCAGTACAGTCATAGCAATGGGCACTACTATCAAACCGGTTTTAGTTAAATCGGATGCTTTAAAATAACCGAAACTGTAGGCAACAATATTCGGTGGGCAACCAATCACCAGTAGATAAGCAAATGATGTAAACATACCCAAGCCCAAGGCGATAATTGTCGGGTCAACACCTTCCATAATTGCTAAAGGAATGGCGATAGGCAAGATTAATGCCGCCGCGGCCACGTTAGCCATCATATTGGTCATTAAGCCGGCAAAGACACCTACTGCTACAAATAACACCAACCAACCCTTACCCTCGAAGAATGGGAAAAATACATCAGCTAAAAATACTGCTGCTCCACTGTAACCCATCGCTGAACCGAGGGCGATACCGCCACCAAAGACCAAGAAACACACAGCCCATTCTGTTTTTTTATTGAGTGTTTTCCAGTCTATCAATCCTAGCAGTAAGCAGGCCATAGCTCCTGTCATCACCACTATTGCAAAGTGAATATCATGTAATTCTCTGGTCAAGAAGAAAGCAAACACGGTGATAACAACAATTAAAGTTTTAATTTCACGACCGCTAAAAGGTACCGGTTTCTTTTCTTCTTCGGTTAAAGCTTTAAAATGGATATCTTTATCTGGACGAATAGCTAAATAAACGGCAAACCAGACTACCGGTACTATTATTATTGCTATTGGGAGACAATAGATCATCCATTCCAGAAAACTAATCGTATATTTACCGGCAGTGATCTCTTCTAAAAATGCCGCCGCAACCATGTTTCTACCGCCACCTACCAGTGTGCCCATCCCGCCGGCAGAACAAGCAAAAGGTAAAGAAAGGGTTAAGAACATCCCCATCCGGCTACCAATTTTAATGTTGGCTGCTCTCATTAGCGGCAACATCATCATAATACCGATAGCGGTAGCCGCAATATCGTGCATAATAGATGAAGCAATACCTAAACCCATGCACATGATAAAAGAGAACCGGATTACATTTGTACCGGCAATTCTTAAGAAAAAACGCCCTAAGCGGACTGTTAAGCCGGTATGTTCAGCTACAACGGCAATCATTAAGCAACCTAAGATGAAAAACACAACTGAGTGAGCGTAACCGCCAAACACCACCGCTCTTTCACCAATTCCTAATAGAATTAAAGAAAGACCTGAAAATACCATTACAAACGGCAAGGGAATTGGTTCGGTTAAGAACATGATTAACAGTGTCACTAACAGTGCTAAAAATATGTGACCGGTTTCTGAAAGCCCGTCCGGAGTTGGTAACATGTAAACCAGCACGCCGGCTAAAATAGCCCCAAAAAACAGGATCATATTTCTAGCTACTGATTTGGGAGCTTGGATACTTCCTTCATCTTCTTCGACCTTGTCTTCAGTAGATTTCAATTTTTCTTCAGCCATAATAAATCCCTCCTAAAAAATATTTTTGAGTATCTGATCAAATAATGCTAAAGGATACTACACAAATAATTCCAAAACTAACCAAAACACACAACTCTCCTTTCTGTGAATATATAACTTAGATGCACTGTGCATATAAGTATGAGGAAATAATAGCAAACTTTTTTCAATTAGTCAACTACTAATTTAATAGGAAGAGATTTATCTCAATAGAGATGCTTGACATGATTAGAAAGCTTTAATAGAATTGAGGCGAGAGAAGGTGAGGGTATTAGTTGCTTAATACTGCGTGTAGGCTGATTTGCCCCACGAAAGCAATTGATTAGCAATATGATCCAATAAAGTAGTTAGTTGGTTAGAGTAGCAAAAGTAAACAAGCTAGAATATAATTAAAGAGATGAAAGATAACTGTTATGCTCAGGGGGATATTTGATGAAGATTATAGAGACAAATCTTCAATTTAAAGAGTTGAATTCGCGCACAACGATGATCAGAATTATTATTCATCATTCTGCCGGCTCCGGCAATGAAACAGCAGCCACAATCCATAAGTTTCATTTAAGCCAGGGTTGGAGTGGTATTGGCTACCATTATGTTATCAAAAAAGCTGGGACTATTGAACGGGGTCGACCGGAAGGAATGGTGGGTGCTCATGCCAGACGTCAAGGCAATTGGAACAGTATTGGTATCTGTGTTGCCGGTCATTTTTCCGTAAACGAGCCTACGCCAGCGCAAATGAAGGCTTTGGTTTGGTTGATAAACGATATTGAAAACAGGTATAAAAAGCAGCATCAACAGATCTCTGATCTTGAAATAGTTGGTCATAATCAGGTAACCAGTACCGAATGCCCCGGCAGGTTATTTCCTTGGGATAAATTAAGAACAATGTTGCAGGAAATAAAAATGCTAACCGGTGTAAAATTAACCATTAATCACAGACCGGTTGAAGTGTCGCTACGCTTGGTTAACGGGCGTTCCGAGGTGTTTTTATCTGGGCATTGGGTACAGTTGCGCGAACTGGCTGAGATATTTTTGGCCCAGATAGAATGGGATCCGGCAACCAGAACAGTAAACTTGATTATTAAATAACTTATTATTTATGAACCACTAATTGACGCACGGAAAAACGTTCGGTATAATATAGGCAAAGGAGTTGATAAAATGAAGGTAGTAAACGTAACCAATGCTAGAAGTAACCTTTATAATTTAATAGACCAAACCATAGCATCAAGCGAACCGCTTCAAATAATAGGCAAGAGAGGCAATGCAATTTTACTTTCTGAAGAAGATTGGAAATCAATTCAAGAATCGTTGTATTTATTAAGCTTTCCAGGAATGAAAGAGTCCATTATTGAAGGAATTAATACACCAGTAGAAGCATGCGAAGATGTGGAGTCATTAGGATGGGATTTAAATTAAAGATAACTAAATTAGCCAAGAAGGATGCGAAGAAGCTGGAACAAAAAGGCTTGGATAAAAAGGCGGCAAAACTTCTAAAAATAATCAGAGAAAATCCATACCAAAACCCGCCGCCATATGAGAAAACCACTTTTTTCTTAAACTTATAGTTTGTTGGGCAATAACTGGGCAGTATGTACTACAGCCAAAACATCCACTTGTTCTGACTTTACCCGGTAAATAAGCCGGTATGGTTTTTCAATTACTTCGCGGATGTCTTGTGTTTCATACTCTGGCACCATTCGTCCTGATAGAGGAAAGACTGCACTCTGCTCTGAACGCCGGATTAATTTATCAATTATTTGTTGAGCGTATACGGGTGAGTGTGGTGATAGATACTCGTAAATTGCTAATAAATGCTCTATTGCTGTGTTTGTCCAGTGTACTCTCATTTCGACAATCCGAACTTAGTACGAATATCTTTTATATCAATAGTTCGACCAGCTTTACTGTCTTCAAGTCCTGCTTCGATAGCTTGTCGAACATATATTTTATACATCAAGTCATCCCATGTGGCGTTTTCTGGCAACTTCTCCAATATATGATAGGCTTCTTGTTTAACATTAGTGGTTTGCATTATTAAAAAAGTCTCCTTTCTCCAAAAACATAAATTTAAATCCGCTATTATTTTTAATGATGTTATTTTAGCATGATTGGTAGTTGTTTAGCAACGGTAACAACATAACATAAATTTAAGCAGAAAAAAAATCATCAGAAGCAGAATTATATTAAATAACTTATCGAAAAACCGAAAAAAGGTGATCGAAATAAGCAAAATCATGGATAAACTCTACCACTGCCTAGATAATCACCAAAAAAAGACGATCGCATTATCGGATTTACAAGCAAACTTTACCGGTGGTGAGGTTGATTACGGGGCTTTTGCTGCTGCTGTGCTGGAATTGGAAAATGACGGCGTGCTGGTGCCGGTAAAAGCGCCGGGGCGGAATCAAAAATCGCCTTCTTTGGCTAATAAATATACTCTTAAGCATCCCCAGGGACATCAACAGACCTTGCACCGCCAGAATTTTTACCAGCGGTTACAACGGGTATCTTTGCAATTACATAAACTGATCCAACTGGATCGCTACTATAAAGCGGGAGTGCTACGCTGGGAGCAAGATTTGCCTTGGATAAAAAAGCTGGATAGTTATTTGAAGTCTAACTGTTTACCACCGGCACCGGCTACCGCGCCGGAACGTTCTTATCATATTACCGGTAATGAAAAATGGTATGACGAGCAAAATGGCAAAGAGTTTTTAGAAATGGTGGGTATTAGTGATCAGCAATTAGCAATAGTTAACCGGCCGGAACCGTTTGGCTGGGCAGTAAATTCATTGCTTTTGAACAGTGGGCAGCACCGGCACCAGCATTTGATTGTAGAAAACAAAGCACCTTTTCACGCTTTGCTCCCGGTATTAAATGAACAAAAGACATTTACCACTTTGATTTACGGTCGGGGCAAAGCGATTGTAGCTAGTTTGGCGCTTTTTGCCCAGCAGAGCGGGTTTAACTCGCTACCAAGGCATACTTTTTATTATTTCGGCGATCTTGATTACGAAGGAATTGCTATTTGGTATGCTTTATATGCAAGGCATCAAAATTTGTCGATAAAACCGGTCTTGCCTTTTTACGAGGCATTGTTGCAAAAAAAGTATTCACTGGGTAAAGAGTACCAGCAACCCAATCTGGTAGCAGTGGAAATGTTTGCCGGTAATTTTACCCCGGATTGTCGACTGCTATTATTAAATATGCTGCAAGCAGGTGGCTATTTACCACAAGAAGCCCTTGCTACTCCAGAGTTACAGCAAATATGGAGGAAAAATTTCAAGGGCGACTAAATCCAAAAATGATGCTAATAACACATCGAGAAACACCTTGACATTCAATATCGATAGTATTATTGTATTATATATAGCATATCGATGGAGGTTAAGTCTGAATTACAAGCTATCAGCGGTCAGCGATCAGCTGAAAGCTTGAATCAAAAAAATGTTTAATCGTAATATTCTATTATATTTTGTGCCTTGAGCGAAGCGAAAGGAAGGGCTTATAAAGATGGAAACAGTAAAAGTTTCTCCGAAATATCAAGTGGTTATTCCTTTGGAAATAAGAAAATCGCTGGGAATTAAACCGGGTACTAAAGTTCATGTTTTGCAGTATGAAAATCGTATTGAATATATACCGGTTAAGGAGATGAAGGAAATGCGCGGATTTTTAAAAGGTATGGACACAACAATAAGATTGAGATAGGGAGAAATTATAAATGAGCCAATTATTAGAAAAACTAACCAGTGGCTACCGGGAAAGAGTCAATCGCCTGGCTATTTTTGACCCTCTTTATGAATTAAGCCGCAAGGTTAGCAAAGACCAACAGGGTCATAGTATTGACTGGTTTAGTTTAGGCTTGTTAGCATTATTATTCTTTTTTGAAAGCATGCTGGCCCGACGCCGGCAAACTTCGGTTATAGATTTGGCGGAATACATCCGTTTTCAAAATAAAGCCGGTCCTGTGGTTACTGATCAAGCCGGTTTTTTAAAAATAGCCCGGGAAATAATCACCGCATTTCGGGATGCTTCCGGTAAAAGAAAAACCAAGTCATTTTACAATTGGGAAACCCGCCAGCAAGAAACTATCTATTATTCTTTGCTGGAAGTACGGGAATCTGATTTAGCCCGGAACGTCCAGTATTACCGGCTCACCGAGCGTGGTTTGGAGTTGATTTTTGCTACCAAAGAATATTTTAGTGAATTTCATATTTCTATTAACCAACTGCTGTTGCGGAAGCAACTGGAAAAGGGTGAATTAAACGGGGCGTTACGGGAAATAGATGAAATGCGGGTGGCGGTAGAAGAACTACACCGCAAAATACAACAACTAGGTAATGAGGTGCAGCGCAATATTATCTCGCACCAAACTCAAGATAAATATATGAAGTTGTTAGCAGATACCTACTCGCGCTTGGCACGGGAACATGAAGAATTTAAAGAATTATATCACTTTGTTTTGGATACCAAAAACAGATTAGGCTATCAAATAAACAGCGATAAAGAACGGCAGAGTTACAATCTAATTATTTTAATTGCCCGGGAACTGGATGCGGTACATCATCAACACCGCGAATTATTGCATGAAAGTATTAGCTTAAAACGTAAAGCGTTAAAAGCGGCCCAAGACTCGCTTTATCATGCCGGGCTGATTTCATTTAGTTTTAACCAAGATATTACTTCCCGGATAGTTACCTCCCCGTTACCGCTAGGGATGCTAGCGGGGTTGTTGCGACCGTTTTTGGGTACTTATGTACAAAAAAGTTGGTCGCCGGGGGAATTGTTTGCAGCCCAAAGGCTTGGTAAAGAAGAAACCGGCGCAGACCGGCAGTTAGCTGGTTTTGCTGAAGCGGATGAAACGATAGAGACAGTAGACTTTTACCGCCAACAGCGGCATAATTTTAAAGTGATTACCGGGTTATTAAGGATAGGGGACACACCACAACAAAATCGTGGAATGTCCCCATCAATTCAATGGAAAATAATCAACGGTAAGCCTACTATTTGTTTGTCGGCGGTAATTGCAGCTATCCAAGCTAATGATGATTACAGACCGTTGTTGGCCCAACGTTCTTTTTACGATTATTGGCTACTTTTACACCAGCGTTCACCGTTGATTAAAGATGCCGGTGATAGTGAAGA
>JAJOKO010000171.1 GCA_021129825.1 Desulfotomaculum sp. | reverse complement strand
AGGGAAGGGTACGGGGAGGGGGGTTTTTACCACAAACATACTTTTCGAACACGCACTTTTTGTTTTTAACTTTTAATTTTTTTAGTTGCCCAGCCTTCTTTGTTTATTTGACGTTGCCGGGCTACTCCCAAGGCGTGACCGGGTACATCTTGGGTGATGGTTGAACCTGCTGCAATCACTGCCCCGGCACCAAGTTTTACCGGCGCTACTAAACTAGTATTACTACCGATAAATACATCATCTTCAATACCGGTGACATACTTATTTTTACCGTCATAATTGCAGGTAATCGTGCCAGCACCAATATTAACATTGTTCCCGATAACCGCATCTCCCAAGTACGATAAATGGGATACTTTGCTGTTATCACCAATAATTGTTTTTTTGATCTCTACAAAATCACCGATTTTAACTGCTGCACCTATTTTAGTACCAGGGCGAATGTAGGCAAATGGTCCCACAGTACAGTCAAACCCCGTTTCGCTACCTGCTACTACCGAATATTGAATTTCGCAATTTTCACCAATAACACTGTCACTAATCCGCACTTGTGGACCAATAACAGCACCGTTACCAATTTTAGAATTTCCTTCAATGATAGTCCCAGGATACAATATCGTATCTGGTTCGATAATTACCGTGCTGTCCACATAAGTTGTTGCCGGATCAATTATTGTTACTCCTGCATCCATCAACCGGTTTAATATTGTAGTTTGCAACACTTTACCGGCAGCAGCTAATTGCCGGCGGTTATTTATCCCCATCACTTCACTGGCTTGCTCACAAGTGCAAGCCTCCACAAGCATCTGGCGCTGATTGTACAGCGCTATAATATCCGTTAAATAATATTCACCTTGAGCATTTGCGGGAGAAATTTGTTCTAAGACTGCAAACAAACCGGGTATAGTAAAGCAATAAATACCGGTGTTGATTTCTCGCACTACCAATTCTTCCGGTAAACCGTCTTTTTGTTCCACAATCCGCTTTACCCGCCCCTGTTCATCCCGGATCACCCGCCCGTAGCCAGTAGGATCTTCCAATATCGCCGTCAAAACAGTGGCTCTGGCCTTGCTTTTCAGATGATGTTTAAATAAGTCTAACAAGGTTTTCGGGGTTATCAACGGGGTATCACCACACACTACTAACACAGTTCCCGAAAATGTTTTTAACACCCCGGCAGCTTGCAATAAAGCATGGGCAGTACCCAGTTGCCGCTCTTGGTATACTACTTCCACACCCTGATCAACATACGCTTGCACTTGTTCTCTGCCATGACCGGCTACTACCACTGTTTTTTCAACACCGGCCTTTATAACCGCATCCAGCACGTGCCCTAACATTGGTTTGCCTCCTACCCGGTGCAATACCTTAGGTTGTGCTGATTTCATTCTGGTGCCCTTGCCTGCTGCTAAAATCACTGCTGCAAGCTGCATTTGGCAACCCCCTTTTTTAGCATTCAGCGGTCAGCATTCAGCTTTAAACCGCATCCTAATTGAATGCCTAACTCCTCTAATATTTCAATAGCTGAATAGTTGTGTTTTTACTACATCTATTTCCCTTCATTATTTTACAACAAGATGTTTATTGGAGCAAGTTTAATATTGCACCAATACATAAAAAAGGGGAGCTTTACGCTCCCTGACAATATATCAAGTTGTTATTTTTTTAAATTACTTGTAGGTGAGCAGCGGATTGAATGGCAGATCGATAAGCTTCTAAGACGGCAGATTGAATTATATTTCTGGCCTCAGAATTGATGGGGTGAGCTATATCTCTATATTCACCATCAGGTGTTTTGGTACTGGGCATAGCAACAAATAAACCGTTTTGACCGTCTACTATTTTTACATTGTGAATCACAAACATATCGTTTAAAGTTACCGATACGATTGCTTTCATTTTCCCATCTGGAATAATTTTGCGAACCCGTACATCTGTAACATTCATAATGTTTTTCACCACCTTCTGTTCAGCAAACTCACTTTAAGCTTGTATTCGAAAAGGAGTACGATAGACCCAAGAAATTCAAGGCGACTTGGTAATGGTGGGGTGAAGCGTATAAATAATACGTAAGCATCGCCATTACCAAGTCAACGCAGAAATTCGCCGGGTATTTCGCACGGACTTTTCGAACATCCTCTATAAGCTCCCTGTATATCTATTTCTGTATAGCTGATTTAATTCCTGCTCATTTTTATTTTTTTAGAAAAAAATTCCTTTATTATCATCGTTATTAATCCCTAACACCTAAAACATGCTTAACTAATAACAAATCTTCGGGTTTATCAACATCCATACCGATCTCCGGATAATTACAAATTATCTTGCGTCCTTTTATTCCTAGTAATTCCGAAACTTTGTGTTCCGCTTCAGCCACAGTAAGTCTCTTAGTAAGATACTTACCCAAAAAATTGCTTCCTAACGCCAAACATAATTTTAATGGTTTTTTGCGCCATTCCACTAATCGCGCTCCTCTTTGAAGGCAACGTTCCATCACCTCAGCCTGAACCAAAACCATATTACCCCCGGTAAAAGCACCTTCTTTAAATATAGCGTACGTTCGCTTGGCTTGAGGAAATTTTTTTGCTATTATTTGTTTAAATACTATTGGGAAAAAAAGTTCTGCATTGCTCTGGGTACCTGATAACATAAAATCATCTATTGCTTCAGCAGTGATTAGCGGTATGTCTGAAGTAAGCACCAATACTTTTCCGGTAGTCGGCAAATACCGAAAACCAGCACGCACATTTTCCAGCAAAGTCTTTTGAAACGGAATAATTTCCACTCTCGAAGACAAAAAAATATTATGTAATACCGGGGGACCAACCAACAACACCCGGCGAATGTTGTTTGATTTCAGCAATGCCGCTATTACATATTCCACCATTGTTTTTTTCCCAACGGGAATTAAGGCTTCAAATTTAACTTTACTGCATTTTCTTAACTGTCCATCATTAGTACTACCAGCTAATACAAGCGCATCTATCATTCATTTTTAAACTCCTTAACTTTTTTTATAGCCTGCATCACACTGTTTTCGGCCTTTTCAATATGCTGGCGAGATAAATCAGCCGCTAAATCTGCATTGCGATCAGCAAGTGCTTTCATAATTTGCTCATGTTCTTGTGAAGCTATTTCAGTACGACCCGGCATTGCCAATGATGTGGTTCTAAATCTTTTCATTTGTTCTTTAAGGTGGGCAATAAACTGCATTAATTTTTCATTACGGCTTGCCTGGTAAATAATATTATGAAAACCGGTGTCGCTTGCTACCACCGCTTCAATATTTTGCATATTATCAGTTTTCGTAATAGCACCTCTTAGCTTATCCAATTCTTCTTCAGTAATTCGTGCCGCTGCCAAGCGAGCTGCTAAAGCTTCTAAAGCAGCTCGCACTTCAAAAACATCCAGAATATCTTTAGCAGATATTCCCGCTACATAGGCACCTTTATGCGGCATCATGGCTATAAATCCCTCTGTTTCCAATTTGCGAATAGCTTCCCGCACAGGCGTGCGACTAACGCCCATTTCTTCAGCCAATTGCACTTCCATTAAACGTTCGCCCGGACTCAATACCCCGCTAATAATAGCATCACGCACTGCTTCAAAAACAGTTTCTCTAAGCGGTTTATAGTTATCTAGCTGAATTAGTGATAATCGAGGTTGCTTGTTCATTTGAAATCATTCATCCTTTCTTAAAGTGCGTGTTCGAAAAGGAGTGCGCTAGACGCAAGAAGTTCAAGGCGACTTAGTTTTTGCGGGGTGAAGCGTATAAATAATACGTGAGCATCGTAAAAACTAAGCCAACGCAGAAATTCGCTGGGTATTTCGCACGGATTTTTCGAACATCCTCTTAAAAAATACTACTTACTGCTAGTTTATTATACCACTTGTTAGCTATTATTGCATTTTGTATTCATTTAAGTGCTAAAAATAAAAGCCTAAAAGACTGCTTGAAATTTTAACGGTCTTTTTAGCTCTTAGTGCGTGTTCGAAAAGGGTACCATTTAGCACATTTGAAATTTACATATTAATCCAATTAACCTTAAAGCACACCCCCACCCTACCCTCCCCCTTGATGGGGGAGGAGACTTGATTTCCCCTCCCCTCGTGGGAGGGGCGGGTACCCACCCGAAGGGAAGGGTGCGGGGAGGGGGGTTACCACAAACATACTTTTCGAACACGCACTCTTATAATGTTGTTGTTACTAATATTTCAGCCTCTACCACATTTAAATTTTTAGCTATTTCTCCAGCACTATCTAGATTACTAGTTAGTCCGTAAATTGTCGGACCACTGCCTGACATTAATACACCTAGTGCACCGGCTGATTTAAGTTGTTTTTTTATTTCCAATAGCCGGGGATGGATCTTAAAAGTTACAGACTCCAAATCATTAGCTAAGTTTTTCACTATAGCGGTGGTATTCTCACTTTTAATAGCCGCTATCATTACCGCTGTATCCGGGCGTTTCCCCAAAACAACTTGGGCAAATCGACCATATACTTCAGCGGTAGAAACTCCGAAAAAAGGCTTGATTAATACCACGCCCATTTTAGGTAGCACTGGCAGCGGAGTTAATTGTTCCCCCTTGCCCCTGGCCAGTGCAGTGCCACCCAACAAGCAAAAGGGGATATCTGCCCCTAGTTGCCCTCCTAAATACATTAACTCTTTTAAATTTAATCCCAGACCCCATAAACTGTTCAGTCCGATCAATGTGGTGGCGGCATCAGCAGAGCCGCCTGCTAAACCAGCAGCTGCCGGAATGTTTTTAATTAATGCAATATGAGCCCCTTTTTTACAATTGCTGTGCTTTTGAAGCAATTTCGCCGCCCGGTATACTAAATTATCCTGCCCCGGCGGCGCATCACCTTCAACCGTCAATCTTATTCCGCTCATCCCCGCACTAAAAACTAGTTGATCGTGTAGTGCCAAATTTTGCATCACCATTTCTACCTGATGATAACCATCTGTTCGTTTACCCAACACTTTTAGGGTTAAATTTATTTTAGCATATGCTTTAATTGTTATTGTCAATTTTATACCATTCCTTTTAAGAGGATGTTCAAAAATAATAACATATAGGTTATTATTTAGCTTCAGAAGCTCTAATTTCCTGCTAAAATATTAACTTTCAGTTTAATACTTCGGCACTATGACCTAAAGACTGTAATGTTTCTTTTAACCAAGCCGATTGCACCACCGCCGGATCAAAATCTACAATAATCATTTTAGCGTTAAGATTAACTTGGACTTGATTTACTCCATCAATTTCTCTTAAATAAGTTTCTACCTCTTCTTTATCTTCAACTTCAAATACTCCTGCTACATTATATTTTTTTGAGGCAATTTTTGTCTCCCCCTTATAATAATTCACCGTTATCGTACAACTATTCTTTTCGACTTTCAACAAAATTATTCGAGTATTATAACCGGGGATCCCATTGCAAATCAGGTTCTTGTTTAGTTAGTTCTTGAAAATCAAGCTTCTTTATGAAACTTAACATCCAGCGCTTCTAAAACATTTTGAATACGATTAAACACACTAATCTTATC
Source organism: Desulfotomaculum sp. (assembly GCA_021129825.1). Taxonomy (GTDB): domain Bacteria; phylum Bacillota; class Desulfotomaculia; order Desulfotomaculales; family Desulfohalotomaculaceae; genus JAJOKO01. The sequence continues at coordinate 2,178 of JAJOKO010000171.1, read as the reverse complement.
TGAACCAGCAAAAAGCAAGCCTACTGCTAGATTATCTGAAGTCAATACCAACGAACCACTGTCACCACCTTCAGATTTAAGGTTACTGATGATTTGATCACTAAATAAAACTAACTTATTATTCATTTCCACTTTCAAAGTAGTATTAATAATGTTGATAGTACCACTAGTAACCCCGGTAGTTCGCCCGCTTTTTTTGACGAATATTCCCGTTGTTGCTTCGGCAACTCCTTGCACCCGGCCAAAATCAATGATATCTTCACTTATAAGCTGAGGGCAATCCGGTTGGGCCAAAGCACAATCTACATCATTAACACGATTTCTTTTTTCAAAACTTGCATTTCATAACCCGGCTTAATCATATTCATTAAAATATTAGCTAATGCAGAAAAACCATTAGTATAAAAGCAACTTACTTGCTGTTTCTCACTTCCCTGATTAATAGGAATATAACGCAATAAACCGGCTATACGATCAGCTTCTTTACCGCCATCATTAGTAGCTGGTTGCAATATCGGGTCACCAAGAGCACACCGGCCATCATACCCGTTTGAACCATTTGCTAAAATATGATTGTTAGAAAGAGTTAATTGTTCACCGGTTTTCCGATCATATACTACTGCTCCCAACGTACCCGCTGTAACCCGGTAATGAGCAATACTGGAACCTGGAGCTGCCGGGCGTAGTTGATTAGTACGCAAACCCAACATTTTAACCCGGCCCACTTCAATGATATCAGTATCCACTCCTTCGATTTTGCGTGACACTACCTGACGATGTTTTAACTCTTTCAAGGGAAGTTTTTTTGCTACTAATACCACTATAGAAAGTTGTTTAGTGCGGATATCCCCTATTTCTTTGTGCCCTACACCCACCCCGATTACATTTTCTTGGCCCAAAATTCTATTCCGGTGCTTTTTTAACACATCAAAATATCTATCCACAAAGTTCTCCCTCCTGGGAACGCCCTCTTTAAATATATATTATGCACACTCCCTAACAACGGTGTCGAATTCAATATGAAGATTTTGGAATTCCACGCCGGTGTTTCCCTGGTGTCTCCAAACCACCAATGCCATCAAGACCAGTAATGGTATCAGCAATGACTTCTTTTAACGGAATAGGATCATAAATAGAAGTATAAGCAATTTTTTCAGCAATAAATACCGGGTCAAAAGCATGTATTAATACTCGTTTAGGTGAACTGGCAAAATTAGCGCCGGCAGCTAAAATAGCTTCATAGTAAGACTGGCACGCTCCAGCAAAAATAACTAAATCATCCATATTTTTTTCATAATATCGTGCCTTTTGCACCGCTGCAACAAAACTTTTGGAATGATGATAATTATTAATATCTTTCTAGTCCTTAACCCCTTTAAGTAAACCGTCGTGTCCTGTTAATATCAAAATATCCGGACGATGTTCTTCCAAATACTGCTGCACTACTTCAAATTGTTTATCCTCCGCAATATTGTAGCCATAAACTGGCACACCCATTTGATTGTAAGTAGTTAAACAACGGTTTAAATAATCTTCATCACCATCAATGTGTAACACTTTGCCCGGTCTGCAAAAAACTTCTGTTTCACATTTTTTTTATTAATGTTTTTTTTATTACCCGGGTAAGTCTTTCGTACTGTTCCTTTATTCTACGGTTAAAAATATTATTTATTTGTTTATTACTTTTTTTTGTTGTATTTTGCCAATATTCACTGGCTTCTTTTGGTTCTATTCGTTCCAAATCACTGGCCGGAGCATTAACAAATAATCTGAAATCTATTCCCTTTAACTTAGCGTATTTTAATTTATCTTCCCCTATAAAAAAATCAGTAACTTTTAAAAAAATATCTTTTTGATATGATTTGCGAACTACAATATCTCCTATTTTAATTTTTGTCATTTCAAAACACCCTTTTTTTTGTATATTTTGTATATACTATGGAAATATACCCGCAAAGGTGTTTTAAATCCTTCTCTTAAACATTAAAAAACCTCCTAATTATCAATTAGAAGGTTCTTTGATGTTTAAGAGTTTTCAGTTTCTTTCAAATTTTATCTTGACCCATCCCATTACCGTTCCTTTCTACATGTACATTCATAGACAATCAAGCTAAAAACCCGACTGACGCAGGCCGAACAGTACTGCCTACGATTGGCGTTATGGACTCTCGCCATAAG
>JAJOKO010000124.1 GCA_021129825.1 Desulfotomaculum sp. | reverse complement strand
CGCAAGTAGCAGAAAACAAGCAACTTTGGCAATAATCTTGATTACCTTTGTACCATGAAACAAGTTCTTTTTTATCAAAACCATCCCATGATTGTTTTACGAAGAACTAGATTATTTTTTCAATTGTACCTCCGCCTACTAAAAAATCTCCTTGATAAAACACTACTGCTTGTCCCGGGGTAATTGCTTTTTGCAGTTGGTGAAAGTGAACGTGAATTTTGCCGTCTGGCAATGGTTTAACAGTAACTGGGGAGGGATGAGCATTATAGCGGACTTGAGCTTCCATTACTGTGGTTTCGGTTAATGCTTCAAATAAAATGAAGTTATTATCAATAGCGATTAAATCATGCTTTAAAACGGCTTCTGCCGGACCTAAGACTACTGCATTTAGTTCCGGTTTAATCGCTACTACATAATTTTTTTCTCCGGTAGCAATACCTAACCCCCGGCACTGACCAATAGTGTAATAAGGTATTCCCCGGTGTTTGCCAATTATATTACCCTTTAAATCTAAAAAATCTCCTGCCGAAAAATTACCGCCGACCCGTTGCTGCAAAAAGCCCCGGTAATCATTATCCGGTATAAAACATATTTCTTGGCTTTCCGGTTTAGTAGCAACTGCCAGTCCTAACTTAACCGCCATTTGGCGTACTTCATCTTTATTGTAAATAGCTAGCGGCATTAAAGTACGGGCAATTTGGTGTTGAGTGATATTATAAAGAACATAAGTTTGGTTTTTGCGAGTATCCAGTGGTTTTTTAATCACCCACCGGTCATGTTGCTTTGAATACCCCAATTGGGCATAGTGACCGGTGGCGATGAATTCCGCCCCTAATGCAACTGCTTTATTTACTAATGCGCCAAACTTTAAATAGCGATTACAAGCAATACACGGATTGGGAGTACGTCCTCTTAAATATTCAGCGATAAAATAATCTATTACTTTTTTTTTGAATATATTTTGAAAATCCAATGTATAATGGGGAATTCCCAGCTGATCTGCTATTTGTTTGGCATCGTTAGGATCAGCCATCGCATCCCAAAGTTTCATGGTGATGCCAATACATTGATACCCCTGCTGTTGCAAAAGAGCAGCGGCAACAGCACTGTCTACACCGCCACTCATCGCTATAAAAACCTTTTTTTTATTTTTCAATATATTTCACCTGCTCGCCTGATAAGCCTCTATCGCTTCCCGCAGTGCATCAGCAGCCAAGTTAGAACAATGTAGTTTTTTAGGAGGTAAGCCGTCCAGCGCTTCGGCTACTTCCGTATTAGTTATTTTAATTGCTTCATCCAACGTTTTACCTTTGGCCATTTCAGTCAGCATACTGCTACTGGCAATAGCTGCGCCACAGCCTAAAGTCTGGAATTTTATATCTTCAATCCGATCATCTTTAATTTTTAAAAATAATTTCATGGTATCGCCACAAGATGGACTGCCTACTTCTCCTACTGCATCAGCATTATCAATTGCCCCGACATTACGTGGTTTTGAAAAATGATCCATTACTTTTTCACTATACATTCTATTTCCTCCCCATTTTATTATTTATTTTCAGCCCGTGAGCATGAAACACAAGCACCAGGTGTACAGTTACTGCCCGCTACGGGTGACATTAATCTCATTCGTTCCACAATCTCAGTCAGAGCCTCTACAAAATAATCTATTTCTTCCCTGGTATTATATTTACCTAAAGTAACCCGCACACTACCATAAGCAAGCTCCTTAGGGATACCCATAGCCAAAAGCACATGAGAAGGTTCTGGTGTACCGGAAGTACATGCTGAACCACTGGAAACGGCAATACCCTGCATATCTAAGTAAAGCATCATTGCTTCACCCTCAATATATTCTACGCAAAAACTGGCGTGCCCTGGCAATCGTTTGGTAGGATGACCGTTTAATCTGACATGCGGTATCCTACTAAGCACTTTATCTACTAATTCATCCCTCAACTTAGTGATTCTTTTTACATATGCTACTCTATTAGCAACTGCAATTTCTAAAGCTTTACCCAACCCAATAATAGCCGGAGCATTTTCTGTTCCTGGTCGCCGCCGCCGTTCCTGACCACCACCGTACATAATTGGTTGCCACCAAGTACCCCGGCGTAAATACATCGCCCCGGTACCAGTGGGGCCATAAATCTTATGACCAGAAATAGTAAGTAAATCCACATTTAGCTGATCCACATTTACCGGTAATTTACCAATGCTTTGAATCGCATCAGTATGGAAAATAATTTTACGATTTAAATTTTTTAACATTTGACCAATTTCAGCAATTGGCATCACTGCGCCTACCTCATTATTAGCATGCATAATTGAAATTAAGATGGTTTGATTAGTGATCACCCTAGCTACATCTTCAACATTTACTAGCCCGTAGTGATCTACCGGTAAGATGGTAACTTCAAAACCTTCTTTAGCTAAATATTTACAAGTACTCAATACCGAGTGATGTTCCACCGCAGTTGTAATAATATGATTACCCTTTTGCTTATTAGCACGTGCTGCACCCAGTATCGCCATGTTATTGGCTTCGGTACCACCGCTGCAAAAAGCAATTTCTCCTACAGAAGCAGCCCCGATAGCAGCAACTACCTGTTTTCTAGCTTCTTCCAAGGCGTTACGTACTGCTTGTCCAAAACCATGCATGCTAGACGGGTTACCAAAATCTCCGGTCATGTACTGCATTACTAATTCAGCCGCCCCGGCATCTACCGGGGTAGTAGCAGCATGATCAAAATATATCTTACGCAAAATAGCTTTCCTCCTCGTTCAAGGTTCGAGGGTTTTCCTTGTTCCTTGTTCCTTATTTTTCAATCCTTCAGCTTCCCGGCACATATCAGCAAGAGTAGTAGTATCTAATACATCTGTAATACTATCGCGCACTCTAAGCCAAACATTCCGCGAAACACAATGTTCAAATTGAATACAGTCTACCGCTTCCCCTTCTTTTACACAATCTAACGGGGCAATCGAACCTTCCATAACTCTGATAATATCACCTACCGTAATTTGTTCAGGCTTTTTTGCCAATACATAGCCGCCTTGAGCTCCCCGCACACTGTTAACCATGCCGGCTTTACGCAATACTGCAATCAATTGCTCTAAATAGTTTTCGGATACACATTGCCGTTCAGCCACTACCTTTAACGGAATAGGTATATCACCGTAATGAAGAGCCAAATCAAACATTGCTTTTAAGCCATAACGCCCCTTGGTAGATAGCTTCAAAATAACCAGCTCCCAAAACAAATAATCCCTAGTTATTAACTAGGGATTATTTTTAAAATTATCTTAACACAGGATTATAACATTGTCAAAATATTATAAGTATTTTTCAATCATCTTCACTAGTTCATCTTTTTTACGAAAACCAATCACTCGTTCTACTTCTTTGCCACCTTTAAAAAGGATCATTGTCGGGATACTCATTACCTGAAACTGACCGGGAGTGCCGCGATTTTCATCAACATTCATTTTCGCTACTCGAACTTTACCCGCTAACTCATCAGCTAATTTTTCCAATTCCGGAGCAATCATTTTGCATGGTCCACACCATTCAGCCCAAAAATCAACTAATATTGGCAGGTTGCTCTCACTTATTTTTTCATTAAATTCACCATCAGTAAGATATAAAATACCTTCAGCAGCCACTAAGCTCGCCTCCTTCAATAATAAATTGAATTTCATTTCTTTATATTTTTCTACATTTACACTAACCCTACAAATCAACATTATAATAGATATATATAGTATTGTCAATTTTTTAAATGGACCAATTAATAATTCTGTAATTACCCCGCCCATGCCGTGTTCACCCCAAAGTTTTATGACCCTGTCTTCAACAGGTGGGTGTTTTCCTGATTAATTCATGTTTCCAATAAATTAAGGCTTACAATCCACAATCAGAGCAAAAACTCCCCTTCGTATTATGTTGGATTAAAACCCCAAGATGAATACGAACACAGCAGGAATATATTTTTTAAGAACATCCTCTTACAATCATCATGTTAGCATAAGTGTAATATAATTACAAGTACTAAAATAATGAAAAACGAAGACAAAATTTTTATAGCCCTTCCTTTCACTTCGCTCAAGGCACGTAGGCACATAGTTACGCCTCTTTACCCCTCTGCCCCTTTGCCCCTTTGTGCCTCTCCCCCTTTCTTTGAGACTTCGCTCTTTATATGCAGCTCTTGCAGTTGTTTAGGATCAACAACACCAGGAGCTTTGGTCATTAAACATGTAGCACTTGCTGTTTTAGGAAAAGCAATTACATCTCTAATACTTTCTTTATCTGCCAGTAGCATGATTAAGCGATCAAATCCCAAAGCTACTCCCCCGTGGGGTGGGGCACCATATTCAAAAGCATCTAACATAAAACCAAACTTTTCGCGAACTTCGTCCGCATTTAGTCCAATCGTTTTAAACATTGCTTCTTGAAGCTCTCTGGTGTGTATTCTGATACTACCGCCACCAATTTCTACCCCGTTTAATACTAAATCATAGGCTTTAGCGCGTGCTTTACCAGGTTCTTTTGACAATAAATCTATATCTTCATCTAATGGGGCGGTAAACGGGTGGTGCATCGCTACATAACGTTGTTGTTCCGGATCATAATCCAATAGTGGGAAGTCTGTTACCCACAAAAAATGAAGGGTATCTTTAGGAATTAGATTGATACATTGAGCCAAATGCAACCGTAACGCCCCTAAAGCTGCTGCTGTCACACCGGGCATATCAGCTACAAATAGCAATAAATCACCCGGTTGAGCGTTGAATTTTGCCAAAATAGCGTTAATTTCTTCTGAGTTGAAAAATTTAGCTATAGGCGATTTGACCCCATCTTCAGTGATTATAAAGTAAGCTAATCCTTTAGCTTGGTAAATAGCCACGTAAGCAGTCAAAGCATCAATATCTTTACGGCTGAAATTACCACAACCGGGGGCTTTAATCCCTTTAACCACCCCGCCGTTTTTAACGACTGTGTTAAATACTTTAAATTTACAGGCAGTAGCTAGCGCCGAAATATCTTTTAACTCCATGCCAAAACGGGTATCTGGCTTATCTGAGCCAAAGCGTGCCATGGCTTCATGATATGACATCCTGGCAAACGGTAGGGGTATAGCTGTTCCTTGAACCGTTTGATACAAGTAAGCCACCATTTCTTCTGTTAATTTAAGCACATCTTCTAGATCAACAAAAGACATTTCTAAATCTATTTGGGTAAATTCCGGTTGCCGGTCGGCTCGTAAATCTTCATCTCGAAAACAACGCACAATTTGAAAATACCGTTCCATACCGGCTAACATCAATAGTTGCTTAAATATTTGTGGCGATTGGGGTAACGCATAAAATCCAGCTGGATTTAGCCGGCTAGGCACCAAATAATCCCGGGCGCCTTCCGGGGTGCTTTTGGTCAGTACCGGGGTTTCTATCTCTAAAAATTGTTGCTGATCTAAAAAATCACGCACCGCTTTGGCAGCCCGGTGCCGCAATATCAGCGTGTTCTGCATCTCTGGACGCCGCAAATCAAGATAACGATATTTTAAGCGGATGTTTTCATCTACATCTACCCCGTCTTCGATATAAAAAGGCGGGGTTTTAGCTTTGTTTAGCACTACTAATTTACTGGCGTAAACTTCTACCTCACCGGTAGTCATTTTGACGTTTTCGGTACCGCTAGGACGTTTATGGACTACCCCGGTTACCGCTAGCACCCACTCATTGCGAATAGCTTCTGCCGCACGAAATGATGCTTGATCCTCTGCCGGGTTAAATATTACTTGGATTATCCCCGATCGATCTCTTAAATCCACAAAAATAAGTCCGCCGTGATCACGCCGGCGTTGCACCCAACCCATTAACACTACTTGCTGGTTAATATGATCACTGCTTAAAACACCGCAATAATCAGTCCGTTTCATTTCTGTCATCATTTACCTCCAATAAATTCAGTTAATTTCTCCCGGTCAATTGCTACTTGTTCCCCGGTAAGCATATTTTTCACTGCCAAAGTATTATTGTTCAACTCGTTTTCACCAATAATTACAGTATAACGAGCATTAAGTTTGCCGGCATATTTCATTTGAGCTTTCAGGCTACGCCCGGTATAATCTTTATCTGCTGCATATCCTTGACTGCGCGCCTGCGCCAGTATTTCGAAAGCTACTTGTTCGGCATCAGTACTAGCAGTAACTACAAATAAATCTAAACAACCAGCCGGTGGCAGGGGTACTTTTTGAGCTTTAATTGCCAACAATACCCGTTCTAATCCTAAAGCATAACCGATACCCGGTATTGGCGGTCCACCACAAGTTTCTACTAAACCATTATAACGCCCACCACCGCCAATAGAACTTTGAGCGCCGATTCCTTTAGCCATTATTTCAAAAGCAGTGTGGGTATAATAGTCTAATCCTCGCACCAAATTTTTATCAATTATATAGCTAATACCCAGTAAATCCAAACCCGATTTTACCCCGGCAAAAAATACCTGGCATTCTGCGCACAAATAGTCTAAAATTGATGGTGCTTCAATTACTAAATTATTACATTCTTTATTTTTACAATCTATCATTCTAAGCGGATTGCGTTCAAAACGCCCTTGGCATTCTGGGCAAAATTCTTTTAAATGCGGTCGCAAAAAATCTTGTAATTTTCGCCTTAACTCCACCCGGCACTGTGGACAGCCCAAACTGTTGATGTGCAATGCCAATTCTTTTAAACCTAAGCGTTGATATACTGCTATCGCCATCGCAATCACTTCAGCATCAATACTTGGAGAATGGACACCTAATACTTCTACCCCAAATTGATGAAACTGGCGGTATCGCCCGGTCTCAGATCGTTCATAGCGGAACATTGGTCCGATATAGTAAAGTTTAACCGGCTGCGGGGCGGCATAAATTTTATGCTCTAAATAGGCCCGCACCACGGCGGCAGTCCCCTCCGGACGCAACGTAATACTGCGGTCACCACGATCTTTAAAAGTATACATTTCTTTGCCGACTATATCAGTGGTTTCACCCACTCCCCGCTGAAATAATTCAGTATGCTCAAATACCGGGGTGCGAATTTCCCGGTAGCCATAAACACGGCAGACCGTTCTGATTATTTCTTCTATGTATTGCCATTGCTCTGTTTCACCCGGTAAAATATCATTAGTTCCCCGGGGTTTGGTTATTGTTTTATTCAATCTCATACAGACAAAACCTCTGCTCTCTATTATCAAAGTGGCAAAGCACCGCATCCCGGACAGCTGCTTTTAAACCTGCCCAAGTATCGGCTTCGGTAAATATAGAGTGACCTAACGCTCTGGCTTGGTGACCTAACGCTCTGGCTTGGTGACCTAACGCTCTGGCTTGGTAACCACCTTTTGGTAACCACCTTCCGGTGCTTCTTCGACAAGAAAAATAATTTCTTTCGCCATTTAGTTTTATCCCCCCATCAATAAAACCAGCTATCAACTAGCTAAACGCTGATAGCTGAACATTCATTAAATTATATACCAGTTATTGTTACATATCAAGCAACAGAAATCAAAAAGGGTTAAAAGATTAAAAGACTAAGAGACACCTCTTTACCTTTTACTTATACTTCATCAACGCTTGATCCATTTCTACCGCAGTGTTGCTCAACTCGGCCGCAGAAGCGGAAACTTCTTCCATAGTAGCTGTTTGTTGTTCAGTAGTAGCAGCCACATTTTGAGTTGCTTCGCTCATTTCCCCGGCAGCAGCAGACACATCTTGCGC
>JAJOKO010000096.1 GCA_021129825.1 Desulfotomaculum sp. | reverse complement strand
TGGCTGCCCTGTTCAAAGTAGCCCAATTTTATTTGTCCATTTATTTCCTGTGCTTGCAAGTGTAGCTTATTTCTATAAGACCACGGCTGTTCCATTCCCAAGGTAGCAAGTACATTAATATGCTGAATTTTCCCTAAACGCACCAAGCTATCTTGCACTCGCCGGGTTTTATAGCGAAGTTGGGCGTTATAATCAAGGTGCTGCCATGAACAACCGCCGCAGTTGTTATAGATTGGACATGCAGGTTGCGTGCGTTCTGCTACTTGTTCTAAAATCTTTAGTAAATTTGCCCGGGCAAATTTCTTTTGGCGTTGAACAATCTGCACCAGTACTTTTTCGCCTGGTATAACCCCGGGAATAAAAATAACCAGACCGTCCGGCAGTCTGGCAATACCTTCTCCTTGGTGGGTTAACCCGGTTACATCTAAAATTAAATCTTGTTTCATTAATATCACCACTTTAAGAGGATGTTCAAAAATTACTGATTGTAGAAAAACCCTTCGTTAAGCAAGATTACTTTACTAGGAAACCGCTCCATATGCAACACTTTAAAGTCACTAGGGCGTGTAATCACCGCCGCACTCATCGTTCCAGACGCCGGACTATTGGTGATATAATTTACGTATAAGATATTTTCCCTAACGATAGTATTTTCGATTTTAATCACATAGCCGGCTGATGGCTTTGAACCCCAAAACAGTTCTAGACTATACTTATTAAATGATTGCGGTGTCAGCATATAGCTCACTCCGGCAGCATTTTGTACTCCCATTTCTAAACTTAACACCGCTAACAAGTTGTTAATCAACTTAATAGCTTCACCTCTACTAAGCAGTTCACCGAGTTCGTGTGAATCCGGCAGACTGGTCAATAATCCTAACTGATATGCTGTAACCATAGCATCTTCCGGTACTTCTTCATTGACAAAAAAACTAAAACTAGCTTCATTTATTTGCAAAATATTAATTAATGCTTTAGTAGCTGCTGTATAGGTTAAGGGTTGATCAAGTTCCCAAATTAAATTTTCGTTGATGTCGATATCAGCATAAATCTCGTTCAACCGGGGGATTTCAAGCCAACTAAAATCCTCTTTATTAAGTTGGGCCATGTCAACCAACATTCCGGCAAACTCTGCTTTGGTTATTGATATATCCGGAATAACTGCAATATCATTAGTACTACTATACGCTACCGGGGCAGTGAATAATAACGCCAACACTACCAAGGTTATTAAATATTTTTTCATTTTAAATCACCTCTCTATTTTATAATAGACGGTAGGAGGTTTAAAATAGTTCCCCGATTAATTAGTCAGAGCGATCATTATTTTTTTTACTGCCAAATTAGCATTATCAATTAACTTTTCTATATCTTGCGAGGTAGCATTTTCGATATGCAAACCAGCTACTACTACCACTGCCATCCGATAATGTTTTGCTAGTTTTTCAGCTATTGGTTTGGCCAGTTGATCATCTTTGTGATTAAGGCGCGGCAATACATAGGAATTACAAGACGTTACAGCCGGATTTGATAAACTAGTTCGCGGCAAACTCATCACTACTGCACCAACATGGGGCTTGTCGCCGCCTGTTAATTGTACTACCAAGCCATCACTGGTCATGGTCGCTATAGCAGTCACACCATATTTACCTTTACCTGCACTCAGTTGGCTTGTTTTAAGCATATTTAATCCTCGCATTTTTAAATTATCAAAAAAAATCCATTTATAAATTATTGCTTTCCGGTTAAAGATATGAATGTACCGCCAAGTAAAAAAAAGGAGGTTTTTTCTATGACTATCGGTCAAAAATTGCACCAAACACTGGCTTCTTTGGAAAGCGCCGCTGCCAACATGAAAACTTTTTCTTTAGATACTCAGGATCAAAATGCTCAACAGATGTTTAATCAATATGCCCAGCAGTTAGATTCTATCTGCCAAGGCATGGAAGGTCGTTGTAACTATATCGAGCAGCAAGAACCCCAGTACAAAGTTTCTTCGCAAAATCAAAAACAGTAGTAAACCGGTAAACTACTCAGGCACAGAGGGGCAAAGGCACATAGTTACCTTACCCCTCTGACCCTTTGCCCCCTAACACCCGCTTATCTTCTAAGCGGCGAGTAAGTCGTTCCCGGTCAAAATACTCTAGTAGTGGCAAAATATATTTTCTGGATGTTTGCAGTAAATCCCGGGCTTCCCCCACTGAAATGGTTTTTTCTTTTGCTAAATAATCAATTATTTTTTCTTTAGCTTGATTAAAAATATCTATGTGCAAATAAATATCTTCGGTAATCTGGCGTATTTTGCCTACTCTTGATAAATACGCCAGATATTCTGCTGCGGTTTCAGGATCTAAACCGGTTTGTTTAATAATTTCTGCCCAACCGGGTGGCTGAAAAAGATTGCTTTTTAATTTATCTTCAATTTGTGCGATCATATTCGCCGCTTCACCTGTAGGTTGCCCGGTAAAGTCCGGCAATGCTATGGTTTGAGCAGCTAATTTTAGAATACCGTCTTGCTGCATCGCCTGTAATAAATACTGAAACAATTTAATGTTTTGGGCCGGAAACAGGCGGGAACGCAACTCTTCTTTAGGATACCCTGAGCGCAAGGGGTGTTTCTTATGATGTTCTGCTAATACCGGGGTTATTTCTAAACACCATTGCTTGTAGTGGTTAGCTAATACTGCCATTTTTTTACTATCTGCATTAATTATCTTTACTTTGTTTTGGGCTGACAGCTTAGCTAATGCTTGGGCTATTTCGTCAACGGTAAGGGTAACCACCTCTGCTAGCTCTGTGATTAACACCGGCATTTGTGGAACGGCCAGATATTGCAATACCAATTCTGACGGGGTGCCTTTTTCTTTGGTAACCAGTGCTTCCAGTACTGTCGGCTGAAAACGCCGGCGTCTTGGGGGGTTAACATCAATAATCGCCCCCCCACCAATGGTAAACATTGGTGAGTAGCTACGGATCACAAACCGCTCGCCTTTAGTGGCCACAGTTGCTACTTCTAAATACAGCTGTACATAGGCCTGCTCGCCCGGTATTAATTCATCCCGGTCAAGCAAAATTACCCGGCCAAAAATTTCAGCGGTACCCAGATGTAATCTCACCCTAGCCCGGTGCTGTAAGGGTTTTTTAGTGTTTTTTAATAAATATAGTTTAGCATCCAAACGGTAAGTAGGCACCAACACACCTGAGGTCGATAACACACTACCCCTTTTAATTTGGGCTGTTTCTACCCCGCTCAAATTCACAGCCACCCGCTGCCCCGCCCTGGCACTAGCTGTTTTTTGATCATGTACTTGGAGTCCGCGTACTCTGGTAGCTATTTGGGTCGGCATAATTTCTACCTGATCACCGGTAGCCAATTTACCGGCAACAAGCGTACCAGTAACCACTGTACCAAAACCAGTAACTGAAAAAACACGATCCACCGGTAAACACGCCGGCCCTGCTACCGGTTTCTCTTGCACCTCTGCCACCAGAGTATCTATCGTTCGCAATAACTCCGGCAAACCTTTTTTAGTTACTGATGACACCGGCATCACCGGGGCACCGGCTAATATCGTGCTGGTTAGCAAATCCCGTACTTCTTCTTGCATCAAGTCTAACCAGTCCGCATCCACTAAATCTGTTTTAGTCAATACTACAATACCGGCTTTGATTTTTAATAATTGTAAAATAGCAAAATGTTCTTTGGTTTGGGGCATTACCCCCTCATCCGCCGCTATTACCAATAGTACTAAATCAAGACCAGCTGCCCCGGCCAGCATGTTTTTTATAAATCGCTCGTGACCCGGCACATCCACAATCCCGGCCCGGCGACCGCTAGGCAAAGTTAAAGCAGCAAAACCCAGTTCAATGGAGATTCCCCGTTCTTTTTCTTCCCGTAAGCGGTCAGTTTCTACACCGGTCAGCGCTTTAACCAGCAGTGATTTACCGTGATCAACGTGACCGGCCGTGCCGATAATAATCTGTTTCATAAATATAGCCATTCCTTTCGCTGCGCTCAAGGCACTTAACTACTTAGGCACATAGGGGCAAAGGCACATAGGCACATAGTTGCCTTACCCCTTTGCCCCTTCGCCCCTGAACTGCAAAGCCTGTAATAAAGCGGTTAAAATTGGCTGGATATCCTCCTGCTGAATGGTGCGGATATCTAACAGCAAACGATTATTTTGCACCCGTCCTACCACCGGCAGTTCGGCGTTACGCAACCTTGCTACCAAGCAGTCTACAGCTATGTTATCCGGGCGAATCGCTACCAAACCGGTAGGTAAATTTGCTGTAGGCATCGCCCCGCCGCCCACCTGAGATAAACCTTCTATAAAGGTTACTTCGGCCTGATTAGCTATCTTTTCAGCAATTATTACCGCCAGTTCACGCGCCCGGCGATGTAAATTTTCCACGGATTCTGTCAGCATCCGCAAGGTAGGTACATTTTGTAGTGCTTTTGCTGGATTCAGATATTCCCGCAAGGTAGCCTCCAAAGCAGCCACGGTAAACTTATCCATTCTTACCGCTCTGGTTAACGGGTTTTTCTTGATTTGTTCAATATAATGTTTTTGACCGGCAATAATGCCGGCTTGCGGACCACCTAATAATTTGTCCCCTGAAAAAGTAACTACATCTGCCCCGGCTTTTACTGTCTGCTGCACAGTAGGTTCGGGGGGCAAACCAAAAGGGGCTAAATCCACTAAAAAACCACTGCCCAAATCACTGATTACCGGTAAATTATGCTGTTTACCCAGATAAGCCAGTTCTGCCACCGTAGTTTCTTGAGTAAAACCAATGATACAAAAGTTACTGGTATGTACATGTAATAGTAGCCCGGTTTCCGTTGTGATCGCCTTTTCATAATCTTGCGGGTAAGTTTTGTTTGTAGCCCCAACTTCCACTAGTTTAGCCCCACTTTGAGCCATTACTTCCGGAATACGAAAAGAACCGCCTATTTCTACCAACTGACCCCGGGAAACAATCACTTCTTTGCCTTTAGCGATAGTTGCCAAGGTTAATAATACCGCTGCTGCATTATTATTAACTACCAGGGCCGCTTCAGCGCCGGTCAATTTAATTAGTAATTCTTCTACCGCACTGTAGCGCGAACCCCGCTTACCGGTAGTTAAGTCTATTTCTAGGTTGCAATACCCGGCTGAGATTTTTTGGACCGCCCGGCAGGCACTTGCCGGCAGCAAAGCCCGCCCCAAATTGGTATGCAGTACTACACCGGTAGCATTAATTACCGGACGCAAGTTAGGCCGGACCGCTAGATTAATTTTATAGACAATTTCATTGATTAATTTACCGGTATCAATAGCTATGTTCGCACCGGAAAGTATTGTTGCCCGCACACCAGCTAATACATCCCGGATTGTTTCTAATATAACAGGGCGAGAATATCCTAAAAAAAGCTCGTTTATAGTTTGATGCTGCAAAATCTCATCCACTGCCGGCAACTGCCGCAAAAGTTTTTTTTGTTCTAAATCCATAATTAATACTCCTCAAAAAACAGTTTTTTTATACTTGTTTTGCAAGCTATCATCTTAAAATCTCAAACCTGATAGAGTTAGTTTATATATCCTTAATTTTTAAGATAATGCAATATTTCATCTTGTGTTAAAAATTCTTTTTTGATTTTAAACTCCCATCGTCCTTGTTTTTCATATAAATTTCCAATTTTATATTTTCCATCTTCGTAAATTACTTCATTTAACATGTTACCCTGTTTTATTTTTAAATAATGACAATAACGCCAAATACCTTTTCCTTCGATTTGGTACTCTAAATTCTTTACACCACTTTTCTTTAGCTCTAAATACAAAATATAAGTGTAATATTCTTTGTTTTTTCCACTTGCAATACTATAACCTAATAAGAATATTTCTTGTTCATTAATATATTTAATAGATTTTGTAGAGCCACAGTCCGTTTCTATTAAATTAGGATATTTAATAAAATATTTTCTCCAATCAGTTATATTACTGTTATCAATGACTTTTTGAAGACTGCTGGTAATATTTTGTATATTTATATCATCTAATAATACTTTTACATACTTTCTCTCATCATTATCATCTCTCAATAACCTTTTCCAACTAATATCTCTATCTTTTTTAGAATCTATCAAAAAACTTAAATTTGATCTATATTTTAATAAATATTCCCCTTTAGATAATAATGCTCTGCGCCACAAATCGCCACTTGCTTTCAAACCAGTTTCGTTAAAAACTACTCCGGCTTTATCGTAATAATTTTTAAACATCTTAAAATAATCGTCCTCAATACTTGGTTTCCAGCACAGTTTTTTATCACTGGAATAAGCCTGCTCAATACCACTAAAATTTAAAATAAACCCTATTTGCCCTGTAAAATAACCGTGATTTTCTGCTGCTAATATAATCTGCTTCCACCTACTACTTTTCAAAATTAAAATTGCTTTTATCTTTTCTTCTGTAACCTGTTTGCCCCAAAAGCCTGTTATTTCATTCTTTTCCTTACATAAAAATTCAAGAATATTACTGCTGTATTCTATTAAAGCAGTAATTGCTTCTACCGAACTTATAAAATCTGCCCCTTTATTATAAATAGTGTTTTCAGATAAATTTCTTATGACCCGCATCCATAAACCGATTTCTTCTTTATTGACTTTTGATTTGCATTTTTTAAAATACCGGTATAATGCAAAAAACTGTACCCTGTCCGTATCGGTTAGCTCTTGGGGATTATTAATTATTTTTTTAAATAATTCTTCTTCATTTACTTCCGTTAATTGCCCAGAGAAATATTTTTTTATTCCCCCAGTATTACTTTTCAATGTTTCTAATGTATAATAAATACCATTAATAAAATCATTGTCAAAACATCCTAATTCGTTATATTTCCTAAATGAAATATATTCTTTATCCTCAATTAAATCTTGTATTTTTTTGTTTTCTTCGCTTGATGTTAACAACAAAGCAAATTGGTTAATTATCATTGCTTTAAAAAAATTCATAAATTGATTATCAAAAAGATTGCTGGCTTTATTCCTATAATCCCAAAATAAATCGGTCCAATCACCATCAATTTTCTGAATAAATTCTTGTAAATATGCTGACGTTAATGCTCCTTCACTTTCTTTTTGTTGCAAAAATTGCTGGAATCCTGCTTTGAAATTTTCAAAATCAGTAAGCTCTTTCCCTCTGGCATTCATTTTAATGTATAAATCATCATCTAAATTAAAATCTTCCAATGGAATAAATTGAAAAGTAACCGGACATCTTTCATTATCAATTAAACGTTCAAATAGTTGAATAGATGTTTCTTTAAATTTATTATGAATTGCATCTAACATAACTAGCATTGACTTTATAGTTGGATCTTTTTCCCAAGACCAGAAAAACCAATTTGCATCTTTAAGTTTACTACTGATAGATTCTAATAAAGCAAAATTTTCATTCTTTTCAAAAGCATCACTATTTTTGACTAGCGCACTGCAAAATTCTCTGGAACTAGTACGTATTTGATATGTAAATTTTTCTAATTTTTGCTGTACTCCTTCAATTTCTTTATCTCGAACTGCTAAATACCAGTGTAGCAGAAATAGCGTTGTCAGCCTTTGCTGACCATCAAGAGGGTATAGAACACCATCCCGCACAGATCCATATATAAAATCTAAATTTAAAAAATCATTTGGATTAACTAAAGCAGTATACAAACTCTCTAAAAACCTGTCTCTAATTTCCTTAACCTTACTTGTCTGCCTACCCTGGGCATAATTTCTTTGAATAATAGGAAT
>JAJOKO010000131.1 GCA_021129825.1 Desulfotomaculum sp. | reverse complement strand
TGATTGTTTTATTTGGTTCGGCAGCTAAAGGTGGTATGAGGGCTACCAGTGATGTAGATGTGGCTTTTTTAAGTGATCAAAAATTTACCGCCTATGATATATTTATAATTGCCCAAGACTTAGCCGGTGCATTGAACCGAGAGGTAGATTTGGTGGATTTGCAGGCAGCATCTACTGTTTTTCAAGTGCAGGTAATAAGAAACGGTAAAGTTATTTATTGTAGCGATGAATACAAAAGAATGCTTTTTGAGATGCTGGCCTTTAAGAAGTATGCAAAGCTAAATGAAGAACGAAAGCCTATATTAAAAAAATAATGAGGCGAGGCTCAATTTATGAATGATGTAATTTTAAATAAAGTGCAGGTTATTGAACGTTGTATAAAAAGAATACACGAAGAATATGATAATAATCGGCAAAATTTGAACAACTTTACCAAGCAAGATTCTATTATATTAAATATTCAAAGGGCTTGTGAGGCTAATATTGACTTGGCCATGCACTTAGTTTGCGAAAGAAACTTGGGAATTCCGCAAAGTAGCAGAGAAGCTTTTGAAATTCTTTTTAAAAACAATATTATTGATGAAAAATTAGCTGCCAAACTAAAAGCTATGGTGGGTTTTCGCAATATTGCGGTACATGATTATCAAGAGATTAACATTGAAATTGTAGAAAAAATTATTACCGGGCACTTAGATGACTTCACCCGGTTTGCTAAAATAACATTGTTGCTAAAGACAGGGGAGTAGTTAGCTTTGCGTGTTGAATTGCTGGGTGCATATATAGATGCTTTAAATATGGATGAAACGGTGGAGCGGGTGGCTGGTTTTGTGCAATCCGGCCGGCTACACCGGGTTATTACGCTGAACCCGGAATACTTGTATCAAGCGCAAAGCCGGCAGAAATTGTTGGCTTTGACAAATAGTGCGGATTTGGTGACGCCTGATGGCACCGGTATTGTGTGGGGATGCAAAATGGCCGGGCAGCCGGTGGACGAGCGGGTTACCGGCATTGATTTGATGTTATACCTGTGTGCCCGGGGGAACTATTTGGGCTGGCGGGTGTTTTTACTGGGGGCGGCCCCGGGGGTGGCTCAACAAGCTGCCGAAAAACTAAAGCAACAGTATCCAGGTTTGGTTATTGCCGGCACTCATCACGGGTATTTTACCGGCAATGAAAGTGAACGGATTGTGGAAGAAATCAGAAAATCCAACTCGCAGTTGTTGTTTGTGGCTTTAGGTGCGCCTAAGCAGGAACAATGGATTGCCCAGCACCAGTCTCGAACGGGTGTGCCAGTGGCGGTGGGGGTAGGAGGCAGTTTTGATGTAATATCCGGTCGCGCGCAGCGAGCTCCTGAATGGGTGCAGCGACTTAAGGTGGAATGGTTATACCGTCTGGCTAAAGACCCAGCGCGCTGGAAAAGGCAGCTGGTATTGCCTAAGTTTGCCTGGCTGGTACTGAAGCGGTATGTGTTGAAAATTTAGTAGTCAGTAATCAGGAACCGGAATAAAATGTGGTTGCTTTTTGGAACAAACTATAGCATAACGTGGGTATAATCCGTAAAATTGTTTTGTTAGGAGGGACTACTGATGGGTCGAATTTTACTACAGCTTGATAATAGAGGCAGAACAACAATACCTACTGAGCTTCGCAAAAAGTGGAATATTGATTTTGGAGATTATATTGTAATAGATTCAGAGAAAAAAATAATAGACAGAGTTAATATAATAACTGATCAAGAATTAAGAAATCCGGAAGTGATTGATTCAATATTAAAATTGGGCAAAAAGGCAAAAGAAGATTTTTATGATGGTAAAACTAAATCGCTTGATGATTACATAGCTGAAAGAGGCATAAATAGTGAAATATGAAGTGCATATAGATTATTATTCACTTCATTTTTCTTTTCCGGGAAGTTCGGCTCGTGCAATTTATACTATTATTCATAGCAAGCTGATTGTTTTGGTTATAGCTGTGGGGCATAGAGAAGAAATATATAAATTGGCAGTAAAGCGTGCTAAAGCTAATAAATACCCACCCACTCCATAAAAACTTCCGGTTGAATTATAAACTAACTTGCGATAAAATAAGTCTATATAACACAATTAAACTGGAAAGAGGCCTGGTTATGGTGAAAAAGCTAAAATTAAAGCGGAAAATGCCATTTGTTGTTTTTTGCATCTTGCTGGTGGGGTTGTTTTTTGCTACCTATTTACTAGCAGGTGAATTTTTGTTTCCACAACAAGGACAGCAAGTAGAGGCGGTTGATGCTTCTAATGAAGAAGAAATTGTCATTGAAGAGCGGTTGAACTTTTTGCTGCTGGGTATGGATGCCCGGCCATGTGAAAAAACGACCCGTACCGATACTATAATTTTTGTCAGTATTGATCCTAAAGAAAATCGCATTGCGGTGATGTCTATTCCCAGGGATACTAGGGTGAAAATTCCCGGGCATGGTTCGGATAAAATAAATGCAGTAAATGTGTACGGTGGACCGGAACTGGTTAGTCAAACAGTAAGCGATTTGCTGGGGGTACCGGTAGATCATTATGTATTGACCAACTTTGACGGTTTTAAAGATATTGTAGATGCTGTTGGCGGGGTAGATTTTTATGTTGCTCAAGATATGTATTATTATGGCCCTGCTGACAACACGCTGATTGATTTGAAAAAGGGGCAGCAGCTTTTGGATGGCGATAAAGCGTTGCAGTTTATAAGATTTCGCAGCTATCCCCAATGGTGATATTGACCGTGCGGAGCATCAGCAACAGTTTTTAAAGGCACTGGCCAAAGAAGTGTTGCAGCCGGTTACTGTAACCAAATTGCATAAACTGGTGCCCAGCATAGATAAGGCGGTTGATACTAACTTGGGTGTGGTGCAAATGGCACAATTGGCTAAAGCTGCTAAAAACTTGAGCAATGTTGAAATTGTTACCCAAACAATGCCGGGGCGGTTTGCAGAGGTAGACGGTGTAAGTTACTGGTATGTTGATCCAGTTGAAGCCAATAAAGCGGTAAAGGCGCTTTTTAAAGGGGAAACAATGGATGTAGTGCAGGGTGCTACTATTATAGAGAACACCGTGCAGCCGGATGAAGAGCCGGTGGACAACCCGCAACCAGTTGAGGAACCAGTTGCGGAGAATGAAGAGATAATACCTGTGCCTGAGCAACAGCAAAATAATGATAGTACTGCTAATACTGATGGTATTGGTAACGACGGTAGCTCTGACAGCTCTACAGGTAATGATAATGATAACACTGTTGACGATAGCGAATCATGGTTGAATTTGGAGCAGTGAATTTGAAAAAGTATGTTATTGTAGCTGTTTTTTTGAGTGTTATTGTAGCTGGTATTGTGCTGGCTTGTTTTGCATTGCCGGTTGATAACGGGGGCAGAGTGCTATATGTTCCGTTGGATGAACGACCGGTAAATTTGAGTTATGTAACAGAAACTTTAAATGCCACTTCGGCAGAACTGCTGACGCCCCCGCCCCGGTATTTGCCGGAGCAAACACAGCCCGGGTCAACTGAAAAGTTGTGGCAGTGGGTATTTGATAATTGTAAAAATGCAGATTATATTGTTTTGTCTGCTGACACCATGATTTACGGCGGTTTAACCTCATCCCGCCTGCACCATGCGGGGCGGGATGAATTGGATAAGCTGCTTTTTAACTTTAACCGGGTTAAGGAGATTAATCCGGATATAAAGTTGTATGTATTCAGCACCGTGATGCGCACGCCCCGGACCGGCGGCAGCACGGCCGAGCCGGGATATTATCAAATTTTTGGCAGCCGGATCTTTAAAATCACCGCACTGCGGGATAAAGAGGCGGTGGTCGGGCTGTCGCTGTCTGAAAAAGAAGAGTTGGAACGCCTGCTAAAAGGTGTGCCGGTACTGGTTCTTAATGATTGGCTGCAGCGCCGGGATGAAAATTTTCATGTAAATACCCGGTTGGTTGAAAAAAACCGCACCGGCATTATAGATTATCTCATTCTCTGCCGGGATGATACTGCTGTTTATTCTCAATCCAGCAAGGAGTGGCGCGCTTTATATAAAAAAGCGGGTGACTTGCCTGCAAGTAAATTTATTTCCTTCTCCGGGGCCGATGAGGTGGGTTTGGTGCTTTTAACCCGGGCGGTAAATCATTGGAGCGGTAAAATTCCGGCTGTTTATGCTCGCTTTGCACCGGGAGTGGGTAAAAATACCGTGCCGGCCTATGAAGACCAGGCAGTTTGGAAAAATGTGCGTAATCATATCTACGCGGCCAGGTGCCGGCCGGCATTTTCTCCCGGTGAGGCAGACTTGATATTGGCGGTAAATACTCCGGAGAACGGTATTAGCGGTGAGGCGGGTGCGCCCGGCAATACAGTGCAAAGCAGCCCGGCGGCAGATTTATTTGCAGATGAAATTAAAAAAGACATACGAGACGGCCGCAAAGTAGCGGTAGCAGATGTTGCTTTTGCTAACGGGGCTGACAATACTTTAATGGCTGTTTTATCTGATAAAAGGCTGTTAAGTGAAATTACCGCTTATGCAGGCTGGAATACTGCCGGGAACTCCATTGGCTATGCACTTTGCCAGGGCGTGCTGGCTTCGCATATTGGTGAAGCAGGGGCAGCCCGGCTGCTGGCAGTGTGGTTGCTGGATGATTGGGCATACCAGGCTAATGTGCGCGGCGAGATAAACCGGGAAATTATCAAAAACTTGGATATAGACAGAAATAAATTGGATAGTGCCAAAAGCGAGGTTCAGGCTGAAACAGAAAAAAGGTTGCTGGTCTTTGCCAAAAATAATTTAGCTGATTTTGATATACAAGAGATAAAAGTAACCTTCCCGTGGAGCAGGACTTTTGATATTAATGTGGAAGTTAACCTTGCAAACCAAAAAACAGCAGCTGAAATTCAATAAGTACGCAGGCAAGATGCCCGCACTGCATGTGTTTCAGCTTTATTATTGACGCAGGTCTGGGTTATCAGCAGCAGGTAGAAAACATAGACAAAAGCAGTAATAGTGGTCAGAGTGGTTTAAGCTTAAAGATAGAATAGCGTTACTTTATGTAAGTTGATATTTAAATCACTAAAGTTATATAGCCCAGCACTCACCGGGCTTAAGCAGTACAGGATTACTGATGTTTGGTGAGTGCCGGGTTTTCAACGGCAACGTTTTTTTTGGACACCTGTAAGGATATTCAAACTTCGGTCGTCAGGAAGTTCGAAAGATTTTAAACTTTACTGACGACTGACGACCGCTTACTGACGACTAAAGCGAGGTAGGGGTGAAGGTGCATTATAAAAATAGTTTTGACAATACTGTTGACAGCTGTGCTGGTAGTTAATGCAGCGGCAGCTGTCCCGGCAGTGGCTGCAAGTCATAAAAAACCGCTGCTGGTTAACTGGGAACAAGCGGTAGAGTATCATGAGCTTAGGCAACAGTTAGAAGCATTGTTAAAAAACGAAAAGGGCACTTACGGGATATTCGTAATAGATCTTAAAACCAATAAAAGTTTTGGTATTAACCGGTTGGAGCCTTTTCATGCCGCCAGTACTTTTAAGCTGCCGTTAAACGTATATCTTTATAAAAAAATAGCAGAGGGGTTGGTGGATTCCCAAAAGCGTTTAGTATATCAAGAGCAGCATTATGAAACAGGCACCGGCAGCTTGCAATATAAACCGGTTGGGAGTACTTTTAACGTGGGGTTATTATCGAAATACTCTATTGTATACAGTGACAATGTCGCTGCAAATATGTTGGTATCGTATTTGGGAATGAAAAATATAAAGAATTACATGAGGGCTGCCGGGGGAGTGGTGGTGAAAGATGATGAAAATATTACCAGCCCTCAAGATATGGCTTTGTATATGTATGAATTTTTGGAGTTTAATAAGGAGCAACCTGAAACGGCGCAAGTGTTAATGGAATATTTAAAGAACACTGTTTTTAATAACCGGATTCCGAAATTGTTACCGGATAATGTTCCGGTGGCGCATAAAACAGGGGATTGGCCGCTGACCGGAACGTATAACGATGTGGGATATGTGCAGCACCCTGATAATCCTTATATTATCGCGATACTTAGCAAAAATACTGCTGGCAGAGACGGGGCTTTTGAAGTAATCAGGCAAATATCCAGGATTGTTTATGATTATCAGAGTAGGTTTGTGGCTGTTAACTTATTGTTAAACGGCTACCCGTTGGAAGCAAGTGCAGCACCTGTTTTAAAGCAGGGTGTTGTTTGGGTACCGGTAAGAGAAGTAGCTGAAGCATTATTGGCCGAAGTACACTGGAATGATTTAACCGGCACGATATATGTGACGAAACCGGGAACAAGAATTGAGTTTAATATTGGCAATGACTTTGCTATAGTTAATGATGTTGTGATGCCGCTGGGCAAAACGGTTAAGGTTATAAATGGCAAAACTATGGTGCCGGTAAGGTTTATTTGTGAAACATTGGGTGCCGGTGTTGTTTGGAACGGTGCTGACAGCACTGTAAATATAACCGGTGTTTTGCGGGATGAGCAGTGATGAAAAGCAAAACACAAGGGGGTAATATTGTGAAAAAAACTGTCGGAATTATGAGCGTGGCTGCACTGTTATTGGTCTTATATGTTGGCATGGTTTGGGCCGGCGGGGGAGACCCGGGCAGTGCCTCCGACCCTTTGGTTACCCGCAGCTTTGTTGAAAAATATGTCGAAGAAAAGCTGGCTGATACCGGTGGCGGCGGGCAGTGGCAGGTGGAAAAAAATAGAGGCCGGGGGAATTTTTGAAGGTGCTGCCGGCACGGAGGTAGTGCTGCGCTCGGGCCGGGCGACTTGTATTGACCCCACCACCAACGGTATTTTAAACATTACCAGCGGCGGCAATGTGTTTAACGGCCAGCAAGTACCGCTAAATAACATGCTGGTAATTCCCAGAAGTGACGGCCGGGGGTTTAAAGCGGATACGCCGGTTTACATCATGTATAAGGGCGGCGGAGCTGTTAAATATTAGGCGATCAGCAATTAGCTATCAGCTATCAGCAAAAAGCATTTAAAGCTGACTGCTGATTGCTGAAAGTTGACCGCTTTTTATTACTATACCAGAAAGTATAAGTTTTAGAGGAGGATTGTACACTTTTTTGTTAAAATAGACGCTGAAGGACGCAGATCTAATATGATTTAAATATGATAAAACCATTAATTAATATAAGAAAATCAGCGCAAATCATATATAATCATAATAAATCAGCGTCTATTTCATATTAAGTTGGGAGTGTCTTAATGAAACGGTATTTTATATTGGCTGCTGTTGTATTAATAATTTGTTTCGGGCTGGTTTATTTGGCTAACGGTTCACAACCGCAGCCGGTGATTATGGAACCGCCTGACAAGCCTGCTGTTACATCGACCGGTTATGATTTAATTGTGGTAGGCAGCGATCCTGAGGGTATTGCGGCGGCGGTTTCCGGGGCAAGAAACGGGCTTAGCACTTTGTTGGTGGATACCCGCCCGGTACTGGGCGGCTTGATGACTTTGGGTTGGTTGAATACTATTGATATGAATTACGATCCCAACGGTGAAATATTAAACAGGGGTATCTTTTTGGAATTTTTTGAGCAGGTGGAAGGTGACTCTTTTGATGTAGGCACCGCTTTAAAGGTATTCAATCAATTAGTGAAAAACGAGCCTAATATCAGTGTGCTGCTGGATGTTGAGGGTATAGAGCCGCTGGTTGAGGCGGGTGATACTAACATTGAGCACTCTCGGAAACAGTAAAAAAGCTCCAAACACCCCCTCCCCCTAACCCCCT
>JAJOKO010000026.1 GCA_021129825.1 Desulfotomaculum sp. | reverse complement strand
TTGACCTCCCAATTTTAATTTTAGCACAGTACCTTTAGCATAAGCAACTACCGTTTCACAGCCGTCACTCCCTTCCACCCCTTTTATTTACTAAAGATTACATTGCTACCTTAATTTTACCCCCCCGTCTGCGAGAAGGTCAAGGGGGATTTTGTCGAATTCACATTAAATTTTTGTAATGTTTTGTCAAATTATTGTTAAAAAAAGTTCCTTTGTGGTATAATAAGTTTAAATCAGTACTCTAAGGGATGTTATAATAAATATGACTGAAGATAACACATTGCTAAAATTAAATAAAGTGACCAAAACTTACATTATGGGTGAAGTGACGGTAGAAGCTTTAAAAGAAACCTCGCTGGCAGTACAAAACGGTGAATTTATCGTTATATTAGGTCCCAGCGGGTCGGGTAAAAGTACTTTGTTGAATATTTTAGGTGGGATGGATATGCCTACTGATGGGGAAGTATATTTTGAACAGCAAAACTTAAGCCAAACCGGGGATACCGGGCTTACTAAATACCGGCGGGAAAAAGTAGGTTTTGTATTTCAATTTTATAATCTGATCCCGGATTTAACGGCTAAAGAAAATATCGAATTAGCTGCCAACTTGGTAGACAACCCGCTAAAAGCGGCAGAAGTGCTGCAAGAAGTAGATTTATTAAACCGGCTGGACCACTTCCCGGCTCAACTCAGCGGTGGTGAGCAACAACGGGTATCTATCGCCCGGGCGGCAGTTAAAAAACCTAGCCTGTTATTGTGTGATGAACCTACCGGGGCTTTAGATTATAAAACCGGTGTGCTGATACTAAGCCTGTTAAAAAAACTAAGTCGCTTATACGGTAGCACCGTAATCATTGTAACCCACAATACCCCGATCAGTGCCATGGCTGACCGGGTTATCCGGATGCACAGCGGTAAAATAGCCGAAATCACCAATAATGATATTCCTTTACCACCGGAAAGGATTGAGTGGTAATGAATATTTTAACTAAAAAATTGCTACGTACTATTTGGCGTACTAAAGGGCAATTCTTAGCAATAGCAGCAGTAATCACCATTGGTTTATCTGTTTATATTTCTATGGCTACGGTCTATTCTAATTTAAGTATTTCTATAGATTCGTTTTACCATGAAAATAACTTTGCTGACTATTCTTTTCATTTGGTGCGGGCACCGCAAGAGATAACTAAGCAAATTGCAGCCCTTGACGGGGTCGAACGAGTGACCGGGCGCATTCAAAAAGATTTGACTTTAATGTTGCCGGACGGTCAGCGCGGTTCAGTGCGCTTAACCAGTTACCCGCTACCAATGGATCAAGAAGTGAACCGCTTGCAGCTGTTAACTGGACGTATTTTTGAACAAAACGCACCCGGCGGTAGAATAGAAGTTTTGATAGACCCACAGCACGCTCAAGCCCGGGCATTAAGTTTTAATGATGCCATTACGGTAATAATTGACGGTAAGCAAATAGCCCTAACCATGGTCGGTACTGCCACTAGCCCGGAATTTATTTACCCGTTGCCAGATCTGACTACACTGATGCCTACACCGGAAACTTTTGCTATTGTGATGATTGCCCACCGGCAGGCAGAGCAAATTTTAGGTTTAACCGGTCAAATAAATCAGGTAGTTTTAACTTTTACCGCCGGTGCGGATGAAGAAAAAATAGCCGGTCAGGTGAAAGATATTTTAGAACCTTACGGGAATTTAGCCAATTACCCGCGCCAAGATCAATTGAGCCATGCTATTTTAAAATCCGAGTTAGACGGGTTAAGAATTATGGCCCAGTTTTTGCCGGTAATTTTTTTAGGGGTAGCTGCCGCTGTTCAATTCATCATGCTTAATCGAATAGTGAAATCCCAACGCCTGCAAATAGGAATTATGAAAGCCCTTGGTTATAGCGGTTGGCGGGTGATGTGGCATTATACCAGCTACGCTTTGGCAGTAGCCTTACTGGGGGTACTGGCAGGAACCGGGTTGGGGTTGTGGTTTGCCACGATGATGACCCAAATATATGCCCAGTTTTTTAATTTACCCCAAGCAATTGAGCAAGTTAATCTTCAGGTGATTAGCTATGCCTTGCTGTTCAGTACAGCCGTTAGTATTATAGCTGGTTTGATAGCGGCACGTAGCATAGTAGCTATTAACCCGGCTGAAGCGATGCACCCGGAACCACCAAAAAAAGGCCGGCATATTGCGTTAGAACGTTGGCAATGGTTGTGGCAACGTCTGGATTCTACCTGGAAGATGAGTTTGCGTACTGCTATGCGGAACAAAGTACGCTTTGGTATTACCCTGTTAGGAATTATTTTTTCGGTAGGATTACTGATTGTAGCGTTCTTTTTCAATGATTCTGTAGATTATATGATACAGGAACACTTTTACGAAGGGCAACATTTTGATTATTTAATCCGTTTTGACAGCCCGTTAAAAGCAGCCGAACTTTTAAATGTTAACCGTATTGACGGGATATTAAAAAGCGAACCTTTTTTTGAATTGCCGGTACGCTTGCATTTTAATCATCAATCAGAAGAAACATTATTGTTAGGTTTGCTACCTGACGGTACTTTGCGTACTATCAGTGATCAATACGGTAACGTTATCCCGCTACCGGAAAAAGGGCTGATTATTGCTCAAAGAACGGCTGACGAGTTGGCAATTCAAACCGGTGATACCGTTACGGTAGAAACTTTACTGGGGCGTGGTGCTATTCATCACACGGATGTAAAAATAGCCGGTATCAGTCGTCAGTTTATCGGTAGCGAAAGCTATATTTCTTTACAACAGCTAAACCGCATCTTGCAAGAACAACAATTAATATCCGGCGCTATGTTAAAAATTGATACCGGGCAAGCCCAGACCATCGAAAATAGTTTAAAAGAATTTGTTAACATTGCCTCTATTGTAGATTTACAAAAAGAATTAGAGGGCATTTACCAGCAGATGGATATGATGATTTATTTTACCGGCACGATGGTTATTTTTGCGGTAGTGCTAGGTTTTGCGATTATTTATAACGTTTCGCTGATTAGTTTTGAAGAACGCAAAAGAGAGTTGAGCTTATTGCGCCTGCTCGGTTTTAAAAATAATGAGATATCCAGCTTGCTTTTAAAAGAGAATTTTTTGCAGTCCGTTTTAGGCATTGCTTTGGGGTTGCCCTTTGGTTACCTAATGGCTTTAAGTTATGTGCGGGCATTAGAAACTGATTTGTTTACTTTTCCAATGGCTGTTTATCCTACTACTTATTTTTTAGCAGCGTTGGGCGGGGTCTTCTTTATCACCGTGGCCTATTTATTAGCTCGCCGCAGGGTAAAGCGGTTAAATTTAATAGAAACTTTAAAAAACAAAGACTAACGGGGGAATAGACATGAAAAAAATTTACTGGGCATTGGGAGCGGTAGTGATAATAGCAATAGCGGTGTTACTGTTTAAGCCGGAAGCAACAATAGTCCAAGTAATAACAGTACAAAAAGGTGAAATCATCCAAACAGTAACAGATACCGCTCTGGTGCGAGCTATTGATACTCATGATTTATTTGCGCCGGCTACCAGCGGTACTATCGTAAAACTGCCGGTGGAAACAGGTCAAACGGTTGAGCACGGTGAAGTAATCTTGCGGCTGGAAAATACTGCTTTAAACAAGCAAATTGACGCTGCTCAAACCCGCCTGCTGCAAAGTAATGCGCTGATCAGTGCGCTGACCACCGCTATTGAACGTACTCAATTGCAATTGGATGATGCTCAAAAAAATGCAGATCGCCAGCAGCAACTGTTGGCAACCGGTGCTGTTACTAAAGTAGAGTTACAGCAAGCCCAATTGTTAGTAGATACCCACCGCTTAACTTTAAATGAACAGCAAGAAAATTTAAACAGCCATATTGCCCAGCAAAATGGTTTAACGCAACTACTTAGTCAACTTGCTACTGACAGACAGCGGTTATTGATTACCAGTCCGGCAGACGGGGTGGTGCTGGATAGACCGGTTAAAACCGGGCAAGTATTAACTCCCGGTACTTTAATAGTGGTAATAGCAGCACCCGGTCAACTAGAAATTAAAGCAGATATTTTAAGCGATGATTTGGCTGGGATTGAAGTAGGGCAAAAAGCAACTGTTACTGCCCCGATACTGGGTGAAAAAATATTAACCGGTGCAGTAACAGAAATATACCCGCAAGCACACGAAAAGACATCAGCATTAGGAGTAGTTCAACGCCGGATACCGGTAATTATTGCATTAACAGATTACACCAATCTAAAACCGGGGTTTGAGGTACGGGTAGCTATTGAAACTTTACGGTTACCGGATGTGTTGGTAATTTCATGCCCGGCAGTGCGTACTACTGCTGACGGTCGCCAGCAAGTAATGGTGGTTGTTGATAATCAAGTACAGCACCGGTTCATCGAAACCGGTATTAGTGATGGTGATAATATTGCAGTGCTTAGCGGGTTAAGTGCCGGGGAGCAGGTTGTGTTAGATGGTGGTATGGATTTGGCGGAAGGGGCTAAAGTTAGTTGGGAGTGAAGATAAAAAGTAGTTTATAATATACCAACTTCTGCAAAAAAGTCGATGGAATCTTTGACGAATTATTCACGGAATATTTTAAATTTAATTGAAAGAGTGTTAGTTTTTCAATTATTTAAATTGTTTTTTATAGATTGCTCACGGATAGTCCGGAATTAAATTATAGAATTCTTGACTATTTATATAATAAGGCGTAACAACTATTGCCCAGCTTTTGCGTGAACAACATAAAAAATGACCATAAAGCCTTTGTTTATCTGACTCGTGTACGGGTAAATTTGATGCAGAAGTCTGCACACTCATAACCGGCACAAGCAAAGCTAACAAAAGACCCGTAAACAACGATAACGCTTTAATTCCAAACTTATTCATAAATATCCAACCCGCACAATAGCAAGCAAAAATAATATTTTACGGCAATAGTTTATGCAAATCATACATATAGAGTAAAACTAACAAAACTATACCCCGCTCACAATGAAATTTTAATCAATAATTTTTATATCGTTTATATCTTTAGCAATTAGAAGCTTAAATACAGTTTTAACTACACACTCCAACTCCAAAACATTAGATCTAACCACTGACCCGGAATAAAACACACTTGTAATTAAGGCTAAAAATAATTTTGCATTTACAGATAATGAAATTTCTTTAATTAATTGATCTAAACCAGATATACAAAACAACATACCTAAGAAAAAGACACTATAATAAACCAGATGTTTTATTGGTTTTGGGAGTAAGTTCATTTTTTGGAATGCTGAAATTTTTACAGTAATCTTTTTAACCGTAAACCACATCCCCACCATTAAAAAAAACAGAAACAAGAATTCCGCTTGCATATACAATTAAGCTCCAGTTTGATAGTATTTCTATATTTAAAAAATCAATTTTACTCAACAACCACAATAAAATACTGTTAGTAAATATAGCGAAACTTAAATAATAAGGTATTATATTTTGCTTTGATGATAACCTTACAAAAATAACAAAACTATTGATTTACTTCAATAGTTTATGTAGCTCATGCATTCCCGGTAGTTTAGATGCTCTTCGAACTACCCTAAGTACAGCATCTCGATCAGTAGGATGAGGATTCTTGAACGATTTGAATAAGGGCTTGAGTTCCATTTCTAGCGCATTCCAATAAGGTTCGATATCTTGTGATTCATCTGCTTCACAAATAAGTCTCTTATGCTTTTTCAGAATATCCATCAACTGTTCTGCCTGTTCCTCGTCAAGTTCTTCGGTCATTATATAGTCCCAAAGCACATACATTTCTGGATCTAAAGAAAGATCCCGAAGTAGATGAATATAAAACTCAAGACGTTCAACCTTTTTGGTTAAATCCTCATTTTTCAATGTCTCGCAACCTCCTTCCTTAATGAAAATATTATAATAACAGATCTACTACTAGTTTTGCTATACCACGAGCGGCACCCAGCGGTAATCCAGCATCATACAACGCTCCGGATAGTTTATCCCGTAGGTTTTGCGTTGTTACTTCTTCCCACTCAAGTAGTTCGTCTATTGCTTTTTTCATGTTATTAACGGCTCCATCAACTTTACGAGTATACTTACCAAGTCCAACACCTTTCATCCCGCTTTTAATTGTTTGAATATTGCTTGGATTATCCAAAGCTTTTGATAGTTTTTTTAGCGATTCTCTGGCAATTTTAACTCTCCATTGGATCTGGACCTGCTCTGTATTTTCCTGGATGTTTTGCTGATTTTTTAAAATTTGATTCGTAATTACCTTTATTCCCGCTTGACCCGCTTCTTCATTGATTATCTCTGCTGCCTGCACACTCATAACCGGCACAAGCAAAGCTAACAAAAGACCCGTAAACAACGATAACGCTTTAATTCCAAACTTATTCATAAAATATTGACCTCCCAATTTTAATTTTAGCACGGTACCTTTAGCATAAGCAACTACCGTTCCACAGCTGACACTCCCTCCCAGACCCTTTATTTACTAAAGATTACATCGCTACCTTAATTTTACCCCCCCGCAAAAAAAGTCAAGGGGGATTTTGTCGAATTTATATTAAATTTTTGTAATGTTTTGTCGAATATTGCTTCTGTAATTAACCAAAACATTAGCATTAGAAGTGGTTCAACGCCGGGCACCGGTAATTATTGTATTAATAGATCCTGTCAATCTAAAACCAGGGTTTGAAGCACGGGTAGCTATTGAAACTTTACGGCTACCGGATGTGCTGGTAATTTCCCGGACGGCAGCAGGTAATGCCGGTGACGGTGAAAATATAGAAGCACTTAGCGGGTTAAGTGACGGGGAATTAGTTGTATTATATGGCAGTATGGATTTGGCAGAAGGTGCAAAGGTTAGTTTGAAGTAAAAAAAGCGATCAGCAGTCAACTTTAAATGCTTTTCGTTGATTGCTTGATACCATCCTCCTCGTATAATAAGTTTAACAAGTCAAAAACACATAATTTCCAGTTGTTTTAGTCAAGTTTATTGTCGGCACAGGTGGGATGCAAGGAGCCCGTAGGGCGACTGTAATCCCACCTGTGCCGGGCGCGCCAAACACCATCTCAGGTGCATTTGGCATCTTTTACAAATAAAATATCAACTTTTAAAAAGTTTGATGTTTTTATAGTTTTCATCTCTGGCCTGCCTGTGCGATAATAGGGTTGACAAGCTTTTCTCAGGATATTTCTTTTCCTCCTTGCAGACTGTATTTTTACTGGTACTGCTTAATACAGCCTGTGACCTGTGACCCATCCGGGTACCCGGGACGAACATGGTAAATCTCTGAGTTCTTTTATTGTTGATAATAGTAGTGCCGGAGCCGAAACTATGGTTAGCAAAATATTTAAAATGGCTAATAAGTTATCTGCTAAGTCTATTTGTGCCGGTATGGAAGCCACTTCTAATCTCGGTTGGCACTTGGCGCATTATTTACAAGATAAGCTTTGTAATCATTCGCCGGGTAATATTAATGCTAAAGTTTACGTCTTAAATGCGAGGAAAGTTACTCGTTTCAAGAAGGGGTATGATCCCCTGCCTAAAAACGATCGTATTGATGCCTGGGTTATCGCAGACCATCTGCGTTTTGGTCGACTGCCTCGGTGATGTTATTGCTGCCGGTATTATTGCTGAAATTGGGGATATTAAGCGCTTTAAACGCCAGGATTCTTTAGCTAAATATGCTGGGCTGGTATGGAATAAATACCAATCCGGTGATTTTGAATCTGAAGATACTAAAAGTGCGTGTTCGAAAAGTATGTTTGTGGTAAAAACCCCCCTCCCCTTAATCCC
>JAJOKO010000069.1 GCA_021129825.1 Desulfotomaculum sp. | reverse complement strand
AAACTTTCTTTGAAAGGTACAGAAATAGTGGGGTTAGACTTTCCGAGAGTACTCGGGTTGATAGGGAGGGAAACCAGCAGAGCATACATAAAACCAGGTAATCATTTCACCGGCAAAATGGTAAATGGTATGCTTGTTTTTCAGTAGAAGTAGCAATAAAAAAATTACCAACTATCAATAAAGCTTGCGGTATTGATGTAGGCTTAGAAAAGTTTGCCACTCTCTCCACCGGTGAAACATTTGAAAATCCTCGCAAATTGCGCAAAGCTGAAAAGAAATTAAAGAAACATCAACGCCAGCTATCTAAGAAGAAAAAAGGTTCTACTCGCCGCAAAAAAGCAGTATGGAGCAAGCGGGGACGGTTCTTGCTTGCTTGCTTGCTTGCTTGCTTAATTAATTTCTTGACAGTTATAAATTAATGCTATATACTTTAGAAAGTTTAATAAAGTTTAAAAGCCTTTAATGCGGTTCTGCGAGACCGGTAAGGAAAATACCCTGATGTTTTAAGGTTGTGGTGGTGGGGTAGGACTATGTCTGTTACCGATTTGGTAATAGGCTTTTTTTAATGCTTAAATTCAGAGGTGATTGGTGTTGGCTGTTGGTAAAGAAAAGGCCTTAATTATGGATGCTGATCAAATGCGCCGGGTCTTAACCCGGATAGCGCATGAAATTATTGAACGTAATAAAGGTGTTCAAAATATTGCCTTGGTGGGCATTCGCAGGCGGGGGGTACCGCTGGCTGAACGATTGGCCCAAAGAATAAAAGAAATAGAGGGTACCAGGGTACCGGTAGGTATTTTAGATATAACTTTATACCGGGATGATTTGACTACCCTGGCTCATCAACCGCTGGTGCATCAAACTAAGGTAGATTTCATGATAACCGGCAAGGTGATTATCCTAGTGGATGATGTATTGTTTACCGGGCGTACTGTAAGATCAGCTTTGGATGCTTTAATTGATTTGGGACGACCGGAGGCTATTCAGATGATGGTGCTTATTGACCGGGGACACCGGGAACTGCCGATTAGAGCCGATTTTGTGGGTAAAAATGTACCGACCTCTAAAAAAGAAGTGGTAGCGGTGCGGGTTAAAGAAATTGATAATCAAGATAGTGTTGCTATTATAGAACGACTGGAGTAATTTAGATTCCTATGAATTGATGGGGACATTCCACGATTTCGTGGTGTGTCCCCTGTCCTGTGAAGATACGGTATTTTTAAAAAACGGTGGTGTGAGCGATGGGATTGCAATGTAGGCATCTGTTGGGGTTAGAACATATTTCGGTTGCGGATATATTAAAGATACTGGCAACAGCCCGACCGATGAAGGATATTATCAAACGCCAAATTAAAAAAGTACCTACGCTACGCGGGCGGGTAGTGACGACGGTGTTTTACGAAAATAGCACGCGTACTAAAATGTCTTTTGATTTGGCCGCTAAATATTTAAGTGCAGATGTCGTTGGTTTGAGTGCTATTGGTAGCAGTATTCAAAAAGGAGAGAGTTTAGCAGATACCGCCCGTACAGTGGCAGCGATGGGTGCGGATGTGCTAGTGTTACGCCATCCTGCATCTGGGGCGGCGGCACTGTTGGCTGATTTGGTGCCTTGTGCAGTGATTAATGCCGGGGATGGCAGGCACGAGCATCCGACCCAGGCGCTTTTAGATTTGTTTACTATTAAAGATCACAAGGGCAGTTTTGAGGGGCTTAAAGTAGCTATTATTGGAGATATCTTGCACAGCCGGGTGGCACGTTCTAATATTTGGGGTTTGACAAAACTGGGAGTAGAAGTGCGAGTGGCGGCACCGGCAACATTGCTACCGCCGGAGTTATCTCGACTGGGTGTTAAAGTATATACTAAAGTGGAAGAAGCTTTGGCAGGTGTTGATGTCATCAATGTACTACGTCTGCAATTAGAGCGGCAAAAACAGAGTTTGTTGCCTACTTTACGGGAATATGCGGTGCTGTACGGTGTTAATAAAGAGCGATTGGCATTGGCTAAGGAAGATGCGTTGTTAATGCATCCCGGGCCAATGAACCGGGGCATAGAAATTACTGCTGAAGTGGCGGATGGTGATCAAGCAGTAATCACGGAACAGGTTACCAACGGGGTGGCGATCCGGATGGCCTTGTTGTACTTGCTCACCGGAGGTGAAATAGTTGAAACTATTAATTAAAGGCGGGGAAGTAGTAGCTGTAGACCGGTTAACAGTGGAAAAAGCGGATGTGCTGGTGGTGGACGGGTTAATTGCGGCTATCGGTAAAAATTTGCCGGTTGAAGGGGCAGAAGTAATTGCAGCCAACGGTCAGTTGGTCTGTCCTGGTTTGATTGATATACATGTCCATTTACGAGAACCGTGTTTTGAAGCTAAAGAAACTATTGCTACCGGCACAGCTGCCGCAGCCCGGGGTGGCTTTACTGCGGTGGCCTGCATGCCCAATACCAACTCGGTAAATGATAATGTTTCCGTAGTAAATTTTATTTTGGCGCAAGCGGCAACTGCCGGATTAGCCAGGGTATACCCGATTGGGGCGATCACTAAGAGTTCTAAAGGTAAAGAAATCACCGAGATGGCGGATTTAAAAGCTGCCGGGGCGGTAGCGGTGTCTGATGACGGGTTACCAGTAACCAGTGCCGGGGTAATGCGCCGGGCGATGCAGTATGCCGGTATGTTGGATTTGCCGGTGATACCCCACTGTGAAGATCATAGTTTAGTAGCTAACGGGGTGATGCACGAAGGTTATTATAGTACCGTATTGGGTTTAGAGGGTATCCCGGCAGCAGCCGAAGAAGTGATGATTGCCCGGGATATTATCTTGGCTGAAACTACTGGATGCAAACTACATATAGCTCATATTAGCACAGCCGGGGCGGTGGAGTTGGTACGCCGGGCTAAGGAGCGCGGGTTGGATGTAACCTGCGAGGTAACCCCGCATCATTTTACGCTGACTGATCAGGCGGTAGTTGGCTATCATACTGCCACTAAGGTAAATCCTCCCCTGCGTAGCGAAAGTGATGTAGCAGCGATTAAGCAAGGGTTAGCAGATGGCACTATTAATGTTATTGCTACTGACCATGCTCCCCACACGCTAGAAGAAAAGGCGGTAGCATACCAGGATGCTCCCTTCGGACTGGTCGGATTGGAAACAGCAGTAGGTTTAGTATTTACGGAACTGGTAGCCACCG
This sequence comes from Desulfotomaculum sp., assembly GCA_021129825.1. Lineage (GTDB taxonomy): Bacteria > Bacillota > Desulfotomaculia > Desulfotomaculales > Desulfohalotomaculaceae > JAJOKO01. The sequence goes on along the minus strand of JAJOKO010000069.1, from coordinate 4,707 downwards.
GAGTGTTGACAGTGGTCCAAGCGATTACCAAATTAAGTACCAATCCGGCCAAAGTGCTGGGTGTGCCGGGTGGCCGTTTGGCAGTGGGCGAAATAGCGGACATCACCATCATAGATCCATTGTTAGAAACTAAAGTTGATCCGAAAAAATTTGCCAGTAAGGGTAAAAACACTCCCTTTAGCGGGCGTATGTTGCAAGGGTTGCCCACTATTACTATTGTGGGCGGTAAAGTGGTTTATGGTGAAAGTTAGCTATCAGCGGTCAGCATTTAGCTGAATGCTGACCGCTAAAAAAGGGGTGTTTGATAGATGCAAGCATTATTAGTTTTAGAAGATGGTTCAGTATTTAGAGGACAATCTTTTGGTGCTACCGGTGAGCGTTGGGGCGAAGTAGTTTTTAACACCAGCATGACCGGTTATCAAGAAATTTTGACTGATCCTTCATATTGTGGTCAAATCGTGGTGATGACCTATCCTTTAATTGGTAATTATGGGATTAATAAAGATGATTTTGAAGCTAAAAAATCATTTGCACGTGGTTTTGTGGTGCGAGAGCATTGCGAACAACCCAGTAACTGGCGCTCTGGAGAGCGAGTAGGCCAATATTTAGCTCAAGAAGGGGTTGTTGGTATTGCGGGGATTGATACCAGGGCTTTAACGCGGATTATCAGAAACTATGGCACTATGCGGGGGATTATCAGTACTACCGAGACTAACCCGGCGGTATTGGTAGAACGGGTAAAAGCAGTGCCACCGTTAACCGGGCAGCATTTGGTTGCTACTGTGGCGACCAAAGCAAGATATACTGTGCCGGGGGATGGTTACCGGGTAGCGTTAATTGATTTTGGAGCAAAACAAAACATTGTGCGTTGCTTAAATAACCGGGGTTGTGAAGTAATAGTGCTACCGCCGGATACGTCTGCTCAAGATATTAGCGCCTTAAATCCGGCCGGGTTGATGTTATCTAACGGGCCGGGTGACCCGGTAGACGTACCCCAGGCGATAGCAACCACTAAAGAACTACTGGATAAAATGCCGGTATTCGGCATTTGCTTAGGGCATCAAGTGCTAGGGTTGGCGTTAGGAGCTAAAACTTACAAATTGAAATTTGGACACCGGGGTGCTAACCAACCAGTACAAGATTTAAACACCGGTCGGGTCTACATTACTTCCCAAAATCACGGGTTTGCGATAGCCGGTGATTCGTTACCGGCAGATGTAGTAGTTTCTCATATTAATCTTAATGATCGTACAGTAGAAGGGATTAAACATAAAAATTTACCGGTATATTCAGTACAGTATCATCCCGAAGCTGCTCCCGGTCCGGCAGATTCAGAATATCTTTTTGATGAATTTATGGAAATACTTAAAAAATAACCGACGACTGATACAGGAGGTTTTTTATGCCACGCCGTAAGGATATTAAAAAAGTTTTAGTGATTGGTTCCGGGCCGATTGTTATCGGCCAAGCTGCTGAGTTTGATTATGCCGGCACACAAGCTTGCCGGGCGTTGCGCGAAGAAGGCTTAGAAGTGGTGTTGGTAAACTCTAATCCGGCCACTATTATGACCGATGCCAATATGGCTGACCGGGTCTATATTGAGCCGATTACGGTAGAATTTGTAACCCGGGTGATTGAAAAGGAAAAGCCGGATGGCTTATTGCCAACACTTGGCGGGCAGGTAGGTTTGAATATTGCTTTACAGTTAGCAGAACAAGGGATATTGGCACGCACCGGTGTGAAACTAATGGGTACCCAGCTAACCGCTATTAAAAAAGCGGAAGACCGGGAATTATTTAAAGCGATGATGCATGAATTAAATGAACCAATTCCGGAAAGTGTGATTGTGGAATCGCTGGCAACAGCCCGGGATTTTGCTGTAAAGGTTGGTTTTCCGCTGATTGTGCGCCCGGCTTATACTCTGGGCGGTACCGGCGGCGGCATTGTTAATGATTTAGCAGAACTGGAGGATACTACCAGACGGGGATTAAAGCATAGTATCATCGGCCAAGCGTTAATTGAACGGAGCATTGCTGGTTGGAAAGAAATTGAATATGAAGTAATGCGTGACGGTGCGGATAACTGCATTACGATCTGTAACATGGAAAACTTTGACCCCGTTGGTATCCACACTGGGGATAGTATCGTGGTAGTACCGTCTCAAACTTTGGCTGATAAAGAATACCAGATGCTCCGGAACGCCTCGTTAAAAATTATCCGGGCTTTAAAAATAGAAGGTGGTTGCAACATCCAGTTTGGGTTAAACCCACACAGCTTTGAATATTGTGTGATTGAAGTTAATCCTAGAGTAAGCCGTTCTTCTGCTTTGGCGTCTAAGGCTACCGGGTACCCGATTGCTAAAGTAGCGGCTAAAATTGCTACCGGGTTAACTTTAGCGGAAATTAAAAATGAGGTAACCGGTAAAACCTACGCTTGTTTTGAACCGGCTATTGACTACGTAGTAGTTAAATTCCCTCGCTGGCCCTTTGATAAATTTGAAAAAGCAGATCGCCGGCTGGGTACTCAAATGAAAGCTACCGGTGAAGTGATGGCTATTGACCGTACTTTTGAGGCAGCCCTTTTAAAAGCGGTACGCTCACTGGAAATCGGGCTGAACAGCTTGCATTTACCGGAGCTTAGTACTCTCAGCAACCAAGAATCAGAGCAAAAAATGGTGCAGGTAGATGACCAGCGCTTGTTTGCACTGGCGGAAGCGATTGAACGTGGTTATACAGTTGATAAGTTGTATCAATTAACCAAGATAGACCGTTGGTTTTTAAATGCCATTACCAAGATAGTCAAATTCGAACAAGAGTTAATCAAAGCTTTACCGGCGCAAGTATTGAATGAAGAAATGATGCGCCGGGCTAAACGATTGGGGATTGCTGACCAACGCTTGGCTGAAATAACCGGTTTGTCTTTGCGCGAACTAAGACTATGGCGCCAAGAACTAGGTGTGTTGCCTACATATAAAATGGTAGATACTTGTGCTGCTGAATTTGAAGCAGTTACTCCTTATTATTACTCTACCTTTGAGCAACAGGATGAAGTAATCACCAGTGCCCGTAAAAAGATAGTGGTACTGGGTTCCGGACCGATCCGCATTGGTCAAGGAATTGAATTTGATTATTGCTCGGTGCATTCGGTTTGGACCTTGCGGGAAGAAGGTATTGAAAGCATTACCGTTAACAATAATCCGGAAACAGTGAGTACAGATTTTGATACTTCAGACCGGCTGTATTTTGAACCAATGCTGCCAAGTGATGTATTGAACATTTTGGAAAAAGAAAAGCCAGACGGGGTGCTTGTCCAATTTGGCGGACAAACGGCAATCAATTTAGCCGGTCCGCTGGCAGCAGCCGGTTATAATATTGTAGGTACTGCGGTGGATAATATTGATATTGCCGAAGACCGGGAGCGCTTTAACCAGTTGTTAGCATCTTTAGATATTCCCCGGTCGCCGGGAGATACCGTTTTTTCAGCCGCAGCAGCAGTGGAAGTTGCTGCAAAAATTGGCTTTCCGGTATTGATGCGTCCTTCTTATGTGTTGGGCGGCCGGGCGATGGAAATTGTCTATAATCAGGAAGAATTATTAAACTATATGGCTACAGCGGTAAAAGTAACTCCGGATCACCCGGTATTAGTAGATAAATATTTATTAGGGCAGGAACTGGAAGTAGACGCTATCAGTGACGGGGAAACGGTGTTGATACCTGGGATTATGGAACATGTCGAGCGAGCCGGGGTGCATTCCGGTGACAGTATTGCCGTCTACCCGCCGCAGACGGTCAGTTACCGGATTAAGCGTTTAATATTGGATTACACCACCCGGTTAGCGCAAGGGCTTAATATTAAGGGTATGATTAATATTCAGTATGTACTGCGTAACGGAGATTTATATGTGTTGGAAGTTAACCCGCGTTCTAGCCGCACCGTGCCGTTTTTAAGTAAAATCACTGGTGTGCCGATGATCAAATTAGCGACTAAATGTGCGTTGGGACAGAAATTAGCTGATATTGGTTACAGAGGGGGCTTTGCTCCTGAACCGCGGGTAATTGGTGTTAAAGCACCGGTGTTCTCTTTTGCTAAATTACTGGATGTGGATGTATCGTTGGGACCGGAAATGAAATCTACCGGTGAAGTGATGGGTGTAGATTATAAATATAACTTGGCGCTTTACAAAGCGATGGTAGCTGCTGGCAGTAGTTTTCCGGCAAAGGGTACAGTATTGATTACGGTAGCAGATGAAGATAAGGCTGAGGGGTTGGCGATAGCCAAAGAGTTGGCTGATCAAGGTTACGATATTTGCGCTACTAATGGTACTGCTGATTATCTGCAAAATCGTGGTATTAAAGTAGATAAAGTGGATAAAATTGGTCGCGGGGTACTGGATATTGCTAAATTAATCAAATCCGGTAAAATCAACTTGGTAATCAATACTTTGACTAGAGGTAAAGCCCAAGAGCGAGACGGTTTTCGCATTCGCCGGGCGGCGGTAGAACATGGCATTCCGTGCCTCACTTCATTGGACACTACTTGGGCGTTAATTGAAGTAATGCGGATGCTCAAAGAGGGCGGACGGGCGGATATACTAGCGTTGCAGGATTATTAAGAAGCGAAAACCAAGGAACTAGGAACGAGGATAAAGGAACGAGGAAAAACATAAAACCTAGAACCTAGAACCTAGAACCTAGAACCTAGAACCTA
>JAJOKO010000057.1 GCA_021129825.1 Desulfotomaculum sp. | reverse complement strand
TTACCACAAACATACTTTTCGAACACGCACATTAATCATATAAAATCAGCGGCTATTAATTTGAATTTTGATAAAAATAATATATTGATAGTACTATGTTATCAATATAGAGAGGATTTTAAAAAATGCTGGATATTAATCAAATTAAAAAAATACTACCACACCGGTATCCTTTTTTGCTGGTGGATAAAATTACAGAGTTAGAGAGCGGCAAGCGGGCGGTGGGCTTTAAAAACATTACTGCTAACGAGCCTTTTTTTCAGGGACATTTTCCTGATTACCCGGTAATGCCCGGGGTGTTAATTATTGAAGCCCTAGCCCAAGTGGGTGCGGTAGCATTGTTGAGCATGCCGGAATATGAAGGTAAAATAGCCTTATTTGCCGGTATTGACGGGGTGCGCTTTCGCCGCCAAGTGATACCCGGTGATCAACTACTACTAGAGGTAGAATTAACCAAATTACGCAGTAAAATCGGTAAAAGTAAAGCTAAAGCGCAAGTGGACGGGCAGTTAGTGGCAGAGGCAGAGTTAATGTTTGCGATTAATTAGCTTTTTTTAAGAAAGGAGCATAACCTTGTTAACTCAAGCACTGCTAGCAATGTTACTGGCTTTGGTAGTATCTTTACTACTAACGCCTGTAGTTAGAAAGCTGGCTATTAAAATTAATGCTATGGATACCCCGGGGGAACGTAAAGTACACCTGAAGGTGATGCCCCGTTTGGGTGGATTGGCGGTTTATGCCAGTTTCGCAATTGTAGTATTGTTAATCAGTCCGCACAATATGGCGTTGGCGGGTTTATTGCTTGGCGGGTTGCTGATAGTGCTACTGGGGCTAGTGGATGATACCAGGGGTTTGCCGGCAAAAGTAAAACTGGCGGGGCAAACTGTAGCGGCTTTGGCGGTGGTGCCTTTTGGCATTCAAATTAGTTTTGTCACTAACCCGTTATCTGACGGGATGGTATATTTAGGACTTTTAGCAATTCCAGTAACGGTATTTTGGATTATAGCCGTTACTAATGCCGTAAATTTAATTGATGGTCTGGATGGCTTAGCCGGTGGCGTGACGGTAATTGCCGCTTTGACTATTGCGGCGGTTGCTTGGCAGCAGGGTGTTTTTGACGGGGGGCTAAACAGTCTTTTTGAAGTGGCGGTGCTGGCGTTGATTTTAGCTGGCGCAGTGCTGGGTTTCTTACGCTATAATTTTTACCCCGCTAAAATTTTTTTGGGTGATACCGGTTCGATGTTTTTGGGCTATTGTTTGGCGGTATTGTCAATCATGAGTGCTACCAAGAGTGCGGCGGCGATACCGGTATTTATTCCGATTATTATTTTGGGAATTCCGTTGCTGGATACTTTTTTTGCGATTGTACGGCGGCGTTGTAACAAACGACCAATTTTTAAAGCAGATAAAGAACACATGCACCACCGGTTGATGGCTATTGGACTATCGCACCGGCGGACAGTGCTGGTTATTTATGGTATTAGCATTTTTATGGGAGCCAGTGCTTATTTGCTAAACATGATTACTACCGACCGGGCTATTTTGGTACTGGCGGTATTATCGATAATAATTATTATCGGGGCTAATAAAATAGGGATAACCGGTTATCAATCCAGCCCGACTAGAAAAGAAGTCAAGGTTAAAAGGTTAAAAGGTTAAAAGGGGGAGTTTTATTGTGCATGGACACGAAAAAATTCGCAAGGCGATTATTCCGGCCGCTGGTTTAGGGACGCGTTTTTTACCAGCTACCAAGGCACAACCTAAGGAAATGTTGCCTATTTTAGATAAACCGACCATTCAATATATCATCGAAGAAGCAGTTGCTTCCGGTATTGAAGATATTTTAATTGTTACCGGGCGCAACAAGCGAGCCATAGAAGATCACTTCGATAAATCACTGGAGTTAGAGATGCAGTTGGCCGAAAAAGGCAAAGAAGATCTTTTAAAGATGGTGCAGGACATTGGTAATTTGGTAGATATTCATTATGTGCGTCAAAAAGAACCGCTGGGTCTGGGACATGCTATTTATTGTGCCCGCAAATTTATCGGGGATGAGTCTTTTGCAGTATTGTTGGGTGACGATGTGGTGCGTAGCGAAACGCCCTGCTTAAAGCAATTAATGGATGTTTATGATCAATATCATTACAGCGTGTTGGCGGTGCAACAAGTGCCGCCGGAAGATGTTAGCAAGTATGGCATAATTGATGCTGTGGCGATAGCAGATAATATTTACCGGGTGAACGATTTGATAGAAAAACCGCAACCGGCAGAAGCCCCGTCCAATTTAGCGGTAATGGGGCGTTATATCATCAGTCCGCGTATTTTTGATTTTTTAAAAACAACTAAACCCGGTGCCGGTGGGGAAATTCAACTCACCGATGCTTTAAGGACGCTAGCAAGTTGTGAATCGATTTTTGGTTTAGTTTTTGCAGGCAAACGTTATGATGTAGGTGATAAGCTAGGTTATTTAAAAGCTACCGTAGAGTTTGCTTTGGAGCGGGATGATTTAGCGGAAGATTTTCGAGAGTACTTGAAAACAATCATTTCACAATAGGAGTAGATAAATTATGAGTACTTTACGTTTGTTGCACTTGGCCGATGTGCACTTGGACACGCCTTTTTATGGTAGGGATGAACAATGGCGCAGTCGCTTGCGTGATGCTACACGGACAGCTTTTACTAATGCCGTGGATCTGGCTATAGAACGCCAGGCCCATGTTGTGCTGGTAGCCGGGGATTTATTTGATAATGATTTACTTACCTTCTCTACGGAGCAATTTTTATTGGAACAAATTAACCGGTTGCGCAAGGTCCAAATACAGTTTTGCTATGCTACCGGCAATCATGATCCCGGACGTTTGAACTACCGGGCACACCGCCTTAATTGGCCTGATAATGTACATATTTTTTCTCAAAATAAGCCTGGGCAAGTAGTTATAATTGATCAAATTTCTGGGCAGCCGGTCGGTCGAATTGCAGGTGCTGGTCACTTGACAAAGCAAGAAAAAAATAATTTAGCTACCAACTTAAAAAACATTTCGGATACTATGCCTGCTGACTTGCCCCGTGTAGCTTTATTGCATACTCAAATAGTTTCAGCTCGCGGTGCTGAAAAACATGAACGCTATGCGCCTGCTACTGTAGAAGACTTAGCTACTACGGATTTTGATTACTGGGCATTGGGACATATTCATCTTCGTCAGCAGGTAGCAAGGCCACTGCCGGCCTGGTATCCCGGAAATTTACAAGGACGGAATCCACGGGAAACTGGTCTAAAAGGGGGGCTGTGGCTGGAGTTGGAAAAAGATCAATTGGCAGCACCGGAATTTATTTCTTTGGCACCTTTAGTATGGTTGACGGTGGTGGCAGAATGCCCGGAAGCTGTTGTTGCTGTTGAGGATTTGGTTGTCAATCTGAGCAAGCAAATAGAGGTAGTATTAGATAAAAAAACCAAGCCAGATGTACCCGTACCCTCCATCCAGGTGGGTGCTCATTCGCCGGACGGGTATTTAGTGCGTTTAATCTTGAAAGGGAGCACCTTGCTGGTATCGGAATTGCGTGATCAGGATAACCGAGCTGATTTGGCGCGACAGTTAGAAGAACGATTGGGTTTGGACTGGGTAGAAGTACATTTAGGCACCCTAACCCGCCCGCTGGACTTGCCATCATTACGGCAAGGCCCTAGTGTTTTGGCCACCGCAATGGAATTGATTGAGCGAGCGACTACAGAGGATGAATTACTGCGGAAAATGTCTCCGGAACACCTTGCTGCTAACCCGGAAGAACGATTGCCATATTTGCGGAGACTGCTGGTAGACTTAGAGCAGGAATTAGCCGAACGCTTGGTGCCGGAGGTGGAGCGATGAGAGTTGAAAATCTACAAGTAAAGCAATATGGAATTTTGCGCAACTGGCAAGTTAGCGATTTGCCTGCCGGGGTGGTTATTTTTTACGGACCCAACGAGGCTGGCAAGTCCACCTTATTTGATTTATTAACCAGCTTGTTTTACGGTTTTTCACCGGCTACAATTGCTAAACACCCGTACATGTCATGGTATGATTATGCCCCGTTAAATATATCTGCTGGTTTAATGCTACGTGATAACCGGCAAGGGCAGGTTCACCGTCGTCTGCTGCCCAGTGGTCCGCAGGGTACATTTAGATTATTAAAGAAAAATGAAAATTCCATACCAGAGAGAATTGGCAACCGGGCACTGGCTTTTGTGCAGCATATCCGGCGGGATCTTTATCAAGCACTTTATGCTCTCAGTGTCTATGATTTTAAACATTTAGAAGACAAGCACCGGGATGAAATTCAAGATTGCTTGTTGGGTGATCTCACTACTGCTCGTTTTCATCCCGTTAAAAAGGTATTGAGTGAATTACAGGAAGAAGCTAATAAATTGTGGCGTGTCGATCGCCGGGGTTCGCCCAAGCACAAAGAATTGTCTACTGAATTACGTGATGTACAGAAAGAGAGAAAAGAGGCCATCCAGCGCGAGAATGAATTGCGAGATGATATTGAGCGTTTAGATAAATTGAAGAATGAATGGGAAAACATCCGGCAAAAGCGTGCGGAATTAAAAGCCCGCATCCGCCGTGCCGAAATATTACAACCAGTAGCACAAACTATCAAGCAACTGGAGCACTGGCAGCAGGAAATAGGTAATCTAGAACGTTTAGATAAATTGCCGGTTGATTTGGCGGGTGAATTGCAGCGGTTGTTAGATGAAGGTGTTGCTCACAGGGAAGAGCTGGCTAATCTTGCAGGTAAGCTTACGGAACAAGATAAGATAGTTAAATATTTTGGCGATTTTTACCGTCAGGTGTTAGAAAACAGCGAGGAAATTCAAGAGTGGGTGCGGTTAGCGGAATTCCATGATCGGGAGCAGCAAAGTATTGAAGCCGGTAGCATTGATTTACAACAAAAACTAGAGGAACTGGAAACATGGGCAGAAACTTTTATGAGCGATCATTGGTCTGACCAAGTAGCTGGGGCCGTACTGGCAGTGCCTTATGCTGAACTAAAAGTGCGTTTTAGTCATTATGATGAGAATAAGCAAGAGCATATTCGGTGCCGGCAGGAGCGGGAACAAAAAGAAAATAATGTAGCGGTTGCCGGGACGCCGGTTTTTCCGGCTTGGATTAATTTAGCCGGGTTTGTGGCAGCATTACTGTTAATTATAGTTGGCGAAATGTCAGAAAACATTATTCTAACAGCAGCCGGCGTAGCATTGCTGGTATTGTTTGCCGGGGCATTGGGATACGGGTTATGGTTGCAGCAGATTAACCGGCAGGTCCTAAAGCAATATCACCAAGAGTTGGAGAGGTTGCGAAAGAAAGAGCGGCAGGCTATCGTAACGGAGAGCGAATCACAAGCTAAAATTAACCGGCTGTTGGCCGGGATACCACTCATGCCTTCTTTATTAGAGCAAATTGATAGCAGTATGCTGGGAGAACTTAGAACATTACGGGATAAAACATCGGAATGGAGAGAACTGGCAAACCAGTTAAAAGAGCGAAACAAAAAATGGCAGGTTCAAAAACAACGTTTAAAAATTTTAGCTGAAAAACTAAACGAATTACTTGATCGGCAGACCAGACCAATGGTAGAACGATTAAATGCAAAATTAGAACAAGCCCGGCAGGCTAAAGATGCTTGTAATCGGGCTCAAAAGCAACTAATACAAATTAATCACCGGCGTGACGGAATTGAAAAAAAATTACAATCTATCGAAAAGGATTACCAGCAGTTGGTAGAGCAGGTTATAGTTATTACCGGTAAATTAGTACCGGTAAATACCAGTGATTTTGGGATTAGTTGTACTGTTATATCGGCGGAGTTACAAGAAACTATAGACATAATCAGTGAAAAGCAAAAAATATTGCGATTGATGCAACATCACGAGCAAGAATTGCAGCAACAGCATGCCAACTTGACCGAATTAAAAAAAGAAATTATTGATTGGCAGCAAGACCCGGAACGCTATAAAGCTTTGGACCCGGTAGAACTGGAAAAGGACAAGAATAGTTTGGAAGATGGAGAAAAGGCAGAAAGAGATTTGCATGAAGAAATATTGAAATTGGAAACGAAAATTGAAATTGGCAAGAGTAAATGTTCTCCCGGCGAACTGGATGGTGAAATTCAGTTACTGAAAGAGCAGCAGCAAGAAATATCTGGGCAGCGGGACCGGCTGATGCTAATGAAGATGGTATTGCAACGGGCTGAACATGAGTTTCGCATCCAGCACCAGCCGGATGTGTTGCGTCGATCCGGTGAGTATTTAAAGCAAATTACCGGTGGGCGGTACAGTCACTTGATGATTTTAGATGCTAAAGACGGTGATGAGCATCTGGCAGTACAACCCACAGGCAGTGTCAACCCACTGCCTGTGGGGATACCTCTTAGCCGTGGTACGCTGGATCAAATTTTCCTGTCTTTTCGCCTGGCAGTCATTGATCATTTAGACAGTGAACACGAAAGATTGCCGCTTTTTTTAGATGAAATTTTAGTTAACTGGGATGACGCCCGGCTGTTGCAAGGTGTTGATTTACTAGGTAAAATTGCAAATAAACGACAAGTTTTTTTGTTTACTTGTCGCCAAGCGATGGCCAAACTTGCCAGCCAGCAACTAAAAGTGCCGATTTTTTCAGTTGATGATTGTGCGTTAAAATAAGAAAATGGTGGATAACATAACAGATCAAAAATATGAATCATAGAAGAACAAGATGTAATAGGGTATAATAAAACGGCTAAATTTCGTGCACCCCTAATGATTATCTGAGTACTCTTATCTAACTATTTCAAAGGAAGGCCTTAAATCGCTATAATATCTATATCTGAATTTAACTCGGTCAGTTTTTCTAACCTTACTTTATCCAATTGATAATTGGTTTCTAAATTCATCCAAAACTGTGCCTTTGGTCCGATAACTGATTCCAGTTTCAAAGCTGTTTCATAGGTGATAGGAGCATTACCATTAATAATATTATTTAGATGTTTTGGTGTTATGCCTAATCTAGCTGCTAATTCTTCTTGAGTCATCCCCAATAAAACCATATTTTCCCTGATGGTTTCTCCAGGTGGAATTGCTATTGTAGGTATAAACTCATTATTATCTTTTTTGTTTACCATGGTAATCAATCACCTCCTCAATTCCAGCGATATTAATACTTTCTAGTTTATTTATATCACCGTTTCCTTGTAAAATAGGTTTAAATACCAACCTGAATGGATGAATTAAATCCACTGCATACTCACCGGTTCTTGATCCCTTTAGTAGATGCAATCTTGCTGCTGGAAGGTGCTTTATATCTAGTAAACTGGTGGCGGCAATTAGTTCACTAACTCCTTGAGTTAGTTTATTCCCTATTTTTAACCCGTATTCTTTTTGGGCTATATTAGGATCCTCGCATTGTTTTTTAAGTTTTTTTGATTTATATTCTATTTTCATTATATATGCTCATTCTCCCACAGTCAATTTTAATTAACTCTATACAATAATGTAACATAAATTGCTAAAATATTCAAATGTTTGTTCGGGGAAAGTATAATGCAGTATATTTTGTAATTCCTTATCGAAATCAAGTGTGTTATAATCAGCAAGAGGAGTACAAATAAATGAATATTAAACTAAAACATATTATTGTAATATTAGCGGTTATTGCTGTGTTCACTGTGGCAGTAGTAATTAAAGTAGTGATAGATGACCAAAAAGCAGTAACCCCAATAACCCCGGTAACTACAATAACGGAACTAACAGTAACCGCTGTAGAACCGGTTGATTGCGTAACAGTTATTACTAACACTGCTAAGGTAGATATAGGCTTGCCGGTTACAGTAGCAGTTACTTTAAGTGATGGTAGTACCAGCACTGTACCGGTAACTTGGGCTAGTTCAGATTACGATGCTGAAACAGCCGGCAGCTATATCTTTACCGCCATGCCGGACTGGTCTGGTTTAAAAAACGTGGCAACCACTGCGAAAACAGTGGTTGCTAATGTAATTGTAGTGCGTGTTCGAAAAGTATGTTTGTGGTAAAAACCCCCCTCCCCGCACCCTTC
>JAJOKO010000144.1 GCA_021129825.1 Desulfotomaculum sp. | reverse complement strand
TACGACATACCCAGATACCCAGCAGAGCAAATAAAAGGCGAGATAAAACTACGTATATTCTTAGAAACTTTAAAAAACACCTTTAATCCGGCATTCATTTCAGAAGCCTTAGAAAAAATACTGGTGGAGTTAAACCAATTAGAAAAACAAGACCCGGCAGCAAGCAGAAGTTTTAGCATCAGCATCATGATCTACAACGCCCTCATCCACCAACTGGACATGAAAACAGTAGAGCATATCTATCAAAAAACATCAAGCGGGAAAGGAGAGTTGATTATGAATACCGTGGAACAAATAAGAGAAGAAGGGATAGAGATAGGCGAGAAAAGAGGCCTAGAAAAAGGCGCAACTGAAAAACAAAAAGAAATAGTCTTAAATATGCTAAAATCAGGTTTGAATCTAGCTGTTATCCAGCAAGTAACCGGGTTATCTCAAAAAGAAATCAAGCAACTAAAGCAATTTTAAATAAAGACAAGCGGGGAGGGGGGGTAACACAAACATACTTTTCGAATACACACTAAAAATCTTAAAACATTAGCGTATCTAAAGGCAGGTGATATTATGCGGAAAGTAACTTTACAAGTAACCGGTATGAGTTGTGCCGCTTGTTCCGCACGGGTAGAACGGGGGTTGAGTAAAATACCGGGGGTGATCAATGTTGCGGTTAACCTGGTTTCTGAAAAAGCAACTGTGGCCTATCATCCGGCAGCAGTAGCGCCGGCAGATATTAAGCAAGCAATCAGTAAATTAGGTTATCAAGTGGCAGTAGCGGTTGATAATGGTCAACCTGACCGGGAACAAAAACAACGGCAACAGGAAATTAACCGCCAGCGCTATTATTTTATATTTGCGGCAGTGTTTTCTATGCCGTTATTTGTGTTTATGTTTGCCACCGTTTTTAGTTTGGAAGGTTTATTGAATTTAGCGTTATTCGACTTCAAAGTACTACTGGTTTTTGCTACATTGGTGCAATTTATCCCCGGTTGGTATTTTTACCGGGATGCTTATGCCAGTTTGAAAAGCGGTAGTGCTAATATGTCGGTATTAGTGGTAATGGGTACCAGTACCGCCTATTTTTATAGTGCGGTGGTCGTGTTTTGGGGTGAAAAACTAGGATTATGCGGCATTCATTTTGGTTGTTCGGCGATGATTATCACGCTGGTATTATTGGGGAAACTATTAGAATCACGGGCTAAAGGCAGTACTTCGGCAGCCATTCGTAAATTAATCGGTCTTAAGGCGAAAACAGCCCAAATTATTAAAGACGGTCAAAAAATAGCAGTACCTATTGATGAAGTGCTGGTTGGCGATGTGATTATAGTGCAACCCGGTGAAAAAATACCGGTAGACGGGATCGTGCTAGCGGGGCATTCTACAATAGACCAGTCGATGCTGACCGGCGAAAGTATCCCGGTAGATAAAATGTCTGGCGATGAAGTAATTGGAGCAACTATCAATAAACTAGGTACTTTAAAATTTAAAGCGACTAAAGTGGGTCGGGATACCGCTCTGGCTCAAATTATTAAAATAGTGGAGGATGCGCAAGGTTCTAAAGCACCGGTGCAGCGTCTGGCGGACACTGTTTCGGCTTATTTTGTGCCGTTGGTAGTGCTGGTGGCGGTAGGTAGCTTTTTAGGCTGGTATTTCTGGGCTGATGCCGGTAATATTACCCAAGCACTGGTTGTTTTTACTGCTGTATTAATTATTGCTTGCCCTTGCGCTTTAGGTTTGGCTACACCAACCTCTATCATGGTAGGTACTGGTAAAGGCGCCGAATACGGCATTTTAATTAAGGGGGGCGAGCATTTAGAAAAAGCTTGTCACTTAAATACGGTAGTATTAGACAAGACCGGTACGATCACTAAAGGCAAGCCGACCCTAACCGGCATTGTTGCTGCCGGTGATTTACCGGCACCGGCAGTGCTAAAAGTAGCGGCGGCAGTAGAAACGCCTTCTGAACATCCGTTGGCGCAAGCGATTGTCAATGCGGCCCGGCAGCAAAACATAACCTTATTAGAAGCAGTGAATTTTCAAGCGCTCCCTGGTTATGGTGTATCTGCCGAATTGGCCGGGCAAATTGTCCTGGTGGGTACTAGTAAATTAATGCAAAAACATAAAATTAAGCTACAGTCAATAGCTGAACAAGTGACGACTTGGGAAGAACAGGGCCAAACAGTGATGTATGTAGCGGCAGATAATCAACTGCTGGGGATTATAGCGGTAGCGGATACAGTGAAAGAAAATGCCCGGCAGGTGATTCAAGCTTTAAAAGATATCAATATCGAAGTATGGATGATTACCGGTGATAACCGGCGGGTAGCGGAAACTATCGCCCGGGAAGTGGGCATTACCAAGGTGTTGGCTGAAGTGCTGCCGGATCAAAAAGCAGCTAAGATTCAGCAACTCAAAGGGGAACACCGGCAAGTAGGCATGGTCGGTGACGGGATTAACGATGCCCCGGCTTTAGCTACTGCTGATGTGGGCTTTGCCCTTGGTACTGGCACGGATGTAGCGATGGAAGCAGCAGATATCACTTTGATTCGCGGCGATTTGCAAGGAGTAATTAACAGTATCAAATTATCCCGGGCTACCATGCGAAATATTAAACAAAATTTATTTTGGGCGATGATCTACAATACTATTGGTATTCCGCTGGCTGTTTTCGGTTTTTTAAGCCCGGTAGTGGCCGGAGCGGCAATGGCGGTTAGTTCTGTTTCGGTGGTAACCAATGCTTTGAGATTGAAAAGAATAAAACTGTAAAATTTACTTTAAGGCTATTTATTAGCATCAAAAGGGAGATTGTATAAATTGATTTTTCAACTGACGTTAAATGCTGTGCTTGGTGGGATTACTGGCTTTATCACCAATAAATATGCTATTAATATGTTGTTTGAAAAAAAGTTCGGCTTGGGTGGGGTTGTTTTAGAGCGGCATAAAGAGTTTGCCCAAAGTTTTAGCGAGTTGGTAGAAAAGGATCTGATTAATCAGCACACCATTCAAACTGAGTTACAAAAACCAAAATTCAAACAGGCGGTGCAAGCTACTATTGCTGATTTGCTGCACAATAGTTTGGGTGCACGATTAAATATTAAAGTGCAAGATATCCCTCAAATGGCCCAAACTTTAGATAATACCATTAAATTTACAGAACAGCAGTTGGGTGCGATTAGCGAAGAACTGGCGGATATTTGCTTTAAGCAGATCAAACTAACAGATGTTTTATCAACGGGGCAGATAGCCAATATTACCGAAAATTTAAGTGCAGAAATAGCGACCATATTAGATTTAAAGTTGGCGGGATATTTAAAAGATATTAATAGTGAAATAGCTGATAAAACCCTGCAAGAAATATTGACTACCCCTATTTGCGAGCAAATAATAGCGGGTGGGGTTAAGAGTTTAGCGGATCTTCATCTTAAAATTAAAGATTTGGATCCGGAAATAGATGTTTTTTTAGATGGTATTTACGAACATTTAAAAATAGAAACGCTGTTACATGATCTGGAGAAAATGATTAAAGAAAAAAACTTACTTAAAATCATTAGTGTTGGGAACACCGAAAACTTCGTCAAAGAAACCCTGAAAAGAATTTCTAATTCCCCGGCACTAAGTGATTTATTGGAGAAACTACTCTGTCAATTGATAGCGCAGTTAAAAAACTTAGAGATGCCGTTATCTGAATTGTTGGGTAGCGGCATAGAAGCTAAACTACACCGGTTTTTAAAAAATAATATGCCAGAAGCGGTTGAGCAACTGGTGCAATTTATTAAAAATAAAGAATTAGATCTAGAGCATCTGGTAGAAAAAACAATAGATGCCCAGTTAAGTCAAGATACCTCTTGGGTAGGTGATCTTAAAAGTTTTTTGAAGCAGCATCTAGTAGGTAATATCACTCAAAAATTTCAACTGGCAAATAAAATGGTTACCTGGTTAAAGCAGCATGAACAAGATGATCAAATGCCGCAAAAATTGACTGCAAACTTAATTGATTATTTAAAAGAAAATACCGTGGGGGCGATTATAACTGATTTAGAAAAGAATAACTTGCTGCCAGTGCCGCTTTTAGCCCGGCTATTCAGAAAAAACATTAATTTTATGCTTAATGAAATTGATCCGGTTATTATCAGTAATTTTGTTAAAGATAAAACAGTAGGTGATTTTTTTGATTTAGAAATAAGCAATATCGGACCAGAGTCTTTTAAAAAAGTATTCAAAAACAAAGTTATTTATACTCCCCGGACAACCAGTAGTTTGCAAAAAGAATTTAAAAAGCAAGCAGCGGTATTAGCTGAGAAACCTTGGCAAGCAATGCATTTGAATCTAGGCGATTTAACGCCGGTGCTGATTAAGTTGTTTAATGAGCAGCAAGCTAAATGGCAAAATATACTTACCGGGCAAATCAGCTTGATGCTAACGAACAAAACATTGGCAGATTTCGGACCGCTAACCGCACATTTGCAGAAGATAGTGATAGTTTATGCTACTGATTTCACCCGGCATCAACTTGATAGTCAAAGAGAAAAAGATTTAGCCGGTTTGACCGCGCTTTTAGAAAGAAACGCAAGCAAGTTTAATTTACCGGTTACAAATTTTATAATTGAAGTATTAAATACTAACATGCATACTGTTTTAAAGGGACGAGTATCTGGTTTGGTAGCGAAACAATTACAGAAATATCCGCCAGAAGAGGTGCGGGATAAAGTACAAGACTTTATGGGTAAAGAACTCCGGCCGATTACCCGCTTGGGAGCCGGCTTGGGAGTATTAGCCGGTAGTAGTATCTATGGTTTTCAATACTTTACCGGCATTACTTTGGGGTATTATAGTTTGGCGATAAACCCGGCTGTGTTTGCTGTTACCGGGATGGCTACCAACTGGTTGGCAATCAAGATGTTATTTAGACCGTATCATGAAAAACGATTTTTTAAAGCCCGGTTACCGTTTACACCGGGAGTAGTAGGTCAGAATAAAGCCCGGTTTGCCGCCAGAACAGCAGTATTTATC
This sequence comes from Desulfotomaculum sp., assembly GCA_021129825.1. Lineage (GTDB taxonomy): Bacteria > Bacillota > Desulfotomaculia > Desulfotomaculales > Desulfohalotomaculaceae > JAJOKO01. The sequence goes on along the minus strand of JAJOKO010000144.1, from coordinate 3,180 downwards.
CGGCGCGAGCTTTTAAATCAACAAGTAATTATCCGCAAAGTAGCAGCTATGCCGGTAGAGGCAAAACAGTCTTTTATCACCTATCTGGCTCAAGATGATTATCGTCAAGGGCAACACTTTATAACTAAAAATGCGGTGCTTTGGGCTTTGCCAATCAGTACCTGGGTGACAGCACAAACGTTTAGTTATTTAAAACAAGCCAGCAGTGATTTATCCCTAAAATTAACTACTAAGATTACCGGTTTAGATTTAACCAAAATAGATACCAGATTGATTAAAGACTTACTTTTTAAAGCGCTAGAGCAAAATAAGTCTGTTTATACCGGGCTATTAAAGACCGGGGGGGCACAGTTTATACAGCAAAATCAAGCACTTAGCAAAACAATGCCACTGGCAATTATTGACCGCTTTAAAGAACAAATTGACCAGCGATTAGCGGCTAGCTTGACAGAGTATTTGACGATTATTAAAGACGAACAAGGCTTTCAACAGCTATTATCGTTTTTCGAGGAAGATTTTCAACAATTATTGACCAAAAGCACTAAAGAAATACTACCGCTACCAGTGCAAAAAAAGCTGGCTGCTAAATTAATTAATTATATTTTAGCAATGCTGGCTAGTGCAGAAACGAAAAATAAGCTATTACAATTTGCTAAAATGACGTTAGCTAAAGAATTGGATGCTAACAAAAAAGTTAAAAATTTATTTAACGGTTTACTGGTAAAAATAGTACGTAAAAACTTTGATTATATTAGTGCCCTTGTTTTTGAAAATGTCAGTAAAGAAGTCAAGGGCTTGCTGTTATCAAAAAGAAATAATATTATTGATGAAGCTAAAGAATATGTGCGCCAACAAGGTTTTTTGGTCTCTATATTTAGCAGTTTATTGGGTGTTGATGATGATATTGAAAAGGTAGTAGCTACTTTAATTGAGGTAGAGATACCCGGATTTATCCAAACAGAAGAAGAAAACATTAAAACACTGGTAACCGGTTTTTTAGACCGGCAGTTTGATAAAAGTTTATCGGAAATAGGGTTGCTAGAGCACGAATTAGAGCTGGCATATCTCCAAAAGTTACTGGAGAGCACATGGGATAAATTAACAGCTAATAAGCAAGTGCGGGTCGAGATAGCACAGTTTTTACACCAGACCTTAAATCAAATTATGGATTTAAAATTAGCGGTGATTTTACAAACGGTAGCGGTACAGTCTTGGGAAGATGTCTTAGCGATATTGGCGGATGAAGTACAAGTAATCCGTCAAGTTATTTCGGAGAATATCGTGGCTAATAGAGCGGGCTTATTAGCTGGTGCCGGGGTACTAACAGCAATAATCACAGCAAAGATTTTTTCAGAGATCAAGCAGCAGCAAATCTTTAGCGAAGTGAAGGCCGCAGATGTTGATTTGATGGTAGCAAACATTTTCCAGCTAGCTCAAAAAACTAATTCACTGCACCGCAGTATTGGCAGTTTAATTGATCATTTATTGAATAGCATCAAAGAAAAAGGGGCGACAAGTGTTTTACAACCAGCAATATTGCAGCAGGATTTAGAAAAAACTATCTTTAAATTAGCCGGAGAAAAACAGTTGCAAGCAGCAGTGCAAGCAGTGATATCCCCGTTGGTAGTTGAATTTATCCAGCAGTGTCCTCAAATTGTCGCCGGTCAAACTAAAGACTTTATAATTAACGTGTTAGTGGATAGTGTTTTGGCTAGCGTTAAAAATAATATTACGATGCTGGTCAATAGTATTGATATCCAAGCAGTAGTAGAGCAAGCGATTAATAACATGAACCCGAAAGAGGTAGAAGCCCTGTTTAACTCTTTCGCCGGTGATTATTTACGCAAGTTAGTAGGCTATGGCGGCGGCGGGGCGGTATTTGGGGTGCCCGGTGCCGGGGTATCAATATGGCTCTCTTAGTTTTATCTGGGTGGTCGCGGACCTAAATACTGGTATAAGTTGCATTTGATGCGTCCGTTATATAATTTACGTTTTTTGTCTGCCAAACGGCCGAAATATTTTTCAAAGTGCTCGTGAGCAGCTAAAATATAATAAGACCAAGTATCTAATGGTTTGAGGGCACGGCCCAGTTCTTGATATAATTTTTCTGCTGAACGCTGTTCATTTAAGCGTTCGCCGTAAGGGGGATTGCAAATAATACAGCCGTACTTTTTCTTAGTGCTAAAATCGGCGATGTTCATGGGCTGAAAAGAAACAAATTCACCTACCCCGGCTTCACGAGCATGATAACGCGAGATACTCAAAGCTTCTTTATCAATATCGGAGCCAATTATTTTTAACGGTTGCTCATAATTAGCTTGACTATCGGCTAGATGACGGGCATCTTGCCACATTTTTTGGGGTAAAGATGACCACTCTTCAGCAGCAAAATGGCGATTTAAACCCGGGGCGATATTTTGCCCGATTAAAGCCGCTTCAATGGGAATAGTACCGGAACCGCAAAAAGGGTCGATTAGTAGCCGCTCTTTGTTCCAATAACTTAACATAACCATGGCTGCTGCCAGGGTTTCTTTCAGCGGTGCTTTACCGGATAATTTTCGATAGCCTCTTTTGTGTAAGCCGGCACCGCTGGTGTCGATGGTTAGAGTAGCGATGTCTTTAAGTAGGGCTACTTCAATTTTATATTTGGCTCCGGTTTCTTTAAACCACTCTTGATGATACACTGCTTTTAATTTTTCTACTACTGCTTTTTTAACGATCGCTTGGCAGTCTGAAACACTAAAAAGCTTGGAATTGATAGATTTTCCGTCTACCGGAAAGCAAGCATCTTCTGGGAGCCAATCTGGCCAAGGCAGGGCTTTAGTTTGTTGAAAAAGTTCCTCAAAAGTAGTGGCTTTAAACTCGCCTATTTTTAATAATACCCGGTCGGCGCTGCGTAAACATAAATTAGTATGGCAAATAGCAGGTTCGTTGGCGATAAAGGTTACTTTGCCATTTTCTGTTTTTAAGTTGGTATAGCCTAGTTGCTTTAGTTCACGTGCTACTACCGCTTCTAAACCAAAAGCGGCGGTGGCGATTAATTCCAGCTTGGCCATCAGTCAAACTCCTTTTTTGTGCAGGGTTAAATATTCCGCAATTTTGGCGAACTGCATATTCAGTAATTTATTTACAGGTTCACCGACTTCTTTAGCCCGTTTTTCAATCAAAAGAAGGTTTTGT
>JAJOKO010000158.1 GCA_021129825.1 Desulfotomaculum sp. | reverse complement strand
TTAAAGGTAATTGTGGTAAAAAAAATTTAGATATGATATAATCAGAAAAAGAATACAGTATACAACCTCTAAAATCGCTAAATTCTGGTAGATTGATGGGGACATTCCTGTGACCGGGTACCCACCCCAAAGGGGAAGGGTGGTTGTGTCACCTGTCCTAAAGAAGCGGAGGAACCATTTTATTGGGGTGAATCCCGTCAAGGGTAGGGTTACAACTTTCGACCCGAATCCGTCAGCTAACTTCGCAAGCGTTGAAAGGGGGAGGGGGATAGTGCGTTTTTTGTGCCTATAACTAGGTATTACGCATTTATTAGTTTATGTCAAAAATTATGTTCCAAAACCCCTGTTCATTTGAATAGGGGTTTTTATAGTTGTTTACATTAGAAAGAGAGACTAAGATAATCTTAAACTTATTATACGAGGAGGAAATCAAATGAATTTACAGCCAGTAGCTAATAATGTCTTGAATCAAAAAGAAAAACGCGAAATTTCTTTGAACAGAGCGATGGAATTACGGAATCGGATTGCTGACTATACTTTGGCAAAAGAGCATATCTATACCGGTTTTGACTTACAGAAACAAACCCAACAGCGTAAAAATAAAATGTTGAAATTATTTGGAGCTACCGAAAAACAGTGGGATGATTGGAAGTGGCAGATAGCTAACCGGATTAAAGATGTGACCATCCTGACAAAGATATTTGATGTCAGTGAGGTGGACAAACAGGATATCAGTAAAGTGGGTGCTCAATTTCGTTGGGCAATTTCACCTTATTATGCTAGTATAATGGATAATACTAAAGATAACCCGGTATGGTTACAGGCTGTACCGGATGCTAGGGAATTAACCGGTAAAAGCGGTATTGATGATCCTATGGGTGAAGAGTTTACTTCTCCGGCACCGGCTATTACCCGGCGTTATCCGGACAGACTAATTATAAATGTGACTAATCAATGTGCTATGTATTGTCGCCATTGCCAACGGCGACGTGATATTGGAGAAATTGACAGTCATAAGCCCAAAGATATGCTGGAAGAAGCATTGGCATATATTCGAGATAATCAGGAAATTAGAGATGTGCTTATTACTGGTGGAGATGCTTTATTGCTTTCTGATAGTACGATAGATTGGCTGTTAGCTGAATTGAATAAAATTAAACATGTAGAAATTAAACGTTTGGGAACCAGAACATTAGTGACTATGCCCCAACGCATTACGCCGGAATTATGTGCTATATTGGATAAATATCCGCCAATATATATTAATACGCAGTTTAATCATCCCCAAGAAATTACACCAGAAGTTAAAAAAGCTTGCGATATGTTAATTAAGTCAGGTGTAGTACTGGGTAATCAAGCAGTACTTTTAAAAAATATTAACAATAATATTCATGTAATGAAAAAATTAAATCATGAACTATTAAAAATAAGGGTAAGACCGTATTATATTTTTCACGCCAAAGAGGTTACCGGTACAGAGCATTTCATCACGCCGGTAGATGAAGGGATGGCAATTATGGAAAAACTGCGCGGGTATACATCAGGTTTGGCTGTACCCACTTATATTATTAATGCGCCTAATGGGTACGGTAAAACACCGGTATTACCGCAATATGTGATCCATAAATCTAAAAACAGAATTACATTACGTACTTGGGAAAAACGGGTAGTACACTATAAAAGTTAAAAAGGTTAAAAGTTAAAATATCCGGTATAAAGCCTTCCTCCTGATAATAAAATGTAACAATAGCTATTGAGTAAACCGGGGGAGGGATTTTAGATGGCCTTTGAGCAAAAGATGGTCATCATTTTTTTTACTGCTGTGGGCGTAGTAGTGGGAGCAGCATTAATTGGCTCAACTGCCGCTATGTTAGTGCGTCAACCACCGGTTACTATCATGGTGAGATTAGCTGGTGAGATAAAAATTTGGGCTGTTGTAGCGGCTATTGGTGGTACTTTTACTGCCATTGAAGTGTTGGAATCGGGTATTTTTGCTGGTGAAATTAGAGCAGTGATAAAACAATTTTTATATGTTATTAGTGGTTTTGCTGGAGCACAAGTAGGATATTTTTTAATATTATCTTTGGCAGGTGGTAAAAATTGAAACAGGTATTATTAAAAGTATTAGCAGCATTACTTATCGGTATAATCTTGGGTGGTTCTAGTATGAATTTATATATTAGTCAGCAGTTTGAAGAATTAGTAGCTAAAAATAAAACTTTAGAAGCAGAACTAAGTAATACTCTGAAAAATTTAGATGACTTAAAAGAACGTACCAAACAACAGCAAACTAACAAAGTGATTACAGATATTAATGCTAATGTGAAATTGATAGAAAATGATCAATCACCTAGCTTTGAGAGTGCCAGTGCCAAACTTGATGCAGAAAGAAAAATAAAAAAATATTGTTGCCACTAAAAGGTCAGGAAGTAAAAGATATCAATTATAATTTAATTCCCCGGATAGTAGATGGCAGGGAATTTGAAAGCGAAGGCAGAAGATATGTTTTAAAAGTTGATCTTGTAGTAGCTGCTGATGAATTAAATATTTATGCCACTGCTGAAAAAATGAAACAAAAGGAAAATTAAAAAGCAAGGAACGAGGATAAAGGAACGAGGAAAAGAAAAACCTAGAACCTAGAACCTCGAACTTCGCACTTCCAAGGGAGAGATATTTGTGTTATTTTGGTTGTTGTTATTATTTATCTTAGTGCCATTTATTGAACTGGTGATCTTGATTTTTTTAGGAGATCATATTGGTTTTTGGCCCACTTTTGCTTTGATTGTATTGATGGGGATAGTCGGTTTTCTAATGGTGCGTTCACAAGGTTTTTCGGTAATTCAGCGCATAAAAGCTGATGTTTTTGCTGGTACCCCCCCGGCGCAAGCTTTAATAGACGGGTTGTTGATATTTGCCGGGGGGTTACTTTTAATAACTCCGGGCCTAATTACTGATATTGTCGGTTTGTTGTTATTATTTCCGATGTCTCGGATTAAAATAAGCAAAATACTAACCCCTTGGGTGTTAGATAAAATATTTAAGTCTGGCAGTAAATATTTTAATAAATTATAATAGTTATGTTACAATAGTTATGTTATAATCATAAAAAAAGAAGGGAGAGAAAGCATTGTATCCCGAAAAGTTTACCAAAGTAGGGTTAACATTTGATGATGTTTTACTGGTCCCGGCAGCTTCAGAGGTGTTGCCAAGGGATGTTGATACATCAATTCATCTTACCAAAAAGATAAAGCTTAATATTGCGCTGATGAGTGCCGGCATGGATACGGTAACGGAATCTCGTATGGCTATAGCGATAGCACGCGAAGGCGGCATTGGTGTTATTCACAAAAATATGCCTATTGATAAGCAAGCATTGGAAGTCGACCGGGTGAAACGTTCGGAACACGGTGTGATTTGGGATCCGTTTTTTCTTTCACCACAGGCGATGATTAGTCAAGCAGAAGCTTTGATGGCTCGTTATCGAATTTCTGGGATACCGATTACAGAGAGTGGGAAATTGCTGGGTATTTTAACTAATCGGGATTTGCGGTTTATCGAAGATTTTAATCAATCTATTGGTGATGTGATGACTAAGGAAAACTTGGTAACTGCCCCGGTAGGTACTGATCTAGTAGCAGCGCAAAAAATACTACAAAAACACAAAGTAGAAAAATTGCCTCTTGTGGATGAAAATTATATGTTAAAGGGTTTAATTACTATTAAAGATATTGAAAAAGCCAAGCAATTTCCATCTTCGGCTAAAGATGAACGTGGTCGACTGGTAGTAGCGGCGGCAGTAGGCATTTCATTTGAAACTTCAGAGCGGGTGGCTACACTAGTAAAAGCTAAAGTTGACGCTATTGTACTGGATACTGCTCATGGTCATTCTGAGCAAGTAATAGCAGCAGTTAAACGCATCAAAAAAAACTATCCGGATTTAGATATTATAGCTGGCAATGTAGCTACTGCGGAGGCTACTAAAGATTTGATAGCAGCAGGTGCGGATGCTGTAAAGGTAGGGATTGGACCAGGTTCAATTTGTACAACTCGGGTGGTTGCGGGCATTGGTGTGCCTCAAATAACGGCTGTTTACGATTGTTATTTGGAAGCTAAAAAGCATAATATAGCTATTATTGCTGACGGTGGTATTAAATATTCCGGAGATATTACTAAAGCTATTGCTGCCGGTGGGGCAGTAGTAATGCTGGGTAGTATTTTGGCTGGGACCGAAGAAAGCCCGGGAGAAATGGAAATATACCAAGGACGTAATTATAAAGTTTACCGGGGTATGGGTTCTATTGGGGCAATGAAAAAAGGTAGTAAAGATCGGTATTTCCAAGAAGAAGCTTTAAAATTGGTACCAGAAGGTGTGGAAGGGCGTGTTCCTTATAAAGGAGTATTATCTGACACAATATTTCAGTTGATGGGTGGTTTGAGAGCGGGGATGGGTTATTGTGGTTGCAAAAATATTGTAGATTTACAAACCAAAACAAAATTTATTCGTATTACTAGTGCTGCTTTACGCGAAAGTCACCCCCATGGTGTACATATTACTAAAGAAGCACCTAATTATAGTTGATAAAGGCGGTTCACAGTTTACGGTTTTAACCGTAAACTGTGAACCGCAAACCTTTACAAAGTTGAGTGCCGGGTTTTATTAAAAGCGAGTTGTTTAAAACTTTGAATATCTTCTAAGGGTACTTTCTCACCATATCTTACCATCATTATGTTAGCGGGGTGTTCCAAAATATCTGGATCATCAGTGACCAGATTTTTTAAGCCTACACTACTAAACAGCTTGGTCATCATCCGTTGATATTCCCAGATACTTAAATTACTGCCGGGCAAGTCCCAATTCCAGCAATATACAAAAGTGACGATGATATAATCTTCTACAAAAGCAGCATTGAAAATTTTATACATTAATTGGTAGGCTATTTTATATTTACGCCATTGAGGAGCAACTTCTATGGCTCCAAGTTCTAATGCCAATGGATGTTTACTCCAACGACTGTATTTATCAGGGTGATGAAAAGTGACATAGCCAATAATCTCATTTTCATAACGAGCAATAAAAACCTTGGCATCTGGTAGGTCAATAATAGAAATTAAAGCTTGTTGTTGTCGTTTGGCGGGACGAAAATTTTTTAACCCTTCATTTATAGATAAATGAATAAGCTGCTCTGTAGTAATCACTTCTTCAAAGTGAATAGTACCTGGTAAAGCAGATAACATTTCTTGAGAAATCGGGATATTTTCTGGTTCAAAAGTAATTTTATTAACATTAGGGCAAGTCATATTTTATTTCGCCATCCTTTAAATTGATGGGGACATTCCCAATACTCAATTTTACATCAACTTTATCTGAAGATATAGCTTTACCTATTAAATGCACAGATAAGGCGTTGTTTATAGATGTAAATTTCTTAGAGTTGAGTACTGGGTGTGTCCCCTCTCCTCTTAAGGAGTAAATTACCAACTACTTAATATTATATGCTAATTATAATATAAACTACAAGTCTATAACTAAAATATTGCCGGGATTATTTTTACAAAAAATCATTGATCATGCAGGGATTTCTTTATATAGGTAGAATATATTAAAATAGGTTAATTTTGTAAGTAAATATATTTATACCTTATTTAGAAAGGTGATGGTTTTAATATGAGTAGCAATTTAAATTCTTTGACTGATGAATTAAAAAAATCTATTCTTTTTTGATGGTGTAGTTATTAATGATCTAGCACCGTATGTTTATCAAAAAATGTTACAGGATTATGCTTTGGTTCAAGTAAAAGAAAAAATAAAATTATGTTTAAATCAAAAAGATTGTTTTATTTCAGATCAATACGGATTATGGTATCTTGATGTTAAAGGAATAGCAGCAAACGATAATTTTCATGCGATATTGTTAAAAAAACAGCGTTCAGTTAGTTTGCGGGAAATAAATAAAAATACTAAATCCCCAGTTGCAGATGGACGTTTTGTGCAACTAGAAAACGGGCACTGGGGCTTAACCCGCTGGTATATTGAAGCAGAACAATATTTTTTCAAACATTTGGTGATTAAAACTTTTAAAATTAATCAGGGTGTTCTGACACTCCAGCAGATATTGGAGAGTGTTAATCAATGGCGCTTATGTTCAATGCCGATTATCGAACAAATATTAAATAAGTTTCCCTATTTTGAAAAAAAGATGATCAGCAATATGTTTATAATCAAAAAACATATTTATTATATGATAGTATGGTTAAAAGAAACTTAGCGATCTTACAGCGCTTAAAACAAAAGTGGCAATATGATCGTAAACGTTGGAGCATTAAACAAGAAAATTTGGAAAGACAATTAAATGAAATATCATCTGCCCAAAAAGAAACAGCAGCAGCATTAGCTGAACGAGTTGCTGTTATAGATCATTACCATAATTTATCGACCCAGTTATCAGAAAAAGATTTACTTTTAGCGATGCGTAAAAGAGAAATACTTAGATATCACCAACAATTGGCTAAATCTGAATCAAAGGCTAACGGTATATTAAACCAGTGTCGTATTTGGGTGCAGCGTACCCAAGAAAGAGATACAGAGATCCAAAATCTCCAAGAAAATAACAATAAAATTCAATTAGATTTCGAAATAGCACTCAGTAAATTATGCCAATATAAAGATCGTTCCACTACTGATATTGCAGCATTACAAACTGAAAATGTAGAATTGAAACAAAAAGTAGAGCGTACTCGTGAAAACAACGAATATAAAGAACAGCAATTGCACCGGAGCATTCATGACTTATCCGATGATTTAAGAGAAGCATTAAAAATAAGAGAAGAGTTACAAAAATCGCTTAGTATTTTACAGCGTCAGTTAGATCGCAGTCAGGCCGGCAAGAAACAGTTAGAGGAGCAATTACGCCCGTTAGCGGTACGCATGATTTTAAGAATATGTAGTTTGCTGGGTGTTTATAAATAATATTATCTAATAAATATTTTTTATGATAAAATAAACCGTAAATATAATTATTAGAAAGAGGATCTGGTTATGGTTTCTAAAAACATACTATTAGTAGATGATGAATCTAAAATCAGAGAGTTACTGAAGATTTATCTTGAAAAAGAAGGTTTTAGCACCTGCCAAGCTGCGGATGGTCAGAAAGCCTTAGAGATGTTACGCCAAAATTCATATCACTTGATTATTTTAGATTTAATGATGCTCGGGAGGTATTTATAAGTGAGCAACGGAATGGCTGAAAATGATCAAGAGCGACAGGAATATTTAAAATATATTCATGATGAGTTAATTCGATTGCGTAGTTTGGTAGATGAACTGTTAGATTTACGCCGGTTGGAAACAGGGCAGATCAATATCCGGTTGGCATCAAACCGCTGGCAGATGAGCAAGATGTGGGGATACAGAACAAATTGCCGGCTAGGTTATCAAACGTGAGCGGTGATGCCGATCGCTTGGCTCAGGTGCTAATAAATTTATTAGATAATGCTTTACGGGTAACCAGCACCGGTGGGAAAATAATTATTACGGCGTTGGAAGAACCGGCAGTGATTTCAATAAGCATCAGTGATACTGGTCATGGTATTGCCGAAGAGAAGATACCATTAATTTGGGAACGTTTTTACAAAATAGATAAATCTCGCGCTCGGGAAGGAGCGGGTACCGGTTTAGGTTTAGCTATCAGTAAAAAGATCATAGAATTGCACAGTGGCTCTATTGAAGTAACAAGTGAGTTGGGTGAGGGTAGTACTTTTAGTTTTACATTACCGAAAGCTAAGCGCTGAAAGTTTTTTAAAATACACAGAAATGTGACAATTTAAGCATAGTTTTGTAACAACTATTCGATATACTAACATTGTCAGAGAGACGTCGCGGGTCATCTGAACAAAAAAAATATTGAATAGGAGAGATAAAACATGTTTAACATCAAGAAAAAACTTTTAACTGTTACTTTAGGAACTGCATTAATGCTTTCTACAGCCGGGATGGCGATGGCAGCTATTACTCCGGAACAAGCTACTTTAATTAAAGATTGGCAGCAGCAGCGTTTAACCGAGCGGGCAGTGATTTTACAAACACATGTGGATAATGACCGAATTACCGCTGAACAAATGCAAACTGTGCTTGAAGAACGGATGGAAACAAGATTTGCAGCCAGAGAAGCAGCCGGTTTTGAAAATTGCCGGGCTATTCAACCGGACGGT
>JAJOKO010000005.1 GCA_021129825.1 Desulfotomaculum sp. | reverse complement strand
ATGAATATGACTGCTGCCTATGGATACCATTTATGTAATAACCACCCTTTTATAGATGGAAATAAAAGAATAGCTCTTGTTGCTATGGATACGTTTCTTCAAAAAAATGGTTTTGAGATAATTGCTCCAGAAAAAGAAACATACAAAATGATGATTAAATTATCAGATGGCAAACTTACAAAAAATGAATTAACATCTTGGTTAGAAAATAATACATCACCAATAACCGGGTGATGTATTATTTTTTTAGCTTAAAACTCTATAATTCAACTATGAGAACCTGCTAAAAATCCGGATGAGACTTTTAAATCCGGATTTTTATTTTTCTCCTAAATTTTTTGTAAATATAAGCAGGAGTTTAATACTAAAGATGGAAGTTTATATTAAAGTGTAATAAATTACAGCTATAATGTATTATTGAGGTAAAAAGGCAGGTGTTGAAAAATGTTTCAAATCGGTCGCCGGGAACAACTGGTGATAGTAATAGTTTTAGCGGTATTGCTTTTTGGCGGTGGATATCGTTATGCCCAGCATAAAACAGTTTCCGAACAACCACCGGTATTAGTTACAGAAGATTTAGCGGAAGCAAATAAAAACCAAAATGAGTTACCGAAGCAAGCAGAAATACCGGCACTGGTTGTGCATGTTAGCGGGGCGGTAGAAAATCCTGGGGTATATCGTTTAGAAACAAATTCCCGGGTGATTGATGCTGTAGAAATAGCAGTACCGACAGCGGAAGCCGACTTGGCCCGGCTTAATTTAGCAGCACCTTTAATAGATGGACAACCTATTCCGGTGCCGGCAAAGGTAAAAGTTACCGAAAAACTGCCGGGAACAGCAAATACAATTCCCGTAGTGCCAGCAATTCCGGTTACTGCGCCTAGATTACCCGTTGCTACGGAATATAGCCCCTTTACTAGTGCTAAAATCAACATTAATGCTGCGAATAAGTCCCAATTGGAAGATTTACCTGGGGTCGGACCAGCGTTATCACAACGAATAATTGATTACCGTCAAAAACAGGGTGGTTTTAAAACCATTGCGGAAATTAAAAATGTATCTGGTATTGGTAATAAAAAGTATGAAAATATGAAACATTTAATTTCGATTTTTTAGTGTATAATATGAATAGACCGCTTTTAGAATTTTGTATAGTGTTTATTTTGGGAATTTATTTAGGTTCACTTTTGGATATTTCGCTCTGGTTACTACTGATATTCTCTGCTACACTACTTATTTTAACTATTGGTTGCTATTTGGTAAAAAGTAATTATGCTCGGTGGTTGATGGTCGGTTTATGCTTATTAACCGGGATTATGACCATGATTTTAGCAATCGAGAGTAATAAAACAGTGCTGGTGCAGTATGCTGGTGAATCGCTTAGTCTAACCGGGGCTTTGGTGCGGGAGCCGGATGTAAGACCGGAAAAGGTTTTTTACCTGGTACAAGCCCGGGAAATCCAAGTGGATGATCAAATAAAACCGGTTCATGGGCTGGTACGGGTAACAGTGCGTGAACCGGAGCAAGTTTTTGAATATGGTGATTTAATTACAGCGAGTGGCCGGTTAAAAATTGTACCGCCGCCCGGTAATCCGGGTCAGTTTGACTACCGTTGCTGGTTAGAACGGCGGGGTATTCATGTAGTGATGTCAGTTTGGGATCATGCCGCTGTAGAAAAAGTAGGCCGGGCTTATCACGGTGGTTTTAAGGGTTTGGCTTTAGCTGCTAAACAGCATTTACAAGTTATTTTGCAAAAAACATTGCCACCAGAGCAAGCCGCTTTGATGCAGGGGATGTTGTTTGGTAACCGGGGGATGATTTCCGAGCAGGTATCAGAAGATTTTCAAACAGTAAGTTTAGTCCATGTATTGTGTGTTTCCGGTTTTCATGTCGGGTTGGTATTAGCCGGATTTTTGGGATTATTTCATTTGTTGCGCTTGCCGCTGGCGTGGGAAGCCCCTGCCGGCACCTTATTACTGGTTTTTTATGCGACCATGACTGGTTTGGGTCCGGCAGTAATCAGAGCGACGATCATGGGATTGGCTGTTTTATGGGCTCGCCGTTTGGGGCGGGAGCGGGATTGGCCGACTGTGATGGCTTTAGCAGCGGCAATGATATTAATGCTCTGGCCGCAAGCTCTGTGGGAACCGGGTTTTCAACTTTCTTTTGCGGTTACCTGGGGGATTCTTTATCTTACCCCGCTAGCGGAAAAGGGATTGGGTAATTGGCCCCGACCGTTGCGGTTAGCATTAGCAATACCGTTGGTGGCTGAATTGACGGCTGCGCCGCTGGTAGCCTATCATTTCAACATGGTATCGCTGGTGGGGGTGATCGCTAATGCGATCTTGGGTCCACTGATATCCGCAGTGATGTTATTGGCTGGTGCCAGTGTATTAATTGGTCTGATTATTTTACCGGTAGCTAATATTATCAATGCGGTCACCGGTACCTTATTAGATTTGATGTTATGGATAGTACATAACTTAGCAGCATGGCCCCAAGCGGCTGTATTCATCCCGCCCCCGCCGGAGTGGTTAGTGGTTGGTTATTATCTTTGCTTGGCAGCAATCCCTAAAATAGGGCTATTGCGCCCCACAAATATGATCCCATCTTTAAGTTTAGATAAACCCCGCCTGCTGGCTAGGGTTTTACCGTTGATCATCATCTTGTCTTTGCCGGTGTTGTTTTTATGGTTGGGTAATGATCACGAACGCTTATTGACAGTGCATTTTATTGATGTCGGGCAAGGTGATGCTACTTTAATCCAAACTCCTAACGGGAAAAATATGCTCATTGATACTGGTGGCTGGAGCGGTGAATTTGAGAGCAACAGCGGTGCCGGCAATAAAGTAGTATTACCGTATTTGCAATATCTAGGTGTTAGCCACTTGGATGTTTTAATCCTTACTCACCCTCATGAAGATCATGCCGGCGGCACTATCGGTATTATTCAGCACTTGCCGGTGGCAATGGTAATTGTAACCCCGTTAGCTAGCGGGGTAACGCATGGTGATTGGGAGCAACCGGATGATGGCTATCTCCAGTTGCTGCTTGAACTTGAAAAGCGGGAACTAACGGTGCAAGAGGCCGTTGCTGGTCAAACCTTACAGTTAGATCCAGATTTACAAATAGCCATCCTTGCTCCGGCTAAGCCGTTGCCGGATTTAAATGATAGCTCTTTAGTGATCAAAATGACTTATTATCAACGGAGTTTTTTATTTACCGGTGATATTGGTATAGACAAACAACAGCAATTATTACAGCAACAAATGGTTACTTTACCAGCAGATATTCTTAAAGTACCGCATCATGGCAGTAGATTTTTTGCGCCAGAGTTTTTTGCAGTAGTAAACCCGGCGATAGCGGTAATTTCGGCCGGGCGTAACAATCGTTTTGGTCATCCGGCCCCGGAAACATTACAAGTTTTAGACGATTTGGCTACCCGGATATATCGTACTGATCTACACGGGGCGGTAATTATCAGTACTGATGGTTTAGCCGTTTGGGTAGAAAGGGGGATTATTAGCCAGTGCAATATTATAAAAAATTATTAAATGATTTAAAGCAAGGGCAGTTAGCCCCAGTATATCTTTTTTATGGTCCGGAAACTTATTTGAAGGGGCAGATGCTATCCCAATTTAAAAAAGTTTTATTGCCCCAAGACACTGGTTTAAATTTAGAGGTGGTGGATGGAGAAAAAACTGAATTGGCAACTCTGGTGAATAGTGCTAACACGTTACCTTTTATGGCTGAACGCCGGTTGGTATTGGTAAAGAACCCACCTTGGTTTAGCAGTGCTCACAGTGGCAAAAAAAGAAAAACCGGGTCGGCAGCAACCAAGCAATCTGAACCGCCGGGTATGAAATTAATGCTAGATTATTTAACTAATCCAGCCCTTACTACTTGCTTGATTTTTGATGCCGGCGCTACTGTAGATAAGCGTCGGAAAATATTCAAAATAATCGAAAAAGCCGGTCAAATAGTCGATTTTCAAAAACTCAAACCATCGGAATTAGGTCACTGGTTGGATAGCCAAGCTCGCTCTTGCGGTAAAAAACTGGATCGCACCGCCCGGGAAATTTTAAGTACCGCTACTACTACTGGTTTGAGCGGTCTGGTGCAGGAATGGCAAAAATTAATCACCTATCTAGGAGAGCAACAAACAATATCTGCCGATGATGTTAAAAAAATAGTGCATCGCTCGGTAGAATACCGCATTTTTGATGTAATGGATGCTATTGGAGATTGCCGGTATGAAATGGCTTTGAATGGCATTAAGGAATTATTAACTAATAAAGAACCACCGCCAGTTATTTTAGCGATGGTGGTACGGCAATTCCGCTTAATGTTACAAGTTAATGAACTAGTAGGGCGGGGATTATCAACAGCAGGAATAGCTAAACAAATCAATGAAAAACCTTACCCAGTAAAAAATGCCCTTAGAACAGGGCGGAATTTTAGCCGTTCGCAATTAATAACGGTATTAACTCAATTGGCACAACTAGATGTAGATATAAAAACAGGGCGACAAGAGTTCTACCCCGGGTTGGAATATTTGTTGCTAAGTATAGCGGTTAAAAAGTTTGAGGTGCGAGGATAAAGGAACAAGAAAAGAACAAAACCTAGTTCCTCGAACCCAGTTCCTCGAACCTTAAATTTTGAATTTCATTTAACCCGCATTACGGTTAAATCGTTTAGTTAAACGGGATTTTTTACGAGCTGCTGTATTTTTATGAAGTATTCCTTTGGTTACTGCTTTATCAAGTGTTTTTATCACTTTTTGTAGAGCCAATTTGGCGTTATCAGCATTAGTTGAAACCAGAGCTTCTTCAAAACGGCGAATAGTAGTACGTAGTGCTGATTTAAGGCGAGCATTACGTAAAGTGCGTTTTTGAATTGTGCGTACTCTTTTTATCGCAGATTTAATATTAGGCATTTTCTTCACCTCCCTAGCGGGCACAATTTTATCATGTCCTTTAAAAAAATGCAAGTATTTTGTATATTCAATTATAAAATTGTGAAATATAAAGATAGCAATTTTATTGGGGGTGAAAAAATGATTGGCTTAGCTGTTAGATTTGTGGTGTCAGCCTTAGTATTAATGGTAGCAAGTTGGCTGGTCCCTGGTTTTTTAGTGGAGGGAGGATTTATAGGTGCGTTGATAGCTGCTGCGGTTATTGCCGGGTTGGGTTATATAGCCGAAAGTTTATTTGGTGAAAAAATCTCTCCGCAGCACCGTGGTATCATTGGTTTTATCAGTGCCGCTGTGGTAATTTATTTAGCTCAATTTATTATTCCTGATTTGCTTACTGTCAGTTTGGTAGGGGCGCTGATCGCAGCTTTTATTATTGGACTTATGGATGCGGTGGTACCTACTGTGGTACGTTAATTGATAAGAGGATGTTCGAAAAGTCCGTGCGAAATACCCGGCGAATTTCTGCGTTAACTTGGTAATGGCGACGCTTACGTATTATTTATACGCTTCACCCCGCCATTACAAAGTCGCCTTGAACTTCTTGGGTCTATCGTACTCTTTTTCGAACACATATTAATAAGAGGATGTTCGAAAAGTCCGTGCGAAATACAGGGGTGCGATTTATCGTTCCCCTTTTTGTGTTCATAATTATATTGTTGCCGGCATAGTAATAATAGTTAGAATTTGCTGGGAGGAAAAATTATGAATTATACCCGTACAACCCGTGATTATAAATATCAATTAATTATTAAAAAAACACGCCGCTATTTATATCTGTTATTGATATTAACTTTGCTGGTGGTACTATGGTGCCAGCCTTACCGGTCAATATTGTCACAATACATGGTTGTCATAACCAGTAATTGGATGACAGTAGTTGTAAATCAGCTTGATGGTAATTTTTGCAATATTATAAAATGGACTATGCCGGCGGTGAATAGCAACCCAAACAGTAAAATGATCTTAGATTCAGAAGTAGTACTATTAGCTTTGGGTAGTATGTCTGGGGTAGAAATGCAAAAACCGGAAAGCATTTTCCAATCTCAAATGCCGTTATTATTGGAAATAACTCCCCTGCCAGTTATAAAAAAACTGCCGGTTACTGTACCACCGGTTACTATTTTGGAACCAGTAGAAAAAGAAGCCGTGATTGCTAGTACTGGCGATTCAGCATTAGTAGCTATTTATAATACCCATTCCGGTGAAACGTATGCTTTAACTGATGGCGTAGCCCGGTTAGACGGTCAGCGTGGTGGCGTAGTACGAGTAGCAATGGAATTAGAAAAACACTTGGAACAGCAAGATATTAGAGTAGTGCGTTCCAATGCTATCCATGATGCTCAATATAATTTATCCTATCTAAAATCAGAAAAAACAGTGCAAAATTTACTGACACAAAATAAAGATTTAAAAATATTATTAGATATTCACCGGGATGCCGGCGTTCCCCGTTCCGGTACTGTGATCACAATTAACGACCAAGAACTGGCGCGAATTTTGATCATAGTGGGTTCTGATGCCCGGCGACCGTTTCCTAATTGGCAGCAAAATTTAATTTTAGCGCGTAAAATTGATCAAAAGATAAACCAAAGATACCCCGGTCTTTCGCGGGGTGTGCGAGTAAAAGAAGGCAGATATAACCAGCAGCATAATAGCGGCATATTATTATTTGAGATTGGTGCGGTAAAAAATACGCAGGCAGAGGCGGAGCGATCTGTTAAAATTTTGGGTGACATACTGGTAGACATATTGAAGGCAAAAGATTATCCAACAGAGATGAATAGAGAAATATGAATTAAAAAAATCCAATTAATACATATATTTTTACCAAAAAGCACATCCTCTATAATAAAGAAGGGAGTGTTTTTTATGTTTAATTATAAATCAATGCTATTAGCGATCATTTTAGCAAGCATCATTATTTTTTCAAGTATTGAAATATCACTGGAAAATTTTAACCAAGATACTGGTTTTAATAAGCAGGCCCACTCAATAACAGCAATTTATCACCATTTTTGGTGGGAACAGTATCAACATCAATTTGTAGATCAGTTTCAAGAATTTTCTATTTGGAAACAAATTAAAATAATGCAGGTGGAACAGTGGTGGCGAAAAACGCCAGCTGATGAAACTCTAGCAAAGATACAGTGTCAGATAAATGATTTAATTAGGGCTA
Organism: Desulfotomaculum sp.; assembly: GCA_021129825.1. Lineage (GTDB taxonomy): Bacteria > Bacillota > Desulfotomaculia > Desulfotomaculales > Desulfohalotomaculaceae > JAJOKO01. The sequence goes on along the minus strand of JAJOKO010000005.1, from coordinate 1,134 downwards.
TGGAGCAAGGTGACCAAAATACTATTGTCGAATATTGAAAAAGAATAGGAAAATATGTAAGATTTATTGCATATTGAGATATTTTGGTTTAGAATAATAAATATCAACACACTTTGCTAACTAAACAAATAAATTAGGGGGAAAAAGCACTATGCGGGTTATAGCCCAAAAAATAGCAAATTATATCATTAAGGAAACAAAAGATCAAGAATCTGAAGAAGTAGTCAGCTATGGCATCGAAGTAGTATTGGGGGCATTGCTGCAATTTATTGTTATTTTGGGAACAGCGGCAATTCTAGGAGTATTTTGGCCGGTTCTGGCAGTGCTTTTTTCAGCAGTGATCTACCGCATTTTTTCCGGCGGAGCGCATTGTAGCGATTTTTACCGTTGCTTGACGCTATCGTTGTTAGTTTTTATTCCCTTAGGTTATTTAGTTAATCAACTAGCCTACTCTGAATATAATTATACTATTATAACAGTCGGGATGCTGTTGGTTTTAATTTCGACCCTGCGGTGGGCGCCGGCAGAAAACCCCAAGCATCCCATTAAAGCAGAAAAACGGCAGCGATTTAAATTTATCTGCCTTATTTTAATTGCCTTGTTTTTAGCAGTATTTTGGGTGATGCCCACTAATATATTTATTACCGGTATTTTTGTAGGGTTACTATGGCAAGCATTTACCATCACACCATGGGGTACTACCTGTCTGCATTTAGCGGACAAGTTAATGATAAAGGTGGTAACTATTTTTAAAAGAAGGGAGGCGAAAACATGATTAATAAAATCAAACACGCTGCTATGAGCATGTCAGCAGCAGCATTTGCTTTGGTGGCGGTCACAAACGTTGATGCAGCTAGTTTCTTTTTATTTTATGAACCGGAAATTCCTGCAAAACTACAGAAATAATATAGTACAGAAGAAGGTTATCAATTTTCTTTGGGTATTTTAGGAAAGGGACAACCAGTCTCTTTCCTTTTTTATTTATTAGGTAGTAATAATAAATGGAATCCAAGAGTTAATAAATAACCTGATTTTTAAATTAATACCCACTATAAGCAGGAAAATGTTATCTGGTAGTGAATCTAGTAATAATAATGTAAAAATTTACAGTAACGAGGTGCTGATTATGGATAA
>JAJOKO010000052.1 GCA_021129825.1 Desulfotomaculum sp. | reverse complement strand
AGTGAATCAAGGGTGTCTAGGATAGCAAAAGAATAAGCAAGCAAGAACCGTCCCCGCTTGCTAACAAATACCTAATCCAAGGCAATATCTCTATAAAAAAATTATTGTGAAACAAACCATTTACACAATAATTTTTTAACATTTTTCGAGCATTAGTTTGCCATTAATTGGTGATAATATACAAGGCTCTTATCCAACAAAAAAGGATATCCTTTGTATTATAATCAAGTTTATGATACACTAATGATAATTATCAAAAAAAGCAGGAAAAACGTTATAATAAAATTCACTAAACCCTGCTGTATAGTGAAAAAGAAGAGTAAACTGTTTAAATGCAAGGTAAAATCAAGATGTATTGTGAAATTTAGATATTATACTGGAGGAAAATAATGGAGAAAGATAAAATGGAAAAAGATAAATCAACAGCGCAGTTTGGTGATTTAGTGATCAATCGCCGGGTGCATCAAGCTTTGGTGGATATGGGTTTTGAAGAACCTACGCCGATTCAAGCGAAAGCAATACCTTTAATAATGGCAGGTAAAGATGTGCTGGGACAAGCTCAAACAGGTACTGGTAAAACAGCAGCTTTTAGTATTCCGATTTTAAATAATTTGCAGTCTAAAAAAATGCAGGTGCAGTCTTTGGTGATTACTCCCACGCGGGAATTAGCTATTCAAGTAGCGGAAGAGATTTCCAAAATTGGTCGTTTGCTAAGAGTGAAAACTTTGCCTGTTTATGGTGGACAATCAATCGATCGCCAGATTCGAACATTGCAAAGAGGTGTACAAGTAGTAATTGGAACACCGGGGCGGTTACTTGATCATTTGCGCCGGGGGACATTGAAGTTGAAAAATGTCCAAATGGTGGTTTTAGATGAAGCTGATGAAATGTTGGATATGGGTTTTATTGATGATATCACTAGTATTTTAGAAGCAACCCCATCAGATAGGCAGACGTTAATGTTTTCTGCTACCATGTTGGAAGATATCAAAAAATTATCGCGGCGGTATATGCATAATCCGGAAAGCATTACTCTTAGCCGGCAAAATCTTACTGTGCCTAAAATTGAGCAAGTTTATTATGAAGCCGGTGATAAAGACAAAATGGAAGTGCTCTGTCGTTTGTTAGACAGTATTGATATTAAACAGGCCATTATTTTTTGTCGTACCAAACGTGGTGTAGACCAAGTGGTAGTGAGATTAAAAGCCAGAGGTTTTAGTGCCGAAGGGCTTCATGGGGATATGACCCAGTATTTGCGCAATGTAGTGATGCGTAAATTCAAAAAACAAGGTTTAGAATTATTAGTAGCTACCGATGTAGCTGCCCGGGGATTAGATGTGGAACATATTTCTCATGTAATCAATTTTGATATTCCACAAGATCCAGAATTTTATGTCCATCGGATCGGGCGTACTGGCAGAGCCGGTCGAGAGGGTATGGCAATTACTATTATCACCCCGAAAGACTACCGCCAGTTGAGAACTATTGAAAAATTAACCCGCAGTAAATTAAAGCGGATGAAATTACCCACAATGGCAGAGTTAGGTGAACAATGGCGGGGTGGCGTAACAGAACGTCTGCGCCAAGTGCTTGCCGATGGTGATTTAGTGGAGTATCATGCGATAGTAGAAACGATGGCTAAAGAGCATAGTGCTATGGATGTGGCAGCGGCGGCATTGAAACTGGCGTTGGATTTAGATAAAACAGCAGAACCGTTAGGACTAAGCAGCAGCAGTAATAGTGAACTCGGACAAACCGGTGCCAAGACTGGTATGGTTAGATTATTTTTTACTATTGGTCGGCAAGAGAAAATAACACCACCGGAATTGGTTAAAATAATTGCTGCTGAAGCGGGCGTTGAAGGTAATTTAATTGGTGATATTTCTATTTATGATAAATTTTCATTTGTAGAGGTGCCGACAGATTTGGCGAGTTGTATCTTGAATACTATGAATAAGCAGGTAATTAAAGGTCGCCGGGTGGCGGTGCAACCGGCCCGGGGGCGAAGATAATTCAAGAGAATATTCTAAGTTGGAGGGATTGAGCTTGTCTGACAAACAAAAAGCGTTGGATTTAGTCTTAGAAAGAATTGATCGCACTTTTGGTAAAGGCTCAGTGATGAAATTGGGTGAAACCAGTGCTAAATTCAAAGTAGAAGTTATTTCTACCGGCTGTTTAGCTTTAGATATAGCTCTTGGTATCGGCGGGGTCCCCCGGGGGCGAGTGGTGGAAATATTCGGCACGGAATCTTCCGGCAAGACTACTATTGCCCTGCATATTATAGCTCAAGCGCAACAAAACGGGGGCATTGCCGCGATGATTGATGCTGAACATGCTTTAGACCCGGGTTATGCTAAAAAGCTAGGGGTAGATGTTGATAATTTACTGATATCGCAACCAGATACCGGTGAACAAGCCTTAGAAATATGTGAAGCGTTGGTGAGAAGCGGGGCACTAGATGTGGTAGTGATTGATTCAGTGGCAGCACTGGTGCCCCGCTCTGAAATAGAAGGTGAAATGGGCGATGCTCATGTCGGATTACAGGCGCGGTTGATGTCCCAAGCGCTCCGGAAACTGACTAGTGTGATTAGCAAGTCTAAAACTACTATTATTTTCATTAACCAATTAAGAGAAAAAATTGGGGTAATGTTTGGCAACCCGGAAATCACCCCAGGTGGACGAGCTTTGAAGTTTTATTCTTCTGTACGTATAGAAGTGCGGCGATCGGAGCAATTAAAGCAAGGTACTGATATCATGGGTAATCGTACTAAAGCAAAAATAGTTAAAAATAAAGTAGCACCGCCATTTAAATTAGCAGAGTTTGATATTATGTATGGTGAAGGTATTTCACGCGAAGGCAGCGTTTTGGATCTGGCTACGGAACTTAAAATCATTCAAAAAAGTGGGTCATGGTATGCGTATAACCAAGAACGTCTGGGTCAGGGACGTGAAAACGCTAAAATATTTTTGAAACAAAATCCGGCAATAACAGCAGAAATTGAACAACTGGTACGAGTAAAAATTAATCCGGAACCGGTGGATGAAAAAGTGATAAGTGAGCCACCGGAAAAAGAAAAGCTAGAAGTAAGTGTTCAAAAAGGAGTCTAGCAGATAGCTTGACATAGGGCTCAAAAACTTATAAAATTAAAGTCGGTAGAAAATAAGATTTAATACTGTGGTATAGCAGTTTAATATATATAAATATATTGTTTAATAAAATATTGTGAATTTTTAAAGTGTAGTGAAATGTGGTTGGGGTAGTCTTTTTGCTATGCTTGTTGAATGTGCGAAAATATATTTATGTACTTTAAAGTCTTTTTTCTGCCGAGATGCGTCTCGGCATTTTTTTGTTTTAAAATTCAGGAGGTGAAGTGACACTATGGAAATAATAACAATGATATTATTGTTATTAATAGGCTTAGCAGCTGGTATAGTAGGCGGTTATGTTATTCGGAAGTATTTAGCAGAGGCTAAAATAGCTACTGCTGAAACGGCAGCAAAAAAAGTGATAGAAGATGCTGCCCATCAAGCGGAAGCTAAAAAACGCGAAACAATACTAGAGACTAAAGAAGAAGTACTAAAGTTACGTAATGAAGTAGAACGAGAACATAAAGACCGCCGTAATGAATGGCAGCGTGCGGAACGGCGGTTACTTCAAAAAGAAGAAAGTTTAGATCGTAAAATCGATACTAATGAAAAAAAAGAAGAAATTTTACAACGTAAAGAAAAAGAAATAGAAAAAGCAAAAACAGAAATTACTAAATTAATCAAGCAGCAAAAAGTGGAATTGGAACGTGTTTCCGGTTTAACGGTTGCTGAGGCTAAACGGCTGTTAATGCTAGAGATTGAGCAAGAGACCCAGCACGAAGCGCTAGTAATGATTAAAGAAATTGAGCAAAAAGCAAAAGATGAAGGCGAGAAAAAAGCCAGAAATATTATTTCTTTGGCTATCCAGCGGTTTGCAGCAGATCATGTGGCAGATATAACTGTATCGGTGGTATCCTTGCCTAATGATGATATGAAAGGACGGATTATTGGTCGCGAAGGTCGGAATATTAGATCCTTTGAAACGTTAACCGGGATTGATTTAATCATTGACGATACTCCAGAAGCGGTGCTAGTATCTGGATTTGATCCTATTCGCCGTGAAGTAGCACGGGTGGCGCTAGAACGCTTAATTGTTGATGGTCGTATTCACCCGGCAAAAATTGAAGAAATGGTTGAAAAAGCCCAAAAAGATGTTCAGATTCAAATTAGAGAATTAGGAGAGCAAGCTACATTTGAAACCGGTGTGCACGGTTTACACCCTGAACTGATCAGATTATTAGGGAGATTAAAATTTCGCACCAGTTATGGGCAAAATGTGTGGAAACACTCAATGGAAGTGTGCCATCTGGCGGGATTGATGGCGGCTGAATTGGGAATTGACACTACATTAGCTAAACGAGCCGGCTTGCTACATGATATTGGTAAAGCAGTTGATCATGAGGTGGAAGGTCCGCACGTGGCTATTGGGGTAGATTTATGTAAAAAATACAAAGAAAATTCAGCTGTAATTCATGCTGTGGCGGCCCATCATGGTGATGAAGAACCTCAAACTATTGAAGCGGTTTTAGTGCAAGCTGCTGATGCGATTTCGGCAGCACGACCGGGAGCTAGAAGAGAAACTTTGGAATCCTATATTAAGCGATTGCAGAAACTAGAAAAAATAGCTAATTCATTCGAAGGGGTAGACCGCTCTTTTGCTATTCAAGCCGGTCGCGAGATCCGGGTGATGGTTAAACCGGATAAAGTGGACGATTTGGGTGCAGTAAAAATAGTGCGTGAAATCACTAAAAATATTGAAAGCGAATTGGAATACCCAGGACAGATTAAAGTAATTATTATTCGTGAAATTCGGGTAGTAGAGTACGCAAAATAGTTTGAAAAAGTGACTATAATTTTCGGGTGGTGGCAGGATTGAGTTCAAATTATAAAAGCAGTGAAGATCCAACTAATGCTGTAAATTTACTGATATCTATTTTGATTAGATACCCGGAGGTATCCACCATCAATTTTGATTCACATCGAAAGAAATTAAAGTTTCATTTCTTATTTACCCAAATTTTAAAAGAGGATGAACTGGCGGCGTTGTTTGAATTGTTAAAAAACAGCATTGAAGTATATAATATTTTAAAAGAAGAAAAGGTTAAAATAGTGCAAATAACTAATCAAATGATAGCAGATTTCACGATGATTAAGATTGAACGTGATGTCGATACTTTGACGCAAGGAGAGATAGCTTTAATTATTCAATGTTTAAAGCAATTTATCGATCAAGATATCACGTTGGATGACGAAGAAGAAGTTATTTACGAACTAGAAGATTTACAACGTCAAGAAGAATTAATCGCCGCTATGTTGGAGAATGTAAAGTATTACCAAGAGGATAAATCGCTATTTGCTTTTCGGGAAGAAGGACGGGTTTTTGTTTTCAACAAGTAACCGGGAGGCATGAAATATGCGAATTTTAATGATTGGTGATATTGTTGGTCGGAATGGTTGCCGGGCAGTTAAAGAATGTTTACCAGATCTTAAACTTGATTTTGCCCTTGATTTTGTTGTTGCTAACGGCGAAAATGCTGCCGGCGGTAAAGGCATTACCAAAACGATTGCTAAAGAACTTTTTGCTTATGGCGTGGATATGTTCACTATGGGTAATCATGTCTGGCATAAAAAAGAGCTATTTGACTATATCGGGCGTGAAAAAAGGATAATCAGACCAGCCAATTTTCCACCGGGCAATCCTGGTAGTGGTTACAATATTTATGTTGCTAATAACGGCATGAAAGTAGCGGTGATCAACTTAATCGGCCGGGTATTTATGGCGGCGGCAGATTGCCCGTTTCGCAAAGCTGATCAATTATTAGAGGAAATTGGTAATAAATCTGATCTGATTTTGGTTGATTTTCATGCAGAAGCTACATCAGAAAAAGTAGCTATGGGCTGGCATTTAGATGGTTTGGTAACAGCTGTAATCGGCACTCATACCCATACTCAAACTGCCGATGAAAGAATATTGCCAAAAGGCACTGCATATATTACTGATATGGGGATGACCGGACCGCGCGATTCAGTCATCGGTGTAAAAACAGAGATTGCTTTACGTAAGTTTATAACCGGCTTACCCCAACGTTTTCAAGTTGCTGATACTAGTTATCAATTTAACGCTGTTTTGATCAATATTGATGAAGATACTGGTCAGGCTACTGAAATAACCCGTATTTTTAATGTGGAGTAAAAGTGTGTGTGCGAAAAGGAGCCTAGTGGATAGGTGACACACCTGTTTCACAGGAATGTCCCCATCAATCTATAGACCCAAGAAGTTCAAGGCGACTTGGTAATGGTGGGGTGAAGCGTATAAATAATACGTAAGCGTCGCCATTACAAAGTTAACGCAGAAATTCGCCGGGTATTTCGCACGGACTTTTCGAACATCCTCTAAAAGCAAAGGGGTTGCTAAAGTATGGATATATTAAAGATCTCAGCAAAATCTAATCCTAATTCTGTAGCCGGCGCTTTGGCCGGAGTAATTAGGGAAAAAGGAACTGCTGAAATGCAATCTATTGGTGCTGGGGCATTAAACCAAGCAGTAAAAGCAGTAGCAATTGCCAGAGGGTTTGTGGCACCCAGTGGCATAGACTTAATTTGTATTCCTGCCTTTATTGAAATTATTATTGACGGTCAAGAAAGAACGGCTATTAAGTTAATTGTAGCCCCACGTTAATCAGTTATCAGTTATCAGCTATCAGCTATCAGCAAAACTGAAAGCTGATAGCTGATAGCTGATAACTAGGTTAATTTTTTAGGAGGCGCATTATGGATATCCACCAGCGCTCAATGTTAATTGATGCCCATTGTGATACTTTAATCAAATTGTTGGCAGAAGACCGGATGCTTGGTCAGCCATCATTGACGGGTCATATTGATTTGGTCAAGCTAAATGCGGGTGGTGTCAACGTCCAGTTTTTTGCAGTCTTTATTCATCCTGATTATGGTGAAGATAGCGGCATAGCCAGAGCAATGGAATTAATAAATGTTTTTTACCAACAATGTCAAAAATATAGTAGTCAACTTGCTTTAGCTACCTGCCAAGATGATCTTATTAGAATAGTGCAATCTGGTAAAATAGCGGCAATATTAGCAATTGAAGGCGGCGAAGCTTTAGGGGGGCAGTTATATATGCTGCCCATTTATTATTTATTAGGAGTGCGTTGTATCACCTTGACTTGGAATGGTCGCAACAGCATTGCTGATGGGGTCGGTGTCAAATCTGCCGCTGGTTTAACTTCCTTTGGTTTAAAAGTGATCCGGGAGATGAATAATTTAGGCATGTTAATTGATGTATCCCACCTTGCCGAAATTGGATTTTGGGAAGTGCTTGCTGTTTCTAATCAACCAGTATTAGCTACCCATTCTAATTGTGCGGCACTTTGTGATCACCCCAGAAATTTGAATGACCGGCAAATTATTGCTTTAGCCAAAGCCGGTGGAGTAATCGGGTTAACTTTGGTACCAGAGTTTATATCTGAGTATCAGCCTAGTTTAGATAAATATTTGGATCACTTTGATCATATTGTGGACTTAGTGGGACCGGAACATATCGGTATCGGGACAGATTTTGACGGTATTGACGAAACTATCCTCGAAGTAAGTGATTGTGCGATGCTACCGCAGATCACTGCGGGGTTAATAAAAAGAGGTTATGATGAAGATACTATTGCTAAAATATTGGGCGGTAATTTGATGAGCTTGTTGGGAAAAGTAATTGGTTAAATAAGAGTGCATTAATTTACTTAGCCTGCAAAAGCAGACAAGATCTAAAAAAAATGATACAATAAAACCCGTAAAATATTAATATATCAAAGGATAGAGAAGGGAGTAATAATTTTTATTATGAAAATTCATGTAGCCCATAGTCCGGATTCTGATGATGCTTTTATGTTTTATGCTATTAATCATCACAAGATAGACACTAAGAATTATCAATTTATTGATGTATTATCAGATATAGAGACTTTAAATCAGGAAGCATTAAAGGGTACCTACGAAGTAAGTGCTATTTCGATGCACGCTTTTCCGGCAGTGGCTGATAAATATGCTTTATTGTCCAGTGGCGCCAGTATGGGGGATAATTATGGTCCGATAGTGGTAGCGAAAAATAAATTTGCCCCCCAAGATATTAAAAATAAAAAAATCGCCATTCCGGGTATTTTAACCTCTGCTTTTTTGGCTTTGCAATTATATCAACCCGGTTCAGAGGATAGGGGACACACCGCACCCA
>JAJOKO010000097.1 GCA_021129825.1 Desulfotomaculum sp. | reverse complement strand
TCAAAGTACAGTTTTCTTTCAAAAAATATTCAGCTACTACATAATTAGGCAACGGGTTAGTGCCTACCAGTAAAACTAAATCTGTAAAATCGTATTTTGGCATAGCCATCTCCTTTAAATAATTATTTTGGTAGGATAACTTTTACAAAGTATTTATTGCTATTTTCCACAAATATAGCTAATCTCCTGCTAAAATAATTTTTTTTTTGCATTTTTAAACAAAAAATATACTCTCATCCCTTAAATTAATACCACCCATCCGGATAACTTTATCTTCACAACCAGCGCACAATATGTAAAAGCGGCGATTATTACTGCGAATATCATAACTAATTACTATGAATATCATTATCACCTCTTGTTAAAATAAACCCTCCCTTATATAATACGTTTATTTAAATCTTTGATAACGCCGGAAACAGGTATGTTCAAATACTCTCTTGCTGGTGATTTTATCACCGTTTTTATGTTCCTGCACCACTCTTTTAGTGGCAGCATAAACCGGAATGCGCCCGGTTTTAAAACAATAGTCTACCATATAAAACACCGCCCCAAATTCACCTTGCACCAGTACATAATCCCCCTTGATATCTTCAGCATCATTATCACTGCCAACGATAAAAACAGGTGCCTTTCTTAAATCGCCGGTTACAGTTAGGTAGTTAGCAAAAAAGAAGTCTCCTTGCTTTGCAGTGCGTGTTCGAAAAGGGTACGATTTCGCACATTTAAAATTTACATAGTATCCAATTAACCTTAAAACACACCCCCACCCTACCCTCCCCCATCAAGGGGGAGGGGGTTAGGGGGAGGGGGGTTACCACAAACATACTTTTCGAACACGCACTTGCAGTTTTTCTCGCTTTATCTAATTCATTATTCATTTTTTTTATATAATGCACGCAATTCTTCCTCATACCACTCTCGAAAAGGGTCATTTTTTGCTTCAAGTTGCTTTAAATCAGATGGTGTTAATGTTATTGGTTTAATTTTTTCTAAACCTAATACCTTTTCCATTTTTTTAACTTCATTAATATTAACAATATTAACAATATTAACGTTATTTTGTTCAAAAATATAAGGATTTTCTTCAACTAAATTCATAGTTAACCACCGCCCTTTAAAATGTTTTACTAAAATAAATATCCTATGTCAAACGAAAAATAATAAGAGATTATTGGCCATTGTTACCCCTTTGTTCGCTGATCACCAGCAAAACTACCTAAATTAGCAATAACAATCATTTATGTTTATATTACTAGCTAAAGTTCCTCAGGCTTAAGACGAGATTCCCATGTTTCCGGATCTCTGCGAAAATGCATTACAGCTACAATAAGCATTGTACCAGTTCTAATCTGATAAATAATTTCATAAGGAAACTTGTTGGTTCGACAGCGGCGAGTCCGCTTTGAAAGCCGTGTCCAAGCGTTAGGATATTTAATAATCCGGTCAATGGTTCTTTTTACCTCTGCCGCAAATTCAAAACCCAATCTTTCGCTTTGCAAATTGTAGTAGGCAACAGCATCAATAAATTCGTTTTCAGCAGAATTAAGAAATTCTACATTCATGATTGCTGTTGCCTATTAATCTTTTCAAATACTTCTCCGGCAGGAATAGCTTTAATCTTACCTCGATCATAAGCATTAATACGATCCTCAACTTCTTTTGCCCACAAAGAGACCCTCCCGTTTCGTGAAGAAAACTCCAAACTAGTCCAAAGTTGCTCCGCCAACTCGGCTCGCTCCACTGATGATAACCGTAATGCTTGAGCAAATACCTGTGCACTCGTTGACATCATAACCACTCCTTTTTCATGTTTCTGTATACCTATCATTTTTTAAAAATATCATCTTAGTTTAAAATTTTTCCTTTTGCAATATTTTACTAAAATAAACGTCTTATGTCAAACGAAAAATAATAAGGGCTTATTGACCCTGCAACATCAATAAGATCACTCCAATATCTGCTCCATAATTTCTCTAAATACCGGGGCGGCCGTTTTACCCCCGCTTTCTCCCTGTATTACCAACACAGTAGTTACATAGCGAGGGTTATCCAGCGGGGCGTAGCCGGAAAACCAAGCACTCACTCCTGCTTGCCCGTCTATTTCAGCTGAACCTGTTTTGCCGGCACTGCCGTGGTTGGCTACCATTGCTTGATGCCCGACACCATCATACACCGCTAAACTTAAAAGTTTTTGCATTTGTAAAGCCGTATCCACTGAAATAACTTGATAACCGGCATCAATTTGATGATGCTTAATCACTTCACCGTCAGAATTGTGCCGTGCTTTTATTACCCGGGGTTGTACGTACTTGCCATTGTTGGCAATGGTATTAAGTATCGCCGTCAATTGCACCGGGGTAGTTAGCACCGGTCCTTGACCAATACTGCTATTTACTAAATTATGAAGTTCACCGACTTGCTGCCAATCTTGACGTGGATCTGCCCGGTAAGGATAACCGGTAATGCTTTGATTAGCTAACCCAAATTTACCGGCATAGGCTATGATGTTTTCGGCCCCTAACTTCAAACCTAATTGGGCAAAAGCCGGATTACATGATTCAGCAAAAGCTCGTTTTAAAGTGATTTTTCCATGACCGGGTGAATACCAACAGGGTACCAGTCTTGAACTTTTCCCCTGACAAGTAAAAATACTGTCCGGGGTAGCGATGCCTTCTTCTATAGCTGCTGCCGCTACTAATACTTTAAATAATGAACCTGGTTTTTGTAATGAAATAGCATGGTTAACAAAAGTATCTGCCGGGGCGGTTTCTAAAATACCGGGGATTTCGGCCGGGTGAAAATCCGGGCGACTGGCTAAAGCTACAATTTCCCCAGTCCGCACATCCATTACCACTACTGCTCCCCGCCGGATATGTTTATCCAGCACTCGCTCTACAATTTGCTGTACCCGGTAATCGATAGTAGTAACCAGATGTTGCCGCCCAGAGTCTTTAATATCTAGCACTGTTTCAAAACCAATGCCGACCAGTAATGAACCGGTAGCATCGGTAAAAGCCCGTACTAATCGTTGTGGTTGGGTTGCTTTTAACTGGTGCTCGTAGTATTTTTCTAACCCTGTTTTGCCGACTAAATCGTTCAATTGATAGGGTTTGCCGGAAACATTAGTTAATGCTGCTTTCATTTGCCATGAAGATATTTTCCCTAGATGCCCCACCAAGTGCACCGCAAGCGGATTTTGCCCGTACCGGCAACGTACCGGTAGCACCATCACGCCCTGCCAATCTTGCATTTGTATTTGGTTGATTTGTTCTGAATACAATATATTAGGCAGGATAGTGTTGCCACGAGTGAATTGTTTAGCTATTGCCTGTGTTTCGACCCCCAGTATAGCCGCCAGTGCTTGTTTTACTACCAGTGGTTGCACTACTAAACTCGGAAATATAATCACTCTTTGCTGTAACCTACTTCCGGTAAGTGATTTTAAATTACGGTCTAAAATATCGCCGCGCGGAATAGTTTCTAATACTACTTGGGTGGTGCGCTGTTGCAACGCCTTATAGGCATATTCCGCACCATAGTTAAGTTGCACGTTAGCCAATCGTGCTATTATCAATAAAAAAAGTAACGAAAAAAGATAAAATATTTGAACCATTCTTTTTTGACGTAGCAGATCCATCATCCCAGTTAACATCCTTTTTAATTATTAACTATTAAATTGCACCCATAACGATAAAATTATACTCTGAAAAATCAAAAACAAATATTGATAATAAATCATCTTAATGGTATAATATTGCATAGTGTTAAACACTAAAATTTTTATGGAGGTGTTTTGTTATGTTTGGATTATCTCCTTTTAGGAGAGGGAAAGGTGAGGTTGGGTTCAAGAAACCCAGTGAATTGGTTGGTGACGCTGAACAACTTTTTGATAATTTTGTTAATAGTCCGTTTTTTCCCGCATTTTATGCCGATAGCAAGCAAATGAAAGCCGACATCAAAGAAAACACTAATGAGTATCTAGTAGAAATCGAACTTCCGGGGATTAAAAAAGAAGAAATTGACATTAATTTAAGTGAGGATCTGTTTACCGTATCAGTAAACAGAGAAGAGCAACACAGTGAAGAAAAAGAGAACTACCTCCGGCAGGAAAGACGCAGTGGTTCTATTTCCAGAACTTTTCATGTTGAAAATATTGCTGAAGATGGGGTAACCGCTAAATTTGAAAACGGGGTTCTTTTTATGACTTTGCCTAAAAAAGAAGCCACGCCACCAAAAGGTAAGAAAATTGACATTTTATAGTCTTAACTTTCGCACTTCAAAAAACAATATCTAACTACTAAGGCACTAAGACATAAAGAATTGACTAATCCAGTGAATTATTCAATTCTTTATTCTCTGTGTCCTCTGTGGTTAATTTTTTTGGTTTTACTATCAAGACCATTTAACCACAGAGGGCACAGAGTTTTTAAATAATTTTTATCTTGCAAAAGAGGTGATCCATATAATGTCTCCATCAATTCAGACTATTAAAGGTACTGCTGTTCCAATACTTGAACGTTACGGCGTAACAAAAGCTTTTATATTCGGTTCATTTGCCAAAGGAAAACAAAAAAACCATAGTGACATAGATTTTTTGATTGAATATTCTCCCAAAACCAAAAGGTCACTTTTCACCTTAGTAAAATTAAAAAATGAACTTCAGGATGCCCTTCAAAGAGATGTTGATATTGTAACAGAAAATGCCTTGTCTCCACATATCAAAGACAGTGTGTTGGAAAATAAACAGGTGCTAATGTGAAAAATGATTCTGTCTATTTAAAGCATGTACTGGAAAGCATCCAATTAATTGAAGAATATATCTGCAATATTTCCAGAGAAGATTTTTATAAATCTAAACAAATTCAAGATGCGGTAATTAGAAGATTTGAAATTATCGGAGAAGCAACAAAAAACATTTCTCCCCTTTTCAAATCAAGATATAATCGTGTACCTTGGCGAGAAATGGCCGGGATGAGAAATGTCCTAATTCATGAATATTTTGGTGTAGATTTACAAGATGTATGGGATACTTGCATAAATGACTTGCCCAGTTTGAAAAAACAAGTGTTAGAAATGTTGGAATTTTAATTCCGCACTTGCCGTAGCATACTCCAAGCTGGCACTGGTCGGGTCAACGGTATTTTTAACATTTGCTGCGGGTGTGGGGCGTTTGTTTGCGGTTTCCCGTTATGATCAAATATTTCATAGACTGTAACATTAAAGTTTTCACTTTGCGGGGGCATCACTTCCAAAGTATCTCCTACCGCAAAATTATTACGCTGTTCTACTAAAGCGATACCCCTACCCTGATCGTATTCACGCACTACCCCGACAAACCGGTAATTACCATCAGACACATATTTATTAGCTTGGTTTAAATCAGTGGCTTGACCTAAAATAAATCCAGTGGTATAGTCACGATAACTTACTTTAGCTATTTCACTTAACCAATGCTGATCACCTTGATAGTTATCCGGATCATTAAAATAACTATCAATAGCTTGTCGGTAACATTTCACTACTGTAGCGACATAGTGGATGCTTTTCATACGCCCTTCTATTTTAAAACTTTGCACCCCAGCCTGGATTAATTGGGGTAGGTACTCAATTAAACAAAGGTCACGGGAACTCATGAAATAAGTACCCCGTTTATCTTGCTGCACTGGCAAATAGTGGTTGGGGCGAGTTTCTTCTAACAATTGATATTGCCAGCGACAAGGTTGAGCGCAATCACCCCGGTTAGCATCCCGACCGGTTAAATAATTACTTAAAAGACAGCGCCCGGAATAAGCCATACACATCGCCCCGTGTACAAATACTTCCAGGGACACACTGGTTTTATTAGCAATTTGGGCGATTTCTGGCAATGATAATTCGCGGGCCAGCACAATTCGTTTTATCCCCTGTTGTTGCCAAAATAAAACACTGCTCCAATTAGTAGTGTTCGCTTGGGTACTTAAATGCACCGGTAAATCAGGCGCATTATTACGCAAAACACCGAGCACCCCCGGGTCAGCAATAATCACCCCGTCCACCCCGGCAGTTTGCAATTTTTTAAAATACTCCGGCAGGGTTTCTAAATCTGCATTGTGCGCAAATATATTTGCGGTTACATATACTTTGGCACCGTAACTGTGCGCAAAATCAACCCCGGCAGTCAATTCTGCCGGCTCAAAATTAGTAGCCCCGGCACGCAAACTAAACTGTTTACCACCCAGGTAAACAGCATCAGCACCGTAAATAACGGCCGTTTTTAACTTTTCTAAATCTCCTGCCGGGGCTAAAAGTTCCGGTTTGAGCATTTTGATATTTCACCCCGGTTACAAGTATTTTGTTATATTACGCTGATGCCCTGCCCACGTTTCAGAAAAAGCATGACTACCATCCGGTCTAAGTACATAAAAAAGATATTCGGTATCCACCGGTGCCACCGCTGCTTTAAGTGATGCTACACCGGGAGCAGCAATAGGTCCGGGCGGCAAAGCACTGACCCAATAAGTGTTAAACAGCGACTGCACTTCTAAATCTTTGTATAATACTACTTCCCGGTGCTCACCCAAGGCATACAATACCGTAGCATCAATCTGTAAGGGCATGCCAATACGCAAACGATGGTGGATAACGCCGGAAATAATCGCCCGGTCACTGGCTACAAAAGCTTCTCGCTCAATCATAGCAGCAATAGTTACTGCCTGATGAACCGATATTCCTAATTCCTCTGCTTTTGGAGCCAGGTTAATTTCAGCTGCTTGCACTGCAAAACGATTGAGCATCATGTTAATAATATCTGCCGCACTAGCTTGTGCGTGTATTTTGTAAGTATCTGGAAAAAGATAGCCCTCTAAAGCATAGTAAGTATCCGGAAATTCTGCCAAAAAAGAGTGCTGAAAATCTCCCACTCTAGCAAGATCTAAAAATTCTTCTTGATCTACATGCCCTAGTTGATCCAACAACTCTGCCATTTGCCTGACTGTATAGCCTTCCGGAATAGTAAAAGAATGTAGCACCTGACTACCGTTAATAATTTTTTTCAATATTGCCGGAACCGACATAGCAGTATCTAATTGGTATTTACCCGGTTGTATTTTGCTATCCAGCCCGGTAAAACTAGCATACCAGCGAAAAGCTAATGCGCTATCAATTAAACCGGCTGCTGTTAACACTTCCGCCACTGTACCACCGGTGCTGTTAACCGGTATTTCCACAGTTACTACCACTGGGTCATTAGCATTCACAGGTGCCAATAATGAATTACCGTATGTTAGGATGCCGGCGATTACTATGACCATAAACACCAGTGAAATTAATACTAATCTAATTGATTGTCTTTTTAATACTTTCCAAAATCTAAACAAACTAACCGCTCCTAATGTCAAACTTATTCTGCTTGTTGTTCATTGATATTTTGCAATATTCTATGGATCGTCTCCGCTGCCTGGGGTCTGGTAAACAAATCTTTAGGGGCAAAAATAAACCGACCACGCTGTTCGACATCCATTTCTACACTGATATACTCGGCACGATAAACAGCAAAAACATGTGGCTGCATCCAAGCAGAAATGCTTGTCCCATCGGTAAATACTCTGCCCACAATACGACTAATAATATCCGGACGATTATGAATTTTTAATTCAGTAGCCCGGGCAATCATTACCGCCGCCTGTTCTCGAGTCAGCACATTACCAACACCTACTGGTATCCCACTAAGCAAACCGTGATTGAGGGCTGCTTCTATATGCGGGTCACTAGCTCCGGTTAAGTGTAGATTATGATGTCTATAACCAGCATGCAGTTCATCAACCGGCAGTGCCAATGCTTTAGCTAGCATGGTAGCAAACTCACCTTGAGTTATCGGTTGCTCCCGTCCATCCCAAGTTAATAAGCCAAAAACTCCGGCATGAGGAAATAAGGGTTCCATAATCCCTTGAGCATATAAAGGCTTTACATAAGTACTGGTCCAATTTAATTTTTCATTATGCATGTGAAAATCCCTAAAAGCACCGGTAACACTATATACCCCGTAAAAACCAAAACCACTTTTGATAAAAGGTACCGTAATAGTGTTATTCTCAGGATCAATATGACCACCTAAATTCACAAAAACAGAATTATTCGGTCGACCATCATAATCTTCAAACCATACTACCGCTAATGTTTCTAATCCGGCAGCTAGATTATCAATATTATATCTGAGTGTCAATTGACCGTTCTTAAACAACGTGTAATCTTGATCATCAGCCCGAATCTCAAAAAGCGTACTAACCGGGCGATGATTAAGCAAAGGCTGAAAGTGCTGACCATATACATTAATTTCTACCCGTTGTTCTTCTGCCAACCTGTTTCGCCCTCTGTCTAAAACAGCATTTTCTTCACCTAAATACAACTCTATAGCACCCGAAAAAGCAATAACTTGCTCTTCAGCACTAACATCCGCAATTATATAACTGGAATCTTCAGCAGCAATGTTAATAAAACGGATATAGATAGTTAACTCGGGCGTAATACCCTCCGGACCTTCCAACGTAATCAATATTTCATTTTCACCTGTGTTCAATAGAAAATCCTCAACAATCCAATGACGACCACTGGCAGTAGCCTCTAGATCACCAATAAAAACTTTCTCCGCATCAGGAACATTTCTCACTTTAATCTCTACCCGGTTAGATTGCACAGTAAAATAATTGTCTTGATCTTCATCCCGCTCTCCCGGTTCCACCCGGATATCCCTGTATTCTACTTCATCATAATCACTGGCAAAAGCAGGTTGCCCCACAAAACCGATCAAAGTAACTACGGCAATTAACATTAATATTTGCTTCAACATTTTATTCCTCCCTACTCTTGGTGCGTGTTCGAAAAGGGTACCATTTAGCACATTTAAAATTTACATATTAATCCA
>JAJOKO010000033.1 GCA_021129825.1 Desulfotomaculum sp. | reverse complement strand
CCTTTCGTATTGTTGAATTCAAGCGGAAGGCAAGCGGGGACGGTTCTTGCTTGCTCCGCTTTCAAAGCAAGCAAGAACCGTCCCCGCTTGCCTTCTGTCTAACCTTAAATAATTAAATTTCTTTTTTTAGCTTCGTGTAATAATTCTTCCCGAAAATCGGGATGCGCAATAGCGATTAAAGCTTTCGCCCGCTCAGACATATTCATCCCTCGCAAACGAGCAACCCCGTACTCAGTTACCACATGATCTACACTATTTTTACTGGTAGTTACTACTGCACCGGGTTGCAAAGTAGCCACAATTCTGGAAACTGCCCCGCTCTTAGCTGTTGATGGAATAGTGATAAAACCCATGCCGCCTTTGGAAATATTTACTCCGTGACTAAAATCGGCCTGCCCACCGGTGCCGCTCCAAAAATAAGTACCCATAGTTTCAGAAGCACATTGCCCTAATAAATCAACTTCTACAGCAGCATTAATCGCACACATATTGTCGTTTTTGCCAATATTAGCCGGATCGTTGGTATAAGCTACAGAGCGCATCTCAATCAGCGGATTATCGTTAACAAAATCATAAAGCCGGGTCGTACCTAAAACAAACGTAGCTAGCATTTTTCCCGGGTGAAAATTCTTTTTAGCACAATTAACCGCACCACTTTCAACTAAATCTACCATACCATCAGTAATCATTTCAGTATGTATACCCAAATCTTTTTTATCTAGCAAAGCTTGGCAGACAGCATTAGGAACACCACCAAAACCAATTTGTAAAGTAGCTCCGTCAGGAATCAATTCAGCAATATAGCTGCCAATAGTTTGCTCCGTTTTAGTAATTAGTGGTATTTTCAGCGTTGGTAACGGCATCTTTGTTTCCACTACAGCAGCTACATCTGAAATATGAATAAAGCTATCCCCCAAAGTACGCGGGGCATTTTCATTAACTTCTAAAATAACTACCCGTGCTTTTTTAGCTGCTGCCGTAGTATAACAAATACCACAACTAAAGCTAAAATAGCCATGCTGATCCATCGGCGATACAGTAGCCATCACCACATCATTGGCATAAAAATCCCGCTCTATCAATCTTGGTAATTCATGGAAGTAATTGGCTGCTAACGTCGCCCAACCGGCATTAACTACTTTACGGGTAGCGCTGGCTATAAACCAAGCATTATGACGAATATGAGGAGCATATGAAGGGTCACTAAGATAAGTAGCCGCTTTTAACGGTAAGATTTGATTAATCCTAACATTATCCAATTCATTTTTTCGACCGGCTAAAGCTTCCATTAATACCGGCGCTTCACCAGCACCAGTAGGAAAAGTAACAGCGTCATTTGATTGCACCAACCGCACCGCTTCTACAGCTGTCATTAGTTTTTGCTCATAAAGTTTTTTTGCTTTTGACAAAACCACTGCCTCCTTTGATGATATAAGTATGTGTTCATTATACCATCAAAACAATTTACAGCAACAATAAAACTATCTTTAACGGTCGAAACAAGAGTGTAAAAGGTTGCCCAGTGTAATTAACAGCAAAAAGGCAAGTGGGGACGGTTCTTGCTTGCTCCGCTTTCAAAGCAAGCAAGAACCGTCCCCACTTGCCTCACTTGCCTTAGCTTGTTTTTTATCTTTCTTTTTTTGCTCATACATTCGCTGGTCAGCCGTTTTAGTCATCTCTTTTAAATTATACCCATCATCCGGGTATATCGCTACCCCGGTACTAAAATCTAAGGGTATTATTTTTTTATCCCAAACATATGGGTTATCATTAACTTCCTGCTTTAACCTTTGAGCCAATTTTACCGCTACTTCTTTATTGGTTTCTGGCAAAAAAAGCACAAATTCATCACCGCCATAGCGGGCTAAAATATCCTGACTACGGATGTTTTTGCTTAAAATTTCGGCAATGTGGGTTAAAACCTTATCACCTATTAAATGCCCGTAATCATCATTTATTTTCTTGAAATTATTTAAATCTATAAATATAATTGCAAACCGATTATCATCATACTGATAATCCAATAAGTTTTCCTCAACCCGCTCTCGAAAATAAGCAACATTATAAATCCCTGTAAGAGCGTCTGTAATAGAATACCTGTAAATATTTTCTCTAAGTAATTGATCTTTTTTAACTAAAAAAGCTACTACTAAAAAAACAAAAAATAAAACTCCTATGTCCGCCAACACCTGCAAGAAAAAAGAAACAGGCACTATCTTATCAGGTACAATAAAAATCATCGGCAATAAAGTAATAACTATCATCATAGCACCGATATACCCACCAATAATTCCAAAACGCACCAAACTAATCACCAGCGGAAAAATAAATACTCCCAAAAAACCACCGGTTAAGCCACCGGTGAAATAAATAATTCCGCCAGCAAAAATAAAATCAAAATAATCAACATTTAAAAGCAAGTGCTTATTCAAAGATACCGTTACTGGTCTCAAAAAACAATAAATGCTGTACATTAGAGACAAAGAAATAAACAGTAGTAAATATTCACAAAGAAAAGGCAAAGAAATAAATAACATTGCATATTCGTAAAGATCATCTTGATCACTAAAACAAACCAGATACTTGTTAACAAATAACAAAAGTAACACAAAAAAAAGCACATACCATACTCTTAACGAGTTTAAAAAATGTTCTATTTCCATATGCCGTTTCACTTCATGTTTTTTATCTGTAACGGTCATCTATTGATCAACACCTTTTATTAAAATAGCAGTGTGCCTAATTGCGCAAATAACCCCCCGACCAAAAAAGCTGTAGACATCGTTAACACCAGTACTATTAAGGTGGTAATAAGATTAAATTCACGAATAATAATTGCCAAGATAGCCACGCAAGGTACATAAAACAAGGCTACTATCGCTCCGACAAAAAACTGCAAAGTAGTAAGTTGCATATCTATCAATGGTAACACCGCCAGTTCACGGCGCAAAAGACCTAAAATTAAAGGTATCGCTGCTTCTTCTGGCATTAATAACCAGCCAGTCACTAAAGGGCTTAATACTGTGCCAAAAGCAGCCATAACACCAGTTTCATATAACACTGCCGCTACACCAATAGCCGCAATCATCGGTAATTCTCCGGTAATCATAAATGTTTTAATACGCACCCAAACTTTTTTGGCTAAAACAGACCCTCTAGGCAAAAGCAGTTCGGGCAGTTCCATCACTACCGGCGGCAACACTCCTTGCAAAATCCGGTCCATAATCAATCCCGCTATTAATAAAGCTAAAATAGAAATAAAGAATACCAGCAACATCACCGGGATAGATCTTTCTGCCAGCAAAGCAATTAACGCCCCGGTCTGGGCAATACAGGGCACTGCTAAACAAATCATTACCATCACCGTTAAGCGTTCTTTGTATGAACTTAAAGCCCGGGTAGCCATTATCGCCGGTATTCCGCAACCGTAACCTAAAAAAAGCGGTATCACCGCAATCCCGTGCAAACCCACTCTTTGAAACAGCCCGTCCAGCAAACAACCTAGACGCGGCAGGTAACCGCTATCTTCTAAAATAGCTAAAGCAATATAAAAAGAGATTACATACGGTAAAATTAAAGCAAAAGGCCATTCTAAACCCTTGATCAAAAAACCATAATTACCAATTAAAATATTTTGAAACATACCGGGTTCAATAGTAGCTTTTACTGCTATTTCTATCTGTGGAATAATCAAACCCCGGATTAACGGCAAAAAGATGGCCTGCCTTAAACCCATTCCCAAACCAACAATTAACGCAAAAGTAGCCGCAATAATTAAAACAGCATAAGGTAAGCCTGGCCACGGTCGTACCAAGGCATCGCCCCATTTTTGCCGTTTGAGAGGCGTGTGTAAAGATGTCCTTCTGGTAGCTTGCGCCACCAGTTCTTCTGCTTGCTGCCAACGTTGGTCTGCTATCGCTGCGCATACTGGCACCGGCACTTTATTTTCTTCAATAATCTCAGGTAATAATTGTTTTAATTTATCAATCCCTTGCTTATTAATAGCCACAGTAGGAATTACCGGCACGCCTAACCGGTGTGCAAGCACCCGCGGGTCAATATAATCACCCTTTTCCCGGGCTAAATCAGTGCGGTTTAACGCTACAATAATCGGTAAACCACACTCCATCAACTGTAATAATAGATACAGGCTATGTTCTAAACTATTGGCATCCATCACAAATATAACCGCATCCGGCTTATTACTTAAACCGGAATCGCTGTGTTGGTGAACATGGCGTCCTTTTAAAAAAATCTTCCCTGCCAACATGTCTACTGTGATCTGCTCAGCTTCGTTAGTGGCATCTAAAGTATATGTTCCCGGCATATCTACAAACAAAAAATCTTTACCTTGGATATTAGTACTGCCCACCTCAAAATCCACTGTAGTACCCGGATAATTAGCTACTTTTACATTTAAACCAGTAAGTTTATTAAAAACCACACTTTTACCAACATTAGGAGGACCGATCAATAAAATAACAGTTTTTTTATTTTCAATAGTTCCGTTCACCCTCTTTATTTGATTAGTTAAAGTGCTATCTCGAAAAATAATGATATCCATTATCAATAAACGGCTATATATCATTCTATACTTACTTTAAATTTATGTCAAGAGATCCATTACGGTTTTTAACTGGTAATCGGTAACTGATCTTTCATTTGCGACTACCAGGTTTAACTGCCGGTAACCCCTGCTGGCATAATGGGCAGTTTTCCGGTTGATAAGTAACTACATCTGTATTAATCAACGCTTCGGTCGGTACGCCTAAATCAGCTTTACCCCCACTACGATTTACTAACACTGCTACTGCTACTACTTTACCACCCCAGTTTTCCACTGCTGCTATCACTTCCCGCACCGATCCACCGGTAGTAATGACATCCTCCGCTACCAGTACCTGCTCGCCTGGTTTAATCCTAAAACCACGCCTAAGCGTCATGATCCCTTGCTCCCGTTCGGCAAATAAACTACGCACACCTAAAGCCCGGGCCAATTCATAGGATACTAATATCCCACCGGTAGCCGGGGCGATTACCGCTTGCACAGGATGCCCCTTAGCCATAATCCGTCGGGCCAGTTCCTGGCAAAGCAACTCGCCGTGCTGTGGGTATTGCAATACTTGAGCACATTGAAAATATTGATTACTGTGTTGACCGGATGTTAATAAAAAATGTCCATTCAACATCGCCCCGGTTTCTGTAAAAATAGCCCTGATTTGCTCTGGATTCAACATGTTTGCGCTCTCCCTTTAATTTCGGATATTTCTACTATAATTGCTTGCGCTACTGTTGCCGGGTTTTCAGCTCCAGTAACCGGTCGACCAATTACTAAATAAGTAGCCCCTTGTGCTATTGCTTCCGCCGGAGTCATTACTCTCTCTTGATCATTTTTGGCAATTCCGATCTGCCGAATGCCCGGTGTAAGAATATTAAAAATATCACCACATTCTTCCCGGATTGCGGTTATTTCTTGCGGCGAAGCTACTACCCCATCCAAACCGGCTTGTTGAGCCAGCT
This sequence comes from Desulfotomaculum sp., assembly GCA_021129825.1. Lineage (GTDB taxonomy): Bacteria > Bacillota > Desulfotomaculia > Desulfotomaculales > Desulfohalotomaculaceae > JAJOKO01. The sequence goes on along the minus strand of JAJOKO010000033.1, from coordinate 3,384 downwards.
TAGCCCAATGCACTACCTGTTCTTTGACTGTGCCGGGAATATTCAACTGGCAGTTTAGCACTCCCTGATCCATACTAGTCAACACAGTTACTGCTATCACTAAAGGGGGTTCAATTCCCAACATCGCCGCTTCATCATGCACCGCACTGGCAGCAGCCTGCATCATAGCCAAGCCGCCACTGGCATGAATATTAATGATCGCTACTTTATACCTAGTCAAAACCCGGCAAGTTCTAGCCACGGTAGTCGGAATATCGTGTAATTTCAAATCTAAAAATACTTTACCACCAATATTATGGATGGCTTGGATTACTTCAGATCCAGCAGCATTAAAAAGCTCCATGCCTACTTTAAATACACCAACATGAGCATGCAGTTGATGTACCAATTGCAAAGCCTGTTCGCTAGAATCAACATCTAATGCTATAATCAATTTTTCTTTAGCCATAAAATCCTCCATTTTCAAATAGCTTTCAGCGGTCAGCAGTCAGCTTTCAGCTAATAATTACGAGCATTATTATTAGCACTTCCCACCAAATCATTAATATCTTTTATCCCGTTATCAATCAAATATGTTGCCAACCCGTTTATTATCTCTATAGTCGCCTGGGGATTAGCAAAGTTAACTGTGCCTATCGCTACTGCTGTGGCACCGGCTAAAATAAACTCTAAGGCATCATCTACAGAAGATATACCACCCATACCGATAATCGGCAACGCCACTGCTTGATGTACCTGCCACACCGCCCGCACCGCTACCGGTTTTATCGCCGGGCCGGACAAACCACCGGTCACGTTACCCAATACCGGGCGGCGGGTACGTACATCTATCGCCATCCCCAACAAAGTGTTGATTAACGACAGGGCGTCCGCACCGGCTCTAGCTACTGCCTCAGCTACCGCTACAATATCGGTCACATTGGGAGATAACTTAATTATCAACGGTAATTTGGTTACTGCCCGTACCGCCGCCGTGACTTCTGCCGCCATTACCGGGTTACTGCCAAAAGCCAACCCACCTTTTTTTACATTAGGACAAGAGATATTCACTTCCAACCCGGCTACCCCACCGGCAACGCTCAATTTTTCGGCTACCGTAGCATAATCTGCCACAGTATCGCCAGATATGTTCACAATTACCGGCGTTGACAAAGTTTTAAAATAAGGAATGTAGTGTTTCAGCACATAATCTATGCCCGGATTTTGTAACCCGATAGAATTTAGCATGCCGGACGGCGTTTCTACAATTCTAGGAGTAGCATTACCCAAACGAGGTTCTAAAGTAACTCCTTTAACTACTAACGCTCCCAACCGGCTCACGTCTACATAAGCACTGTATTCCGAACCAAAACCAAAGGTGCCCGAAGCAGTGGTAACCGGATTTTTCATTTTAATGCCACCAACGTTTACTGCCATATTCGGTTTGTTTGAAGTTACTTTATTTATCATTATAAAACTTTCCTTTCACATTCGAATACTCATTTACCGGTATTTTCTGAAAGATATTTTAGAATTTGTGCTTTAAATGATTTTATATCTTCTAAATTAGTATTAATAATCTCATACAACTCTTCATCGGAAACTTGATGATAAAAATGTACTAAGCGGTTTCTGTAACCCGCCATTTTTATTAATTGTTCTCCTAATTCCAGGCTAATAATATCCATTTCTCGCAAACCAAAAGCAATCCCTTTATATTCTAAAGCAATGTTTATTTTGCCATTTTTAGCTAAAATATGCCGACCAATATCAAAAATTGCTTCTAAAGTACGTCTAAGATAACTTTCCGCAGCAGCAGCATTACGACTGTTCAAAAACTGTTCCTTAGGTAATTGAGATAATTGTTGCAGTTCCTGCAAGTATTGAGTAATCAGTACCAAGCGCTGTTTTACAAGCAGTTTATTAACAGTCATTCTTAAGCCTCCTCCAAAACTTCATCTAAATACTGCTCTAAAAAAGGACGAAAATCAGCAGCACGATAAAGAACACGCTCTTGATAATTTTCTTTAAACAACAAATCATGATAATAAATACACTGACCGCAAATAGCATGACCTTGGAAAACAGAATGCGTTTCTTGTAAAAACACTAAATCTAACGGGTAAGGAGTAAATAAATCTTCCAGTTCATTAAATAAATCACTGTAAAGCCGGTATCTTTGCCGGTATCCGGGCAACTCAAATTGAAAAATCACCCCTACATCAATATCCGTCAACGGGTCATTAACTGTTTTTTTTATTCCTTTTAATAAATCCAAACCGGTTTTAACTTGCGAACCAAAAATATAGACCAGTGCTATGCCGTATTTTTTACAGATATTATTCAAAATTATTTGTTTATTCATAAAACAAAACCTCCCGATTTCAACTCTCCCAAACCACATCTTCAGCATTAAACACCGGGCCGTCAGCACACACTCTTTTGTAAGTCGTTTTATTTTCTGCTTTTATTTGGCAAACACAAGCTAAGCAGGCTCCTACACCACAAGCCATCCGCTCTTCTAACGATACCTGTACCGGTATATTTTTTTCTTTAGCTAATAAAGCTACCGCCCGCATCATTGGTTTGGGACCACAAGTATAAATTAGATTAATGTTATCCCAATGAGCAGTAAGTAATGCGGTTACCAAGCCATGATCACCGGCACTACCGTCATCAGTTGCTAAATATACATCTAGATTGATGGGGCCATTCCACCGGGTACCCCTCACCCTTCCCTTCGGGTGGGTGCCCGGGGAGGGTGTTGTGGTGTGTCCCCTCTCCTTTTGACCAAGTGCTTTTATTTCAGCTACTACCAATAAATCAGCAGCACTATGCGCGCCGATATATATTACCGGCATAATCTGATCATCTAATAATCGTTGTACTAAAAAGTACAGCGGGGCGATACCAATACCGCCCGCTACCACTGCGATGCCGGTCGTCAGTCGTCGGTCGTCGGTCGTCGGCAGTGTAAAACCCTGCCCTAGCGGTCCCATTACATCCAGTAAATCACCGGCTTGTTTGGTAGAAAGCAACATGGTCCCCCGGCCGACTACTTTATACAATAAACTGACCGTACCCCGCTCGCTGTCTACCCGGTGTATCGATACCGGTCGCCTTAAAAACGGGTCACTCGTTAAACAGGTACCGGTATGCTCAACAGCACAATTAAGATGCACAAACTGCCCCGGTTTAGCTTTAGCTACCAATTTCGGTGCCAAAAACTCTAATAACCAATATCCCGTAGCCACTTGTTGATGTTTGACAATCTCAGCATTGATTAATAAAGACATCATTCCTAACCTCACTTTTTAGGAACTAGGTTCTAGGTTTTAGGTTCTAGGTTTTAGGTTCTAGGTTCTAGGTTCTAGGTTCTAGGTTCTAGGTTTTATGTTTTTCCTC
>JAJOKO010000013.1 GCA_021129825.1 Desulfotomaculum sp. | reverse complement strand
GGGTTAGGGGGAGGGGGTGTTTGGAACTTTTTAACTGTTTCCGAGAGTGCTCTTTAAATAACTTATCTTCACCCGCCGCCCTTGCACTTTTAACTTACCTTCAGCATACAAAGTAATTGCCTGGGGATAAATAAGGTGTTCCTGTTCCAAAATCCGCTCTGCCAAGGTGTCTCCAGCGTCATCATCCAGCACCGGCACAGCAGTTTGTAATATCACCGGACCGGTATCCATTCCTGCGTCTACAAAATGTACTGTGCAACCGGCTATTTTCACCCCATACTCCACCGCTTGGTGTGGAGCATGCAAACCGGGGAAAACCGGCAACAGCGACGGGTGGATATTGATTATCTGCATTGAAAACGCTTTTAACAAAGTCGCCCCCGCCAAACGCATATACCCGGCTAAACATACTAACTGCACATCATGCTGTTGGAGTAATTCTACCACCCTGGCTTCATAGGCGTTTTTATCCGGATAGTTTTTAATATCTACAAAGTAAGCGTTTATACCATGTTTTTTAGCTCGTTCCAAAGCATAGGCATCTTGCTGATCGCTAATTACTATTTTTACCTCTGCCTGAAGATCACCCCGTTCACAAGCATCGATAATCGCTTGCAGATTAGAACCTCGCCCGGATGCCAACACCCCCACTGCCAGTAAACTCACTACTATCCTTCCTTTCGTTTCTACCTATAATCCACTTTCCGATCCCCGGTAACTACCTCCCCAATCTGGTATGCTATTTCATTTCGCTCTTTAAGATTAGCGATCACCGCATCCGCTTCGCTGGCAGAAACTACCAAAATCATGCCCAGTCCCATATTAAAAGTACGCTGCATTTCTTCATCTGTAATATTACCTACTTTTTGGAGCAATTTGAATATAGCCGGTACTGGCCAAGTACTACAATCTACTAGTGCTGCCAGCCCCGTCGGCAATATCCGGGGTAAGTTTTCAGTAATACCACCCCCGGTAATATGGGCTAATCCTTTGATGTTAAATTTATCCAGTAACGGTCGCGCTGCTTGGACATAAATCCGGGTGGGCTCTAATAGTTCCTCGCCCAGCGAACGCTCTAACTCCGGTAGTTTCGTATCTATATCATAGCCCATTTCTTCAAATAGTGCTTGCCGCACCAGTGAATAACCGTTAGCATGCAAACCAGACGAAGGCAAGGCAATTAGCACATCCCCTGATTTAGTTTGTGAACCATCCAATAATTTTGATTTTTCAGCTACTCCAACTACAAAACCGGCAAGATCATATTCGTCCGGACCATAAAAACCAGGCATTTCAGCTGTTTCGCCACCAATCAACGCACAGCCTGCCTGCCGACACCCTGCCGCCAGACCATCTACAATTTCAGCGGCCCGCTCCGGCACTAGTTTACCTACCGCCAAATAGTCCAAAAAAAACAGCGGTTCCGCACCTTGCACCAGAATATCATTAACGCACATAGCCACCGCGTCAATACCAATAGTATTATGTTTATCCATCAAATGCGCTATTCTCAATTTAGTACCCACACCGTCAGTGCCAGAAACCAACACTGGCTCTTTATATTTGGCAATATCTAAAGCAAAAAGACTGCCGAAACCACCGATATCAGTCATTACACCAGGACGGTAGGTGCTTTTTACCGATTGCTTAATTAAATCTACTGCCCTGTTGCCAGCTGCAATATCTACTCCCGCCCCAGCGTAGGTCAAGGATTTGTTTTTTTCTTCGTCCATAATAACCTCCCGTGTTAAATCGTTGAGCAACAATCACCGGGCAATTAGCGATCTATTTTTTATAAATTTGCCATGAACTCAGCGATTGTTACTTTTGCTTGCCGCAAAATTCCTCTTAATGTACCAATAGCTAATTCCCGGTGTAACGGAACTACACATCCGATAGTGCCTACAAGGGTATCTTTTTTTAAAATCACATGACTACCACGTTGCCTCACCTTTTCAAAACCTAATCGCTCCAAAACATGAATAGCTTGCTTGCCTGATATTCTACATAACCGGGACATCAACCGTTGCCTCAAAATTAATCATTTTAATTTCAGGTAAAGGAAACTCTTCCAAATAAAGTTCTGTTGCTTCTTTTAAGTTACTAATAGCTTCTTTCAGAGTATCTCCTTGACTAATCGTTCCTACTTCCAGACATTCCGCTACATATAAATCTTCTTCTTTGCGGACAACAGCAGTAAAATTTTGTTTTATCACTATATCCATCTCCTCGTATAATAAGTTTAGCAAGTCAAAAACACGTGATTTCCAGTTATTTTAGTCAAGTTTATTATTTATTTGACATCAGCCGTGTGACTATACTATTCTATACTTATAGTTTTTAAAAACAACCACTTGATTATATCGTTATTATTAGTATAATTCAAGGGGTGTCAAGGGAGGTTTTTCAAAACAATGAATCTAATAAAAATCATTATCTTGGTAGCTATATCAACTATGTTGTTTGCAACATTAGGCTTAGCTATTCAACAGCAAGTGGAAAAGCAACCAGTTGACAGCCCTATTAACCCAGAAAAACTAGTGCGAAGCATCGTATTCCAACCTGGTGCTAAAGAATATATAGTTGATAATTCACAAATAGCATCAATAGATGTAGCCCCACAGGTTATAGCTGGTCGTATCTTCGTGCCGGTGCGGTTTTTAGGTCATGCTCTGGGATTAACTAGTGAGCAAATCATTTGGGATGCTGCTACTCAAACCATCACCCTAGTTTGCAGTAAATATTCGGTTGATTTAGCTATCAATAATAAAGTGATCACTAGCAACGGTATCTCAAAAACTATGGACGTAGTACCTTGGTTAGCTGACGGACGTACTCAACTACCCGCCCGGTTTGTAGCCGAAAGCTTAGGTTACCAAACATTGTGGCAGAATGGCTTACTAATAATATGGCCAATAGGCGAGCCAGTACCTAAAATAGATGTTTTGCCTGAAACAGTAAATGAATATGACTTACAAACAATGACTGTTTCAGAAACCATTGAATTTTTAGCCTTTTTAGATTCACCTGTGGAGAATGCCCAGGTTACTACTATTGCCGGTCAACTGCCTAATGCCCCACGTCCTTATCGTAACGGTATTCACGAGGGGATAGATTATTATTTGGCAGCAGGCACTCCCGTGGTAGCAGCTGGTGCAGGAATAGTTATTCGTGCCGACCACGACTTTATAGAAATGACTCTGGCAGAATACAACGAGGCAGTACGCCTATCCCAAGCAACAGCTATTACCCCTGAAAAAATGTTGGACAAGTTCCGGGGACAACAAGTTTGGCTTCAACATCAAAACGGTATTATTACCCGGTATGCGCATTTACAGCACATATCGCCTAATATTAAAGTAGGCTACGCCGTAACCAAAGGTCAACAAATAGGCAACATCGGAAATTCCGGCACCAAATCAGCGGTAGTTGGCAAAATTTTAAGTGCCGGTGGTGTCCCTCATTTACATTTTGAAGTTTGGTTAGGTGATACTTATTTAGGTGCAAATAAATCTTTATCTGAAAATATCTATATGTATAGGGCTATTTTTGATTATTAGAGGTTGTTCGAAAAGTCCGCGCGAAATATACAGCGAATTTCTGCGTTGGCTTGGAAATGGCGGCGCTTACGTATTATTTATACGCTACACCCCACCATTTCTAAGCCGCCTTGAACTTCTTGTATCTCTCGTGCTCCTTTTCGAACACGTATTATTAGTAAAATTACTACTCCAAACTAAATTTACCAGCATTATTAGGTATTTCAACTGGGTATTTTTTATCAAAACAGGCACTACAAAAACCACCGGTACATTCACCAAAGATACTTAGTAACCCCTCTAAACTCAAGTAATGTAACCCGTCAGCACCCACTGCTTGGCAAATTTCTGCTACCGACTTGGTAGCGGCAATCAATTCCTTACGATTACTGGTATCTATCCCGTAATAGCAACTGCCAATTACCGGGGGAGAACTGAGCAGTAAATGCACTTCCTTGACACCCACATCACGGAGCATTTTGACAATTCTTTTGCTGGTAGTACCCCGCACCAGTGAATCATCTACCATAACCACCCGCTTACCGGCTAATACTTCCCGCATCGGGTTTAATTTTAAACGAATAGCCAAATCTCGCATTTGTTGACTGGGTTGAATAAAAGTACGCCCAATATAACGATTTTTCATCAGTCCTTCTTCAAAAGGCATATTTAACTCTTCCGCATAGCCCCGTGCTGCCGATGTACCGCTATCAGGAATCGGAATAACCAAATCAGCATCTACTTGATATTCCCGGGCTAGTTGTCTACCCATCTCTCGCCGCACCGTGCTGACATGGAAATTATCTATCGTGCTGTCCGGCCGGGCAAAATAAATATATTCAAAAATACAAAATGTGGATTTTGCCGCTGCTTGGGTTTGTAGCGAAGTCAAACCGTCTTTATCTAAACGGATAATCTCACCCGGTTGGACGTCGCGCACAAAGGTTGCTCCTACCGTATCCAAAGCACAGCTTTCCGATGCTACCACCCAGGTTTCGCCGATCTTACCTAAACATAACGGGCGAAAACCATGGGGATCCCGCACTGCATATAAAGCACTGGTCAAAGCACTGGTCGTTAAAACTACTAACGAGTAGGCCCCTTCAATATCAATCATCGCCTTCTTAATGCCTGATTCGACACTATGCTGGCTATGATGAGCAATCAAATTTACCAGCACTTCACTATCAGTAGTAGATTGAAATATGGCCCCGTGACTATATAAAATTTCCCTAAGCACATTAACATTGGTGATATTCCCATTGTGCGCCAACCCTAGCATTCCCCGGCGATGCCGAAATACCAACGGTTGAGCATTAACAATTTCGCTGGCACCGGTAGTGGAATAACGGACATGTCCAATGGAGGCCAAGCCGGTTAAATCATTTAATACATTGCCGCTAAAAACATCCGGCACTAACCCCATCCCTTTATGCAATTTAATGTTTTGACCATCAGTAACTGCCATACCGGCACTCTCTTGACCGCGGTGTTGCAAAGCATAAAGACCAAAATAAGTTAATTGAGTTATATCCACATCCATCCCCGGATGAACATAGATACCAAAAACCCCGCATTCGTCTTTCATTTTATCTGCTTGCCACCAAGCACCTGGATTATAGTTTTGGGTTCGGGTACCCTCTGGGCGTTTTGGGTTTGGAGTTACTTCATTAAACACGCTATTGCCTCCCGCCATTCATTTTTCAATTTTGCCACGGGAAGATTAATGATCTTGCTTTCCGGGTCAAGTAAGTTGATTTCAAAATTTGTCCCACCTACCGTACCTAGCCGGGTAAAGGGTACTGCCAGCTCCACTAAATCTTGCAGCAATTGATCTGTATGGTTAGCGGCACTAGTAATAATAATCCGTGACTGGGTTTCCCCAAATAACAAAGCATCTAGCCGGATACCCTGCCAAACACTGGCCGGCAAAGCAATCTCCCCACCAATATTACCAGCGATGCAGCTTTCGGCTAAAGCTACCGCTAACCCGCCTTCCGAGCAATCGTGAGCTGATTTTATTAAGCCTTTTTTAATCGCTCGCAATACCGCTTGTTGTACTTTTTTCTCCAATGCTATATCCAATGCCGGTGGTTTGCCCGCCGCTTCCATAGCGTGTACCACTCTTAAATATTCACTGCCGCCCAGTTCTTCCTGGTTTACTCCTACTAAAATAATGATATCCCCATTGTTTTTAAAGTCTTGCGTACAATGCCGGGTTAAATCTTCTACCAAACCAACCATGCCAATCACCGGGGTCGGATAAATAGCCGTATCTTTAGTTTCATTATAAAAACTGACATTACCACCGGTTACCGGAGTATTTAACTGCCGGCAAGCCTCACTGATGCCTTGCACCGCCCGGCGAAACTGCCACATAATTGCCGGCTTTTCCGGGTTGCCAAAATTAAGGCAATTGGTGATCGCCAGCGGTTTAGCCCCTGAGCACACTAAGTTACGGGCCGCTTCAGCCACCGCAATCATCCCGCCAGTATACGGGTCTAAATAGCAATAGCGAGCGTTGCAGTCAGTGGTGATCGCAATGCCTTTAGCAGTTCCTTTTACCCGCAACACCGTGGCATCAGAACCAGGTCGCACTACGGTATTGATACCCACCATGTGGTCATACTGGCGGTAAACCCACTCTTTGCTGGCAATATTCGGGGCCGCTAATAACTGCAATAATATTTGATTATAATCTTCCGGCTGGGGAATGCTTGCCAGTGCCAGCGCTTGTACTGCTTTAAGATCTTCTGGTTCACTGTAAGGTCGTTCATAAAGCGGTGCCTCTTCCGTCAGAGCCTTGGCCGGCATCTCGGCCACTATTTTATCTCCCTCAGTCAGACGCAACATCCCGTCACCGGTCACTTTACCTACTACTACTGCTTCTAAATCCCATTTATCAAAAATTGCTTTAACTTTAACCACCGCATCCGGCTTGACCACCACCAGCATTCGTTCTTGAGATTCAGACAACATCAATTCATAGGCGGTCATACCCTCTTCACGGCGGGGTACTCGCAACAAATCCATTTCAATACCAGTGCCGGCCCGGCTAGCCATTTCACACGATGAACTGGTTAAACCAGCAGCACCCATATCTTGAATACCAACTACATGACCACTTTTAATTACTTCTAAACAAGCTTCCAACAGTAATTTTTCCATAAATGGATCGCCCACCTGCACTGCCGGACGACGCTCTACCGAATCCTCAGATAATTCTTCTGATGCGAAAGTAGCACCGTGAATGCCATCCCGACCGGTGCGCGCCCCCACCACCATTACCGGATTACCTACACCGGTAGCGATACCCTTTTTAATATCCTGATGCTTGATTAAACCAACACACATCGCATTAACCAGCGGATTTTCTTGGTAACCAGGCGCAAAGTATACTTCACCACCCACAGTAGGCACTCCCATACAATTGCCGTAAGCAGCAATGCCTTCCACCGCCCCGCTAAATAAAAAACGGGTGCGAGCGTTATCTAAATAACCAAAACGCAGCGAATTTAAAAGGGCTATCGGTCGGGCACCCATAGTAAACACATCTCTTAATATCCCGCCCACACCGGTAGCCGCTCCTTGGTACGGTTCAATCGCCGTCGGGTGATTGTGACTTTCTATTTTAAACACTACCGCCTGTCCATCACCAATATCTACAATACCGGCATTTTCACCCGGACCTTGTAAAACATGGCTGCCGGTAGTCGGAAATAATTTCAATAACGGCCGGGAGGTTTTATAACTGCAATGCTCAGACCACATTACTGCAAAAATACCTACTTCTACATAATTAGGTTCTCGACCGATGATCTCTTTTATTTTTTCGTACTCAGCATCAGTCAAACCCATTTCACGCCAAACACCGGGTTGTAAAGAATACTCGTTACTATTGGTCATCTGTTAGTGCACCTTCCTTTGCCAATACGCTAAAACAGAATTTAATAAAATCATGCTAGCATCATTACCCAGTATTTTTTCAGCACAACGCTCCGGATGCGGCATCATCCCCAATACATTACCGTTTTGATTACAAATACCGGCAATATTATCTACCGAACCGTTGGGATTCGCTGCTGCCACCACATCCCCTTGTTGATTACAATAGCGGAATACTATCTGGTTGTTTTTGTTGAGTGCCTTTAAGGTAGCCGGATCACAATAATAGTTGCCGTCACCATGAGCTACTGGTATTTTAAGCACTTGACCCGGCTCGCACAAAATAGTAAAAGGCGTTTCAGTATTTTCTACTTTTAAATCAGTATCATGACAGCGAAATTGCAAACTATCATTACGCCGCATCGCTCCAGGCAACAACCCTGCTTCTAACAATACTTGAAACCCGTTACAAATACCCAGCACCAAACCGCCGTTGTTAGCAAATTCAATCACTGCCTCCATCACCGGTGAAAAACGGGCAATCGCACCGGGGCGTAAATAATCGCCATAAGAAAAACCACCGGGTAAAACGATACAGTCAAAACCAACCACACTATCATATTTATGCCAGATGTATTCTGCCGGTTGACCGAGCACATTTTTAAGTACATGCAGGCAATCGGCATCACAATTAGAACCCGGAAATACAACTACACCAAACTTCATCATTTAAACCTCCGTTATTTCTAAGGTATAATCCTCAATGACCGGGTTAGCCAATAACTTCTGGCACATATCATGCGCTTGAGCCTCGGCCGAAGTCTGGTCAGCGACATCAATATCTACCACTAAATAACGACCGACCCGTACTGCCGGCACATTTTCGTAACCCGTAGCATGCAGTGATTTAGTCACCACTGCCCCTTGCGGGTCCAACACACTTTTGCGTAAAGTAATATAAATCTTAGCTTGATACATTTTGAACCTCCATGTCAATGATATTTTTCTAAAAACTCGCTGGTAATAAGAGCATAAATTAGTTATTTTATAACCTTAATTAAATCCATTTTAGAATTAATAATCCGGTGAATTTCAATCGTATCTTCTAATACAACATAAAATACCAAATATTTATCAACTACCATCCTTCGATATCGAAAACCCATTACATCCATAGGATATTCTTCATACATCAAGGGAAATTCTTTTAAACTATTTATTTTTTCCATGATTCTATCATATAATCAATCATATCACCTAAATCAATCTTTACAGTAGGAAGTACCTTTATTTTATAACTTTTCAATGAGTTTTTCCCTCATCTCTTTTGATACTTCATTAAAATCATATCTTAATCATCTGTTAACTTCGCTTCAACTGCTGCTACTTTTAATCTTGCATGAATCATAATATCTAACTTATAATTTTCATAAGTTTCCATACTCATGACAACCATATTCCCATAACCATTCTTGGTTAGAAATACTGGTTCTGAAGTTTCATGAACAACTTTTGAAATATCGGCAAAGTTATTTCTCAAATCTGATACCGGTCTAATTTGTGGCATATTCCCACCCCTTTATAATTCTTGAATTCTCTCGGAAAGTCTAACCCCACTCTTTCCGCGCCCTCCGCAGAGGGCTT
>JAJOKO010000103.1 GCA_021129825.1 Desulfotomaculum sp. | reverse complement strand
TTTTTTGGTTTTCTAAAAACAAACCTTTTTAACCACAGAGAACACAGAGGGCACAGAGTTTTTGAAATCAATAGTTTTATATTTTATCTAAATCAAGAACTGTTCCCTTAGTTTTAAGCAAGTAAGAACCGTCCCCACTTGCTTACACTTGCTTATAATCATCAACTCAACAAACCGGCGGCTACCACCCCGGCTGCAGCGGCAGCCAGAAAAAACGGGCGGTCTTGCTCTGGCGAGCGCCCCATGGTAGTCACTTTAATCCCACTAGCCAGCAATACTTGCAGGGCGGGGGCGGCATCTACCCATTCCAAATGATGCTTAGCGGTAATGCCGCTGGTTTTTAATTGTTGTTCTATTAAAGTACGCTGCTCAACCGGTAATTCAGGTAACGCTAAGGTACACCTGGCCAAGGCAACATTACCTAAAGCGGTGCCGGTATGATGGCTTAAACCCCGGTGGCGTTGCCGCCGGTCAGCAAAACTAATCCGGGCTGCCGCTACCGCCCGGCCACCCAAAGTATGCACCGCATTGACCACTTGACCTTGTTCTAAAGCAGTACAACCATATTTAGTACCGGTACCGACAATACCAGGACCGCTACTGACCACTACTATATCTGCTTTAGCTACTGCTTTAGCCGCTAATAAAGCACTGTAGATATTTACTGCTTCATAATCGCCGCCAAAAGCGTGGCCACAGGTAATAGTGGCGTGGATTAGATTTTTCTGCTTTAATAAACGTACTGTTTTACTGTATGCCAGCGGTAAAGCGGCCCCATCTGTCATAATGTAAGCTACGCGCCACTGCCCCTTGCCCAAAGCATGCAGCGCCAGCACAACAGGCGGTAGCATACTGTGCAGTGTAGCTGCTATTACTGGCAAGCCGTCCAGTGACACTGTTTTACGCATCATTTCAGCAGCAGGGCTAGCTTCTTCTTCTACTGCTAATACTTTTAATTGACCGGGAGTATAGCGTAGTTTGATAATATGCCCGGCATCCGGCGGGTTAGTGGCGGTAACATTCCAATTAGCAATCACAAAATGCTGCCCACCGGTACCCAGTTTTTGATGGACAGCGGTAGTATTAAGCACTACCAGATCACCTACCTGCACTGGTCCGGTAAGTTGGCAGTAATTTACCGCTTTTTGTTCTAAATCATCAACTAATACCAGTATTTCTGAAATGTCCGGTTGCTGGTTGATTATTTTGACTACTTTACCTTGCCGAATACGAATCATTATTTCTTTTCACCTTTTCACCTTTTTATCCTTCATTAGCCACTTTCACTATCGCTACTACTAGCTCTGCTACTTGGCATAGATGCTTGGTTTTGATGTTTTCGTGAACGGTATGCACTTTATTCATGCCAATCCCTAAAACAGCGCAACTAATGCCCCGGCTGTTTAATACACTGGCATCACTGCCACCGCCGGTATGGCTTAATTTAGATTTTAAACCTAGCTTTTTAGCGGCAGTGACTGCATATTGTACTACCGGGTCGGTGGCATCTAAGTTGATTAAATCATATTCTTTGATCACTGCAATTTCAACCTGCGCCCCGGCGGTGGCGGCCTCTTGCTCTAATACCGTCACCATTTGCTGAGTTTGCGTTGCTAACTTGGCAGCGCTTAAACTGCGCGCTTCTGCTTCTAGGTAGGCTTGGTCAGGCACAATATTGGTCGCTTGACCACCCCGGATAATACCAATATTAGCAGTAGTCTCCGGATCAATTCGACCGGTATTCATTTTGGCAATAGCCCGGGCGGCTACTAAAATAGCAGAAATACCGTCTTCGGGACACTGGCCGGCATGAGCGGCCCGCCCTTTGATGGTGGCTGTAATTTGATTATGCGTTGGTGCTGCGGTAATGATTGTGCCCGGATCACCGTCACTATCCAACACGTAGCCTATTTTAGATTTGATACCGCTGTAATCTAATGCTTTGATCCCTTTTAAGCCGCCTTCTTCCCAAATACTAAAGATGATTTCTAAGCCGTTATGTTTAATATCCTGCTCTAAAATAATCCGGATTGCTTCTAATATTGCTGCTACCCCGGCTTTATCATCAGCTCCCAAAACAGTAGCGCCAGCTGAGCTAATTACCCCGTCTTTAATAACCGGTTGAATACCCCGGCCCGGTTCTACAGTATCCATATGGGCACTAAAAAGCAATACCGGCGCGGCGGTGTTGACCGGACTATTAGCCGGAATAGTAACAATCAAATTACCAGCAGTAGCACCCACTTGTTTGCCGGCATCATCTTCATAGACTGTTAGTCCCAAATTATGTAACTTGCTTTTTAGTAATGTAGCCATAGCCCGTTCTTGTCCGGAGGGGCTAGCTACTTGCACTAATGCTAAAAATTCTTTGATTAACCGGTCTTTATTAATCAAAATAAATCACCCCCGACCTAGCTTATCTAAATAGTCTAAAAATTTATGCTTGGCAATTACTGTCGTCAATGAATATTTTTCAGTAAATAGATGAAATAAAATTAAAAACAGCAGGTAAATTAACTTGGGTACCTCGTCCAGTGACCAGGCTGCCGCTATCCCAATGGTAAGCCCCAAAGCATTAGAGCCGGCATCACCGATCATCGCCCGGGCTTTCAAATCCCACCATAAATATACTAGCACACTACCGGTCACTAAAGCTAGCGGTAAAATGCTGCTAGCCCCCCCTGAAAAAACGGTGATTGTTAATGCCAATAGCAAAAATCCTTTGCCGGCCCGCCCCGGTCGTAAATCTAATAGATTGATGGCGTTGATGGATAAGGTAATAATTAAGATGTTTACTAGCATCATTATCGCCGCAACCGGTGGGGCTAGTTCTAAACGGCAGCCGATCAGGGTGATTAATACCGCTAACAAACCGCCGCCCAGTGCTTTTAAGGCACCGGTGGTTAATTTACCTTTAAATAAAGCTTTAAAATGTCCTTTTAAACCGGAAACTGCCCGGGAACCAAACAGATCATCCAGCAAGCCTAGCAAAGTAATTACTGCCAAGCCCATCAAAAAAACAATCCCGGTATAACCTAATAATCCCGGTACTAGTAAATAATCCAGCGTACTTGCCGTTAAAAAAACCAGCAAAAAGATAAAACCGACCCCGGCCGGGATCAGATCCCCTTTGAAGTTAGCACGCCTAAAACCGGCTTGGCGCACCATCTTCAACACTGGCGGGGTAATCAACAAAGTTAGTAGCATGCCTAACAGCATGTTTATAAAAAATAACAGCGCCGGGTGCAAGTCTCCAACCGGAAACATTGTATTTACCGCCTTTCAGTTTTAGCTTTTGTAATTAACCCCCTCCCACAAGGGGAGGGGGTTAATTACAATAACTTACTCTCGCCTTGATGAATTAGCATTGAACACGTCCCCACTCACAAAGGGAGTCAGGATCACCCCAAAATCACATTAAAATCAATCCCCTCTCCCTAACCCTACATTCTCTTTCTGGCTTTCACTTTATATCGCCAAAAACAACGCCATAGTTCTTTAGCTACATGGATAAATTGGCGGCCGCGGTGTTTAAAGCCGGCTAAATCTCGACCGGTTTCGGCATGAGTGATCGGTACCGCTATTTCTAAGATCCGGTAACCCCAGCGGGCTACTTTAATGGTTAAGCCTACTTCGACACCATAGCCGGAGGCCAAAGGTATTAGTTTATTGGCTACTGTCTTAGTCAACGCCCGTTGACCGGATAGCGGCGCTTGCACTTGCAGTGCTGTAAAATAACGAATGCCAGCCCGGGCCAATCCTTTCACCAAGCCAAAACCAGCTTTTTTACCGGTAAGTGGTAGCTTGGCGATGGTCATATCGGCCTGTTGGGCTAAAATTGGTAACAGTAACTGCCGGGCGTGTCCGGCACTGCTACCTAAATCTCCATCTAAAAATAATAGTACTGTACCGGTAGATACGGCCACTCCCCGGGTTAACGCCCCGCCTTTACCGCTGTTTTGAGCTAGTTTAATCACCCGGGCGCCGGCCTGTGTTGCTAGCAAGGCGGTATCATCAGTAGAGCCATCATCTACCACCAGCACTTCATTAACTTCGGGAATCGCCCAGACGGCTGTAACAGTGCGCCGGATATAGCGGGATTCATTGTAAGCAGGAATAATCACTGATACAGAAACAGGCTTACTCATTACCCAGACTCTCCCGGCAGTTCTAAACTAGGCAATAAACGCTGGGCAGTGGGCTTGACCCCAAAATGACCGTGTTTGCCAGCAATGGCAAAAACTAAAGCCAGTTGACCCGGTACCGTTTCGATATTATCAACGGTGCTGATATTAAATTTTTGAAAGCTTTCTATGTGTGAATGAATAACAGCTGTTTCTTCCACGCCAAAAACCGAGATGTCTTTTAATAAAAAATAGCTGATCAGCTGGTGATCTATGGCTGCTGTTCCGCCGACAATAATGACAGCGTGCAGCGGCACCCCGTGTTCTCCAATGCTTTTAACTAATTCTAACTTAGCCAACGCCGCAAATAAATCTTGCTCTGCTGCTGTTAATATCCCGGTTGCCACTGCCAGAGCCAGTTGCTCTGCCAAGCTTTTGGTGTTATCTTCCATCAAATCTAAGCTTAGCGGCAATTCTGCCAGTGACCCCGCCGGATTTAAGTTTCCTGAAATAGTAGTAATTGACGCTACCTGCGCCCCGGCCATTTCTAAGGTGCTCAGTAATTGATCCGGTGTCCGGTAATTACCGGTTTCAATAATAGCAATTGTTTTACCGGTAAGTTTACCACTAACTAATGCCGGCAATACTTGTTTTTCAAATTTATTTTGGATAGTAATATCATTTTCTAAAACATTTATTCTAGCCTGCACCAGCTGGTTTTCGGCTCTTATCTCTTGTAAATGCACTGCCAAGCGGTCGGTCATCTCTCGCTGCTGTTGGACAATAGCATCATTGCCTAGCAAGATAGTGCCGATTACGATGCCAATGCCTAAAGCCAAAAATACTGCCACTAAAGTGACAATGTGATAGCGAAAATCTAAAAACATGTTAAAATCATTCCTTTCGCTTAAAAAAGCAGCGGTCAGTGGTCAGCTAATTTAATTTCTAGTGCGTGTTCAAAAAGTATATTTGTGATAAAAACCCCCCTCCCCTTAATCCCCTCCCACGAGGGGAGGGGAAATCAAGTCTCCTCCCCCTTGATGGGGGAGGGTAGGGTGGGGGTGTATTTTAAGGTTAATTGGATTAATATGTAAATTTTAAATGTGCTAACTGGTACCCTTTTCGAACGCGCACTTCTAAATACCAATTAAAATGCGAAGTTGCATTAAAAATAATCTTAATAATTCTCTGGTTGGCGGAGCAATCACTAATACTACCACCAGTGGAATTAAAGCCGCAAAAACAATCAAAGCTAAATATTTCACTTTGACCGGATTTTTATATAATTTATTTACGCCTTTGGCATCTACTAAAATAGCACCCACTTTTAGGCGCACTAAAAAAGTACTAGCCATGCCCCGGCGCCCTTTTTCTAAAAATTCTAACATGTTAGAGTGAGTACCCACTGCTACTATTAACTCTGTTTTTTGTTCGTAGGCCAATAACATGGCAATATCTTCACTGGTACCCTTAGCGTTAAAAATTTGGGCCTGCAAACCCAATTGTGCTACCCGTTCCAATCCCGGCGCCCGACCACCGGGATAACCGTGGACAATTAATTCAGCGCCGCATTTTAGCGTGCTATCACTGACGCTGTCCATGTCACCAATAATAATATCCGGTTGATAGCCAAACTGGAGCAAAGCATCTGCGCCACCATCAACCCCCACTAAAACCGGTTTAACTTCCCGAATATAGGTTTTAATTGTCTGTAAATCTTCTTTATAGTTATGACCCCGCACTACAATCAAAGTATGCCGATTTTCAAAAACAGTTTGTACCGGCGGCATCAATAACTCACCACAAATTAAACCAATTTCATTTTGAGCATAATCCAGTGTGTTTTGCACAAAACGAGCCAAAGTAGCATTGGTGTTTTGGGCTGAAATTTCCATTTTAGCCGCTACACAATTTTGACCTAATAGCTGGCCGCTACCGATTTGTTGTTCATCAACGTAAACCTGCCCGTCTTTTAGCTTGATTTGATCTCCTTCAGTTAACTTTTCAAAAACTTTAATACCGACATTATCAATTAGCGGAATACCCGCCTTTAGTAATGTTAACGGTCCTAAATTAGGATAATCTGCGCTTAGTGACGGTACCGCATTAATCACTGCCTTAACTTTAGCAGCAATCAAAGCTTCGGCAGCCACTTGATCTAAGTCATGGTGGTTAATCACCGCAATGTCGCCCGGCTGTAAGCGTTTAGCTAAATCTTTAGTACGTTTGTCAATTTTAGCCAAGCCCTTAATCCGCAACATCAAAACACCATCCTCTTAACATTAACTCAATAATTACTTAACAGTTATTTAACATTGTACTTTTTTAAAATTAACAAGTCAAGGAATTAGGGTTTTTTATTTGTAAACTTTTTCTAAAATAAGAAAAAGCCCCCTCAGGAGCTATCACCCGAGGGGAGCTTTTTAGAAAGTTTAAAATTGGTCTTCTTCATCTCGTAAGAAGTGTAGAAAAGGTTTGTCGAACTTGGTCATAGCGTTAATAATTAACTCTATTAACCCGTCGTACTGCACATTAAACTTCTCAGTCGCTTGATAATATTCTAAAATATCCCGGATAGCTCCTTTACAATTAGAACAAGGCGCACACACATATTTAATAATATCTGGGTTCTCTATCGTATCTGGAAATGCTGCTATAATTTGTTCGAATTTTTTCCGGCTAGCTATTTTATTTCTAAAATCTTCAAAATTAAACGAATTCATAATCGCAAAACCACTGCCGCCACCACAGCAATAGTTATTTACACCGTGTGGGGTCATTTCTCTAAATTGCCCTGCCGGAACAATCATTTTAATGATTTCCCGCTGTGGTTTGACTATCCCCATTGATCTCACATAATTACAAGGGTCATGGATGGTCACCGGAAAATTATTTCTACTGGGATCAATTTCAAATTTTCTGTTTTTCAGAATATCCAACATCAGCGGAAAACAACTTTCATTGGGAATATGATCATCAACAGAAATCCGGTCCATACTAACCATCGCCGCCCGGTGAGCATGGCCGCATTCTCCCTGAATAATTCTTTTGACCCCTAATTTTTTAGCAGCTGCTTTTTGAGCGGCGCCAATTTTACGAGCTTGCGCATCATCATACCACACACCATAATTTACATTATCGTAACCAATCAAATCATCACTGCACATCGTCCAATTCAAACCGGCTTCTTCAAATAAAATAACAAAAGCCAACGGGTTATCCGGCCAAGCCATAAATTCACCGGCATTATGAATCAGCATGATATCGGCGCCTTTTTTATCAATTGGCACTTTATACTTTTTACCGGTATATTCTTCAAGATCGTCTTCCATAAATTCAATCATGTCTAAAAATGCCGCTTTGGTAATCCCAGTGCTAGATCCTGTTGCCAGTTGTTTCACCGTACCACCTTCATGTAACGCTAAGGGAGCAATACCCATTTCCATGCTGAAAATCTTGCGGATTTCTTTAGTCATCAAACCATTATCTAAGCCTAGCGGGCACGTTTGCGCACAGCGCCGGCAGAGATTACACCGGTAGACTAATTCACCTAAACGCATAATAGATTCAATATTGATATCAATATTGCCACCCATAAATCTAGTTAATAAACCGCCACCCTGTTTATGCTTGAGATACATTTTTCGTAGCACTTCTGAACGGAAAATAGGCCGGTATATTTCCATGCCACCGCTGGATTCAAAAATATGACAAGCTTCGGAACAGGTATTGCACTTGGCACAGTATTCAAAAGATAGCATCAGCGGTTGAATCCAGTTGCGGTTGGTATCCGCAGATAATAATTTTTCCATACCACTTAAGAATTTCTTAATCATTTCATCTTCTGCTTCTTTAGTAGTTGGTCTTTTTAATAATTCATTACCGACAAAACCATCCAGTGTAGCACAATAGCCTTCTTTCCAAGAATCTTTCAACGGTTTAAAATCCGGTTCCATCCCCGGTTGATCATAAGGTGGTGGTAACGGTTGTAACTTATTCAATTGGCAAAATTGTTCAGTTGGTTTACCTAAATCTTGTGGTTTCATTTTATATCTATCCCTCCAATCTTAATGATTTTATTTTTTGTCTTTAGGACCGGCAATATGCGCTGCTGACCAAGAATTTTTAGGCTTGTACTTTAGAGCTTCTTTAACCATCGCTTCTGTTTTAGAGCCTTTTAAATTCGGATCATTGGACCAAATCACATCATGGAACACAAAATATTTACCGACATAGTGACTCATTTTAGTCAACGGAATATAAACTAATAACAAGCCCAGTAAAACAACATGCACCGTTAAAGCAAGATCTGCTTGTAGCGGTGTAGCAGTGAGTAAAGCTAGGAAGATATCCCGTCCGTAAGCAAAACCAATATCGGCCTGCCAAACTATTAAACCGGATACAGATACAGCAAAAATAAATAACAGGTTAAAATAATCTTGCGGGGTTGTGTAATTATTCAAAGTCTCACTGGCTATTCTTTTAAGCACCATCCCAATAGAACCAAGAGCCACTAAAACCGCTCCCACAATCCCCAACACCAAAGTAACGTAATAAACTAAACTACCCCATCCCCCGGCGCCGGCCGCTACGGTACAGCCCATTAATTCTGTAACCGCGCCTACCAACAGTAAAGCGGTCCACGCAAACAGTAAATAAATCCCTAAATGCAAGGCGTAACAAACCCACCACTGACGATTTTGGTTGACAAATAAAATCTTAATAAATAGCATTTCTTTCATCATGTCCACAATTTCGTTAAAATGTGAAACTTTTCTAGACTTGTTGTACCATTCTAATTCTTCATAGTACGAACCACCATAGTGACCCCGGTTGTTTCCTTCCCCACCGGCTTCTTTGGGTACTGGGTACAGTTCAAAGCGACTGTGCATCGGCATTTTAGCAAACTGGTAGGCTTTAGAAAGGGACAAAATCACAAAACCAATCAAAGCACAATAAATAAAGATTGTCAAAAACAATTGCTTCTACCTCCTTAAAATATAATGA
>JAJOKO010000145.1:6657-9362 GCA_021129825.1 Desulfotomaculum sp. | reverse complement strand
AGCGAATTTCCGCGTTGACTTGGTAATGGCGACGCTTACGTATTATTTATACGCTCCACCCCGCCATTACCAAGTCGCCTTGAACTTCTTGGGTCTATCGTACTCTTTTTCGAACTTGCACTTTAACTTACGCGCTTTGAACAACCAGTGCTGGTTTGCGCTGCGCCGGTTGCCCCCCGTAAATATTTTCTAAATCACGCTCAGATAAATCTGGACTGCCATCATAAACTACTAAACCATCTTTAATGCCAATAGCCCGGGTGCAGTATTTGCGCACAATATCTGGGGTGTGAAATACCCCTAAAATGGCCATATCTTTTGTCAATGGTTGCAAATATTCCAGCACCACATCCGAAGTTTGGGGATCCAAATTAGCAACCGGTTCATCCGCTAAAAGCAAGTAAGGTTCTTGCATTAAGGCTTTGGCAATAGCTACTCGCTGCATTTCCCCACCGCTTAACGTTTCCGCCCGCCGGCCGGCTAAATGCTCTACCCCGACCCGGCGTAAAGCTTGCCGGGCCATTATTACCTCTTGATCAGTAAAACCGTAAAATAAACTGCGCCAAGTACCGATTCTCCCCAACCGCCCGGTCATCACATTTTCAAGCACACTAAGCCTTTTTACTAAATTAAAACTTTGAAAAATAACTGCCACCCGCTGCCTGATTTGACGTAATTCTTTACCTTTTTTTTCGTTAACTTTATGCACATAATTACCTTCATTAATCAAGATCTCGCCCTTATCCGGAGCAGTAAGCCCGTTAATACATCTCAACAAAACCGTTTTACCGGTACCGCTCTTGCCCATGATCCCGATAAATTCACCTTTTTTGGCTTCAAAACTAATATTTTTTAACAAAAGCCTACCATCCGGCAATCTTTTGGCTATATTTTTAACGGTTAACACGTTTATCAACTCCTCTTACATTTTGCCCAACCCAATGGCTACCTGGCGAATAAAATCATAATCGCTGTCATCAACAGCCACATAATGAGTATTATCATCCCAAACTGATTCAAACTGCTGCATTGCTGCCGGTGCTTTTTCCGGCATATCTAAAAATGCCTGCCGTAATTTTTCAATCAAAACTGGGTCCATATCTGCCCGTACCGCTACCGGTGAACGCGGTATGCCATCAGAAGTCCAAATCACTGAAACTTCTTCCGGGGTAATCAAACCTTCATCTATAGCCCGTTGGTAAGGACCTTCCCAAGTAGCCCCTAAGTCTACACTTTGGGCCTTAACCGCTAATACTGAAGCATCGTGACCACCGGCAAAAATTATTTCTTTAAAATGCTCATCTACACTAATATCGATTGATTCCATAAAACCCCGGGGAATTAAATGACCGGATGTAGAAGCCGGATCTACAAAAGACAGCGTTAATTCTCCTGCCCGTGCTTTAACATCATCAATACTAGTCAAACCACTGTCTTTATGCGTAATCAACACACTGTGGTAAACACCCAAGTTACCGTCAGCATCACCACCACCTACAATCGCCATAGCATTAGCACGTTCAGCAGCCAGCACATACGAAAATGGTCCAAAAAAAGCTAGGTCTACTCTTTCCGCCCGCATCCCTTCAATAACCGCGGTATAATCAGTCGCTTTAAACAACTCTATCTGCACCCCGGCTGCTTGTTCCAAGTATTCCTGCATCGGTCCAAAAGCGGTCATCATTGCTTCAATATCTTCCGCCGGAATCAAGCCCATTTTGAGTACCGGCTTTTCCGCTGCTTTTTCACCACATCCACCAGCAAACAACACCAACGACAACGCCAACATCAAGACCACCATTGTTAAAAGCTTCATTCTTTTCATTACTATAAGAACCTCCTTAGAATATTTTTATTAAACCGACACCGTTTAAAATTCTACGCAACACCGACTAGCATCACCGCGCACCCGGGCTACCCCGTATTCCACCGGATAACCGGCGGGGTGAGCCATTAAACTTTCAATCTTTAAAATTGGTATATCTACCGGCATTTTAAGATTAGTAGTATCTTTTAAATCAGCCACAGTCGCTTGAAATGTTGACTGTACCCGCACCGGGGTAAAATGATAATGTTTTTCTAATATCTGATAAAGCGATTTAAAATGATCTAAGTACTGTTCAAATGAAGGCACTGCTGCCGCCAATAGCACCGAAGTAGTCACCGAAAAGGGCATATCCTCTACATAACGCAAAATTTCCAAACGATAAATCTGTTCATCAACTGCTAAACACAACATTTGTTTTTCTGGTTCCGTCGCCACCCCTCTTTCCCAATGTAATAATTCACTTTGATGCGTTCTACCTACTTGCTGCATATTGGTTGTAAACCGGGTTTGCCCTGAAATAGCATAGCAAACCAACGGCGGTTTCGCTTTCACATAAGAACCTTTACCTTGCTGTGTTTCCAACCAACCTAAACTCTTAACCTTATCAATAGCTTGGCGCACTGTATAGCGGTTGACAGTAAACCGGTGACACAATTCCGTTTCTGAGGGAATTTTCTCGCCAACTGTAAATTTACCACTCTTAATTTCATCCACAATATCTTCTACCAGTTGCAAATAACCAGGAACATTGTCATTTTTAAGAGAAAACAAACCACAAACCCCCATTCCCAATACAAGTGCTAAGCACTAACAATAGCTTAACTTATTAATGAGTTAAGAAGGTTAAGTTTCTGTAAAGTTTCTGTAAAGTTTCTGT
>JAJOKO010000145.1:0-6557 GCA_021129825.1 Desulfotomaculum sp. | reverse complement strand
AAGTTTCTGTAAAGTTTCTGTAAAGTTTCTGTTAAGCTTTCTTTAAGATTAGGTTAAAAAAAGCAGGATTTTTATTTTTTGTAGCGAAAGTAAGTAGTTAGAAGTGGCATTTGAATACAAAGATACAAGCTTCAAAATAAACTTATGAAGGGAAGAAAATGATCATGCAGGATTTTTTGCGAAAAGCTTTATTGTTTGGCATCGGTGTTACTGCTATGACCAGGGAAAAAGTCGAAGAGTTTGCCAAAAAAACAGCTACAGAAAACAACCTGACCGAAGAAGAAGGGCGCAATTTAGTTAAGGAACTTTTAAAAAAATCAGAAGAAGCCAAAAGAAATTTAGAAAAACAAGTAGGCAAACTGGCTAAAGACAAGTTGGAAGAATTAGAAGTGCCTAGCCGGGAAGAGTTTCAACAATTAGAAGCCAGATTACAGCATTTAGAAAGTTTAGCTAATATTAATGTAATCACTATCGAACCCAAGAAATAACTTTAACCCGGATAATTTAAATAAAAAAGCCACCGTTTCCGGTGGCTTTTTTATTTCCAAAAATCATCATCCACTTCAATCACATTGCCACGCCTTTTATGTTGACTACGCTTTTTCTTTTTGTCAAGAAAAAAACCAACAACCGCAACCGTGATAATCACAATTAATACCGTTGCTCCTACAATAAAATACTCATGTTCACGAGCATAAAAAACCAGCATTAAAAACATCACAAACAAGTTCACTACAATAGCTAATACCGCTAATAACTTATTTCTCAAACCAGCCCACGAACCTAAGATCACGAGCACAATTGTAATCACTAAAAATATTATAAACATTTTCAACAAACAAACCCACCACACTTCCCGGCATCAAGCTTTTATCCGGCGATAAATAATTGCCGTTATGCTGATAATAATCAATGTTAAGCTAACTACTTGGGCCATTGGCAACGGACCGAGCATTAAACTATCGGTGCGGATGCCTTCAATGAAAAATCGCCCTACCGAATATAAACCTAGATACAACAGGGCAATCTCACCCTGAAATTTTTTCTTGTTCCAATATAAATATAAAAAAATAAATATAGCTAGATTCCAAAATGATTGGTAAAGAAAAGCGGGGTGATAATAAACACCGTTAATATACATTTGATTAGCTATGAATGTGGGAAACATAGCTATAAATTGTTCGCTGACCGGACCACCATGAGCCTCTTGGTTGATAAAATTACCCCACCGGCCAATTGCTTCCCCTAACACCACACTTGGAGCACAGATATCCGCTAACTGCCACAGCGGCAAATTGTTTAAACGCAAATAACAGTATCCCGCCAAAACACCGGCAATTAACCCCCCGTGGATAGCTAAACCACCGTGCCAAACCGCCAATACCAACCAAGGATCAGCAGCATAACGATGCCACTCAAATATAACATAATATGTTCTGGCACCAATAATAGCTGCCGGAATGATCCAAATAACCATATTAATAATATGATGGGGGTCTATCCCTACTTGTGCGGCACGACGATAAGCTAAATAAATGCCAATGGCGAAAGCTGAAGCCATAATTAAACCATACCAATGGATGGATACAGCACCGATCGAAAAAGCCACCGGATCAATCAAAGCTATTCATCTCCTTGCTCCTTAATTTTCGTTCCTTGGCTTTCGCTCTTAGTATTATAACTCTTAGTATTGATATTTGGCAAATTTCTTTTGCAGATCAATAGCTATTTTTGACTGCTTAGGTAAATTAGCTTGCTCTATAATTGTTCTATTGTTATGCTTAACTCTGCATAAATAAAATATACTTTTTCAAAGAAGGTGAATTTTATTAAATATACTTCTGTTTTTGATATTATCGGACCGTCTATGATTGGTCCTTCCAGTTCTCACACCGCTGGTGCCGCTAAAATTGGTTTAATGGCGCGGAATATATTTAATGCTCAGCCCGAAAAGGTGGAAATAATTCTTTACGGTTCTTTCGCCAAAACTTATCAAGGACACGGTACTGATTTAGCAATTATTGGCGGTCTGCTAGGTTACCAGGCTGATGACCGGCGCATTGTAGATGCTATCAATACCTCTGCCAAACTGGGTATAGACATAGCTATAGCTACCAGTGCTGAGGAAACCAGCCACCCTAATACCGCCAAAATCATCATGAAAAAAGACGAACATATTTTTGAAATGGTCGGTATTTCACCCGGTGGCGGCAAAGCAGAAATGGTAGCAGTCAACGGCTTTAAAGTTACTACTGCTGCCGACAGTAATTTTTTGCTAATATTTCATAATGACCGTTCCGGCGTAATCGCTACTGTAGCCGGCTTGCTGGCTTCTCATGATATTAATATCGGACATATGGAAGTAGCCAGAAAATCCAAAGGTTCCGATGCGCTAATGTTGATTCAGGTAGATCAACCAATCCCTAAAAAAATAGCTCTGGCCTTAGAAAAATTGCCACATATCCAAAATGTAGTCATTTTTAATGAAGTAATTTTTAATAAATAGTGCTTGTTCGAAAAGGAGTACGATAAACATGCTATTCACTACCATAGCACAATTAGTTGATTTAGCGGAAACAAACAAAAAAAAAATATCGGATATCATGCTGGAACAAGAATTAGCTGCCAACAAAAGCGACCAAGATGCTTTACTCTATCGCATGGCTACCCATTTAAAAATAATGCAGCAAGCGGTAGAGAGAGGCTTAACAGAAAATTTAAAATCACGTAGCGGCTTAGCCGGTGGTGAAGCCCGGTTATTAGCCACCTATAACCAAAAAAATACTGCCCTAGCCGGTAATTTAATCACTACCGCCTTAACTATGGCTATCGCCACCACAGAAGTTAACGCCTGTATGGGTGCTATTGTAGCGGCCCCTACAGCCGGAGCTTGCGGCGTAATCCCCGGTTGTATTTTTGCTGTAGGTGATCATCTGGAATCTACCGAAGAAGATTTAATAGCTGCTTTATTTACCGCCGGAGCGATCGGGTTAGTGATCGCTAATAATGCCAGTATTTCCGGGGCTGAAGGGGGTTGCCAAGCTGAAATTGGCTCTGCTGCCGGTATGGCGGCAGCAGCAGTAACCCAATTAAGCGGGGGTAGCCCGCGGCAATGCGCTGATGCAGTAGCCATTGCTTTAAAAAGCATGCTCGGGTTAGTTTGTGATCCGGTAGCCGGGTTAGTAGAGGTGCCTTGCATCAAAAGAAACGCCACCGCTACTGCCACTGCCATCACCTCAGCCGACATGGCTTTAGCCGGGTTAGAAAGCATCATTCCTTGTGATGAAGTAATTGAAGCGATGAATAGAATCGGTTGCTCAATGCCGGTAGCATTAAGAGAAACTTCTATGGGCGGTTTAGCTACCACCAAAACAGGCAAACAAATAGCAGAGCGAGTCTTTGGGAAACCTAGCCCGGAAAGTGATTGTGCTAGTTGTAGTCATTAGGAGCAATGAATCATCCTAATTTTTGTGTAAATTATATTCTGCCCAGTATTTATCCCAATTATCTAACTTTATTCTAATGTGGTTGGTGGACTTACTTTCTTCTTCAATTTTTCTAACTGCTCTAATAATTTTTCATCGTTCTTTTCCATACTGGTAAACTTGTTTTCTAAATCATCTCTTCCTAACTCGCTATCCAGTTCTATTTCAGCATCTAGCTCCTCTCCTATTCTCTCTAACTTTTTCTCCGCCCTGGCAAAACTATTTGCTTGATTACTGTTGTTTAAAACTCCCATCGTTTTCTTAACTGATTTTTGGGCAATCACCATCTTTTTCTTGGCAATCAAGGTATTCTTGCTCATCTCTGCTTGTTTAATTTTTTCCTCAAGCTCCTTTAGTTTTTGCTTAAAGGTCTCCACAGCTTTTTGCTGTTCTTCCCAGCTTTTCGTAGCCACTACCAGCTTACTGCTAAATTCCTCTTTTTTCTGTAAAGCCTCTAAAGCTAAACTATCGTTCCCTTCCCTTACCGCTAACTCTGCTCTTTTTCCCCACTTTTCTTGCTCTTCTCTATTTTTCTGGGCTTCTTTCTGGAGTAATTTTTCATCTGCCATCGTCTTGGCGGTTTCCACCTTCGCCTTGGCAAATAAGTCTTTCATCTCTAGAATACTTTGATGCAAAATTTTCTCCGGATCTTCCGCTTTGTCTAATAGAGCATTAATATTAGACTTTACCACACTCGTAATTCTACTTAGAATATTCACAGATTTACCCCCATAAGCTTATTTTTGATCAACAACACTAGCACCGGCACTGCCTTTTTTTAAATATTCTTTTAAATCAATTCCGGTCATATTCTCTACCGCCGGAAATAAACCACCGATTATATCGGTTACATACCCGGGGATTCTAGCTACGCTACTCAAGCCACTTTTACTGCCCCCGCTATTTGTATCTACAATATTGATTGACTGTACTTTTGATAATGGTTCAGCTACTTTACCGGCTAATTCAGGCATTACCTCTATAATCATGTGCGCCATGGCCGCATCATCATATAATTTAAATGCCGCTGCTTTTTCTTGCATCGCCTCGGCTTCCGCTTTACCTCTTTCCCTGATGATTTCTACCTCGGCTAGCCCCTTTTGTCTGGTTGCATCCGCTTCAGCGGCTCCTTTAACTTTAATTGCCTCCGCTTCTGCTATCGCTTTTTGGACATTCCTAAATTTGTCAGACTCTGTCTGTTTCTCGGCATTGTATTTTTCAGCATCAGCTTGCTTTTTAACAGTAGCTTCTAACTCTTTTACCCTTCTTAGGGTTTCTTGCTCTGCTATTTGGATCTCTCTTTCTTTCTTTAATAATTCCACCCGCATTTTTTCTTCTGTTAATTCGTACTCTTTTTGTTGTTTGGTTATCTCTACATTCATTTTCTCTTTCTCTACTAACTGCCGGGTCTTATTCGACTCAATTTCATAAGCCAAATCTGCTATTGCTTTGGTGCTTTCTTCTTCTTTTCTGTAAGTTTGTATTTTTAATTCCTTCTCTTTTGATGCTTCCGCTATTTGTGTCTCCGCTTTTAGTCTTGTTTCTTCGCCTTGCTTGTCAGCTTCGGCTGTTTTAATTTTAGTCTCTTTTACAGCTTCCGCCTCGGCAATTTCAGCATCCCTCTTTACTTCTGCTATCCGCTTTTTACCTAAAGCATCCAAATAGCCATTCTCATCATTAATATCACGAATGGTGAATGCTTTAATTTCCAATCCCATATCCGCTAAATCCCTGGCTGCCACTTCTTGCACTTGCGATGCAAATTTTTCCCTGTCTTTGTGAATTTCTTCTACCGACATTTTAGATATAATTTCACGCAACTTACCTTCTAAAACATCTTTAGCTGTATCTTGAATAACTCTGATTGTTTCTCGCTCATCGCCAGTGTTAAATTGTTCTAAAGCTGATAATATTGACTCTTGATCCGACTTAACTTTTAATACCGCCACCCCATCAGCGGTGATCCCTACACCGTGTTCCGTCAAGGCATTTTCTGTTTTTACTTCAATTTTAATATTTTCAAGGGAAAGTCTATCCGTTCTTTCCAGTAAAGGAACTACAAATCCCCCGCCACCGGCTATCACTCTTTTCTTCAAACCGGTAATCACTAAAGCTTTATCTTGGGATACTTTTTTCCAAGTCATTATCACGCCTAAAATCAAAAGTAATACAACACCCACAATACCACCGACAATAATTAAAATTTCCACTTTTACCAACTACCCTTCTTTTGTTTTTTGGTTGTTTTATTATTAATTTCTTTGCAGTGGTGGTCTACTGTACTCACTTCCGCCGTTAAACGCTAAAATCTGCTTTATCTACATAAAACAAATTATCTTCTATCTTGATTATTACCACCTCCTCGCCAATATTTATTTTCTCTTTATTCATAGACTTAGCCGGTGCTGAGTAAACATTACTGTTCGCTGTATATTTGATACTACCACAAGCATCTTCATTAATAGTTACTTTTACTTCAGCTAACTTGCCAACTAGCTCTTGTTGTAATACTGCTCCTGATTTTTGGGCTTTGTATAAAGGTTTGAGCACCAGCTTCTGCACCAAAAAAGCAACACCGGTAGCGGTTATTATTGCCATGATCAACGTTATTATTAAATTTATATTTTGCATTGAGCATATTAACCCTACACCACCAAATACAGTTAAGAATATCGCTATTAAGGCGGGTTTGATGTTAAATATACTGACGCTGTCTCCCACGTCAAATCCTAAAACATCAAAAACATCTCCTAGGATAAATTGCAACACTGCAAATACCAACCCCAATAAAAAACATACTAAGAATATACTTGATATCAAATAGCACACCCCCCATTTTTTTGATTACATTATACCATATGTTACATATTAAAAAAACTACCACTGAAGTGATAGTTTGGTAATTGGAAAGATAATTGTTATTTACATCAAGTAAGTAATAACCGTTCGTATTTACGTGTTTTTTCAAAATATGAGTTACTTGTTCTTTCATTTTCCGCAACAAAACAGTTGAAGTACGTGTTCGAAAAGTATGTTTGTGGTAAAACCCCCCTCCCCGCACCCTTCCCTTCG
>JAJOKO010000086.1 GCA_021129825.1 Desulfotomaculum sp. | reverse complement strand
AACTTTCTTTGAAAGGTACAGAAATAGTGGGGTTAGACTTTCCGAGAGTACTCTTGCAGCAGTAAGAGGTGATTAAAAATAAAAATATCCAGGCGCCAATTTATACAGATTACCATATTGTATTAGTGCATTGCCCGGAATACAGAGATGAAATTACCGCCAAAATAAACGCAGGTCACGTTGAAAATAATATAGGTATATTGATTGAGCATGTTTTGTATTACTAATGCTTTTTTCAATACTCAAAACTTGACGACAGACAAGTAACTAAGCTATAATTCAGATTAGTGTTAAAAAAACTTAAGCCTAGCTACTATAAAAAGGGGTGGCGGGGTTTTGCCTAGTGGGCAAAGCCTTTTTTGTGATGAGTAAAATTAGCGAGACCTGTTTGCCAGGTTTATTGCAACCGTTAAAGGATAGTGCGGAATTTCAAAAATTAGCAAAAAGCCTGGAGATAAGTGGCGGTTACCGGGTGGTTTTTGGTTTATCCGGTGCACAGCGGGCATTGATAATGGCCGGGTTAATTGACGCCCGGCACGGGGCGGTGTTAATTATTACCCCGGCAGCGGCGACTGCTCAATTACTGGTGGCTGATTTACAGGCTTTATTACCCGGGCGAGAGGTGTTGTTTTATCCGGCTGGGCGGGTTGCGCCGTTGGCAGGCTTAAATCAGGTAGATAGCCAGCGTTTAAAAGTTTTAACAGCTTTGATTCAAGGGCGTGCCCCGGTTGTGGTAGCATCAATAGCAGCAGTGACCCGCCGGTTAGTACCGGCTAAAGTTTTTAAAGCCGGTTGCCGCCGGCTAAAGACTAGGCAACAAATAGATTTGGCAGAAACAAAAGAGTTTTTAGTGCGCTTAGGCTACCAGCGGTTGGATTTAGTTACTGTTGCCGGTCAGTTTGCGGTCCGGGGCGATGTGCTAGATATTTATCCGGCTACTGCTACTAATCCGGTGCGGGTAGCACTATGGGATGATCAAATAGAGGCGATGCATACCTTCGATAGTCATTCCCAGCATTTGTTAGCAGAGCTGACCGTTACAGAAATTATGCCGGTTGGCGAAACGATAGTGGCTAGCAAAGATTGGCTGGCTGGTCGGCAGCGATTAAAGCAGGAATATCAGCATCATTTGAAGAAGTTGCATCAAAGTGCTTATGTTGATGCTCAACACCAACTGACATCCCAAGTAGAAGCTTGGCTAAATAAATTGGCACAATCGGTGCCGGTCATCGTTCCGGCACCGCTACTGCCGTTTTTTTATCCGCACCCGGTAAATTTATGGGATTACCTGCCGGTAGGTGGTTTAGTATTGCTTGATGCCCCGTTACAATTAAAAGAAGTAGCGGAAACACTGAAAAAAGAGGGCGCCGAAACTCATAGCGAGTTGCTGATAGCCGGAAAAGCATTGCCGGCACAACATGCCCCAGATACCAGTTGGACTGCTATCTGCGCTCAATTAAAAAACTTTACCGGTGTGGGGTTTTCATTTTTGCCACGGCAGACGCAATTTCCGGTGCCGGCAAGGATCATTAGCTTTGTGGCTAAAGCGGCCCCCGCTTTTTTAGGTCAGTTAAAAACACTGGGTATGGATATCAAGCATTGGAAAAAAACTAACAATATCGTAGTGTTATTGGTAGCTAATGAGCAGCGGGCCGAGAATTTACGGCAAACTTTACAAGAAGATGATATTGTTGCTTTTTTAGCTAACCAGCATAATCTAACCAAGCAATTAGTACCGGGTAACGTGGTGATTATTACCGGTGATTTAACGGCTGGCTTTGAGTTGCCGGCAGCTCGCCTGGTGCTAATTACAGAAAAAGAAATTTTTGAGCAGCGTAAAATCAAGAGCAGCACCCCTAAAACATTGGGCCGGTTGGCATCCTTAGAAGAGTTAAAAACCAATGATTATGTAGTACATATTGGTCACGGTATTGGTCGCTACCGGGGATTAACTACTTTAGATGTCGGTGGGATCCAAAAAGATTATCTACTTGTAGAATATGCCGGTGATGACCGGATCTATGTACCTACGGACCAAGTGGATTTATTGCAGCGCTACTTAGGGAAGGAAGCAGTTAAGCCCAAATTAGCCAAATTGGGTGGTAATGAATGGCACCGGGCTAAAAGCAAGGTGAAAAAAGCGGTTCAAGAAATGGCGGTAGATTTACTGGCATTGTATGCCCAGCGCCAAAAAGTAAAAGGGCATGCTTTTGAAGTAGACACGGTGTGGCAAAAAGAATTCGAGTTAGATTTTCCTTATCAAGAAACACCGGGTCAGTTAAAGGCTATCCAAGAAATTAAAAGAGATATGGAAATACCCCGGCCGATGGATCGCTTGCTTTGTGGTGATGTGGGCTACGGTAAAACAGAAGTAGCGTTGCGGGCTGTTTTTAAAGCGGTTAGTGATGGCAAACAAGTAGCGGTGTTGGTGCCGACCACTATTTTAGCCCAACAACACTATCACACTTTCCGGGAAAGGTTTGTTAAATACCCGGTGAAAATTGAAATGATCTCCCGCTTCCGGTCGCCCAAAGAGCAACGGCTGATCTTAGCGGGCATTAAAGCTGGTACTATTGATGTGCTGATTGGTACGCACCGGTTGGTGCAGAAAGATGTAGCATTTAAAAATTTGGGTTTGGTGGTGATTGATGAAGAGCAGCGTTTTGGGGTAGCGCACAAAGAAAAACTAAAGCAAATCCGGACAGCGGTAGATGTGCTCACTTTAACAGCTACTCCGATCCCACGCACGCTGCATATGTCATTGGTAGGCATTAGAGATACCAGTGTGTTGGAACACCCACCGGCAGATCGTTTACCGGTGCAAAGCTATGTGTTGGAAGAAGAACCTCAGGTAATTCAAGCAGCTATCCGGCGGGAATTGGACCGGGGTGGGCAGGTGTTTTTTCTGCATAACCGGGTGACGGAACTAGTTAATGTAGCTCACTGGCTTAATAGTTTAGTGCCGGAGGCCAGCATGGTGATCGCCCACGGTCAAATGAAAGAAGAGCAGTTAGAAAAAATAATGTTAGAATTTATAGCTGGCGAGCATGATATCTTAGTTTGCACTACGATTATCGAAACCGGTTTAGATTTACCGAATGTGAATACTTTAATTGTAAAAAATGCTGATAATTTTGGTTTAGCGCAACTTTATCAACTGCGGGGGCGAGTTGGTCGTTCTAGCCGTCAGGCTCATGCTTATTTTACTTTTCGCCGGGATAAAATATTGGTTGAAGTGGCCGAAAAGCGTTTATCGGCCATCAAAGAATTTACTGAATTTGGCTCTGGCTACAAGATTGCCATGCGTGATTTACAAATCAGAGGGGCGGGTAATATTTTAGGGGCCCAGCAGCACGGTCAAATTGCGGAAGTCGGGTTTAGTTTATATTGTCAGATGTTGGAACAGGCGGTGCAAGAAGTTAAAGGTGAAGTGGTGGCAGTGGTGCCGGGAACAGTAGTAGAATTGCCGGTGGATGCCGGTATTCCGGATCAATATGTAAAGGGTGATCAAAATCAAAAGTTGGATCTATACCGCCGGATAGCAGCGATAAGCAGTAAAGATGAATTACACCAGTTAGAGGTAGAGTTACAACAGCATGATCACGAAATGCCGGGACAAGTACAACGCTTATTGCTGGTGGCGAGGATCAAAAACAGAGGCGGGCAATTAAAGGCTAAAGCAATCAATTATCAACAAGAAGTGGTTTGTTTAATTTTTCATGCTAACCCATCGTTAGATATGACTAAATTAGTGCAATTGGCAGAACGATATCCGAATCAAGTGAAATTTCAGCAGAAAGAAGCCGGTTTTGAAATAAAATTCAAGCTAAAGAGCAAATCACCGCTGGATGGAACCGCTCTTAAAAAATTGCTTGATTTTATGGAAGAATTGTAAAACCAGTTGCCGGTTATCGGTTATCAGTTATCAGTTATTGGTTTACTGGTTTTAACCGTAAACTGATAACTGGCAACTGATAACTGCTTTTAACTGTAAACTAAGAATTAAAAAGGAGTGGTTGGGGTGAATTTTGAAAGATATAAATCATTAATGGCAGCGTTGTTAGTAATCAGTTTATTAATAGGTGTGCTGTTAGTAGCGACATTAACTTTTGGAGTAGCAGGTCCCACCGGTGATCTGGCTGCTACCGTGAATGGCGAACCAATTACCATGGCAGAATACAATAAACGGGTCAGTGATGTAAAAAACCAGTTAAGTCAACGAGGCGTGGATTTTGAGTCGGAATCAGGGCAACAAATGGCATCCAATATCAAAACAGAAATATTGGATGAACTGATTACCGAAATGCTGGTGCGCCAACAAGCAGCCGAAAAAGGAGTATTGTTTTCTGAAACAGAGATTGATCAAAAAATAAAAGAGATTAAAGAGTCGTATCCAACCGGGGAAGAGTTTGAGCAAGACTTGGCAAATGTGGGTATAAATGAAATTGAACTGCGTAAGATGATATTAAGCGAATTTAGCGCAGCTAATCTATACCAAAAAATAACAAAGGATTTAATAGCGATTAGTGATGAGCAAGTCAGGGAATACTACCAGCAAAATAAAGAACAATTTATAATACCAAGTAGTTTAGAGGTCAGACACATTCTTTTTTTTAGTAATGAAACTGGCCAGCCAAATTTGCCAGTGCAGCGGGATGATGCAGCAGCTAAAGAATTGGCCCGGCAAGTTATTGCCAGTTTAGAACAAGGAGCAGATTTTGCTACTTTGGCTCAAGAAAAATCGGAAGATACCGGCAGTAAAGAACACGGGGGGTTATTTAAGTTTTCTCCCGAGCAAGGACGAACAGATCCAGCTTTTGCCCAAGCGGCCCAAGCGTTGGAGGTGGGAGAACACACTACTGTACCGGTACGCAGCCAGTTTGGTTACCATGTTATTAAACTGGAAAAAAATATGCCGGCACAAGAAAAGCCTTTTGAGGAAGTGCAGTCACTAATAGCGGAGCAACTGACTTATGAAGCGAAAAAGCGGCACTTTCGAGAGTTCATGGATGGAGTGCGGGAAGAAGCGCAAATAGTCAAAAAGGTCGGATAATAAAAAATTAAGGGGGTAGATGATTTTTATGAAAGCAACGGGAATTGTACGTCGGATAGATGATTTGGGAAGAGTAGTGATACCTAAAGAAATTCGCCGCACATTACGGATTAGAGAGGGCGACCCACTAGAAATTTTTGTAGACCGAGACGGGGAAGTAATCCTCAAAAAATATTCTCCAATCAAAGAATTAGGCGATTTTGCCCAAGAGTATACGGATTCTCTACACGAGGCTTTAGGTCACGTTACTTGCATAGCAGATCGAGATGTGATTATTGCTGTAGCCGGCACATCGAAGAAAGAATTATTAAACAAACCAATCGGTTTAATAATTGAAAAAACGATGGAAGAACGTAAGCCGGTAGTAGTCAGTAACCTGGCAGAAGGTCATGGTCAAGAAAGCGCTATTATTGATAACGGTGAAAGCAAATATACCAGTAAAGTAATTGCCCCGATTATCTCAGAAGGAGACCCGATTGGAGCAGTTATCTTGGCCACCGCCGAAAAAGATATTAAAATGGATCAATTGGAGTTAAAATTAGCGGAAACAGCAGCAGGATTTTTAGCTAAACAAATGGAACAGTAATAAAGAGAAGCCCTTAAAAAGGGCTTCTTTTTATATTTCAAAAATATAGCTAGTAAAAAAGGGAGGACTGTTTTTGAATAAAATCACTCAAAATTTGTTGATTTATATAGCAATCGTCTTATTTATAGTGATGATAATTGCTTTTACAGCTACCCCGAAAGCAGCTATTATAACATTAACTTATAGCGAATTAATAGCAAAAATTGAACAAGGGCAAATAAAAAGCATCGTGTTTCAAGTAAAAGATAATACTAATTTTATTACCGGTACGCTAAAAAAAGATAATGTTAATTTTGTGGCTAAAGGTATTTGGCCTGATGATCGCATGATGCAATTAGTTGAAGAACAACGCTTGTTAATAGATGTTAAACCACCCCCGCAACCTGGTTGGTGGAGTATTTTACTGATCAGTATGTTACCGCTTGTTTTTTTAGTATTAATATTTTTATTTTTAATGAACCGGATGCAGGGTGGCAGTAACAAAATGATGCAATTTGGCAAGAGTAAAGTCCGGTTGTATACCAGTAAAGATAAAAAAGTAACTTTTGATGACGTTGCCGGGGCCGAAGAAGAAAAAGCGGAGTTAATAGAAATTGTAGAGTTTTTAAAAACACCCGAAAAGTTTAAAAAGATAGGTGCTAGAATGCCTAAAGGAGTCCTGTTATTAGGACCACCGGGTACCGGTAAAACCTTATTAGTACGGGCTATGGCCGGTGAAGCAGCGGTGCCGTTTTTCAGTATCAGCGGCTCAGATTTTGTAGAAATGTTTGTGGGTGTAGGGGCTTCGCGAGTGCGGGATATGTTTGAACAAGCTAAAAAGAATGCTCCCTGCATCATATTTATTGATGAAATTGATGCGATGGGACGGCAACGTGGGGCTGGTTTGGGGGGTGGTCACGATGAGCGAGAGCAAACTCTGAACCAGTTGTTGGTAGAAATGGATGGCTTTAATCCTAATGAAGGTGCTATTATTATTGCAGCTACTAACCGGCCGGATATTTTGGACCCGGCATTGTTAAGACCGGGACGCTTTGACCGGCAAATTGTAGTACCGTTGCCGGATGTATCCGGCCGCCAGGCGATATTAAAAATACATACTAGAAAAAAGCCGTTGGCAAGCAATGTCAACTTAGAAGTAATCGCCCGGCGCACACCTGGTTTTAGCGGGGCAGACTTGGCTAACTTGGTAAATGAAGCGGCTTTGTTGGCCGCCAGACTAAATAAAGAACAAATTGAGCAAAAACAATTGGAGGATAGTATTGAGCGGGTATTGGCCGGACCGGAGAAAAAATCCAGAGTGATCAGCGATCAAGAAAAACGCTTGATTGCCTATCACGAGGCTGGTCATGCACTGGCCAGTTATTTACTGCCTAATACTGATCCAGTGCATAAAATATCCATTATACCCCGAGGACAAGCCGGTGGCTATACGTTATTGTTACCTAAAGAAGATCGTTATTATATCACCCGCTCAATGCTTATTGACCAAATTACGATGCTATTGGGGGGGCGGGTAGCAGAAGAGCTAGTGTTAAAAGAAATCAGTACCGGGGCCCAAAATGATTTAGAAAAAGTGACTGAAAAAGCCCGAAAAATGATTATGGAATATGGTATGAGCGAGCGTTTGGGACCGTTAACGCTAGGTCATAAGTCGCACGAAATATTTTTAGGTCGGGATATAGCCAGAGATCGTAATTACAGTGAAGAAATTGCCTTTGCTATCGATCAAGAAGTAAAAAGCATCATTGATACTTGTTATCTGCAAGCCAAGCAGTTACTTGATCAAAACATGAAAGCTTTACACGACATTGCCCAAACTTTGATTGAAAAAGAAACTATCCAGGCAGAAGAGTTTGTTGTTTTAATGCAGAAACATTTTAAATCAGGAACCGGTAGTTAGAGGACGTGTTTAGAATCAAAAAACAAATACTGCTAAGGAGCATGGTGTAATGATGAATAATAAACCACAAGATTTGAGTCGATGCGAGTATCCCTTAGACCGGCTGGTTGAGATTATGGCTGAGTTGAGGGGCGAGCAGGGATGTCCTTGGGATAAAGAGCAAACCCCTCAAAGTATTAAAAAGTACTTGATTGAAGAAACTTATGAAGTAATAGCAGCACTGGATTCAGGGGATCAGGCTAAAGTTTGTGACGAATTGGGTGATGTATTATTACAAGTGGTATTTCACGCCCAAATGGCTGCTGAAGAAAAACAATTTAATATCAAGGATGTTATTGCCACCGTAATCGAAAAAATGATCCGGCGACACCCGCATGTATTTGGTAATACTACAGCTAAAAATAGCCAAGAAGTATTAGTGAATTGGGATAAAATCAAAGCTAAAGAGCAAAGTGGTCCGGGCGAAGCACGATCCTTACTTGCTAATATCCCTAAATGCTTGCCTGCTTTAATTAGATCTGCTAAACTACAAGCTAAAGTAGCTCAGGTAGGATTTGATTGGCCGGACTTTAAAGGAGAGGGGACACACCGTTACACGGAATGTCCCCATCAATTAAAAGAGCTGGATGTTGCCATTGAAAGGGGGCAAGAATCGGAAATAACGGCTGAGTTAGGTGATATTATTTTTGCGGTAGTTAACGTAGCGCGTTTATTAAAAATAGATGCTGAAGAAGCACTAACTACTACTAATGAAAGGTTTCAGCAGCGATTTTTATATCTAGAACAAAAATCAAATGAGCAGGGTAAACTGTTAGCGGACATGTCTTTGAAAGAAATGGATGATTTATGGCAGCAAGCTAAATGTTTGGAAAAAAAACAAAATGGTAAACATAATCAGTAATAAACAGATTTTTTTGTTTTTTTAAAAAAATTTAGAAGGAATTGAAACTATGTTAATCGAATTAAACAGTTTATATCCATATGGATGATTATGAGTGTTAAGATAACTCAGGTTAATAATTAATAGGTGTTGAGAAATTTTGGTATTAATTAAAATGATAACCTAATAAAAGCCTGAGATGAAATAATTATAAAAAACTAAGGGAGGTTTTTTGATGAATAAGTCCGAATTAATTGCTAGTGTAGCAGAAAAAGCAGAATTAACTAAAAAAGATGCTAAAAAAGCAGTGGAGGCAATGTTAGCAACGATTACTGCGGTAATGGTGGCTAGAGAAGAAGTGCAATTAGTGGGTTTTGGTACATTTAAAAGTAATGCTCGTTCAGAGCGCAAAGGTCATAATCCTCAAACGGGAAAGGAAATTATTATTGCTGCTACCACAGTACCTGCTTTCAAGGCGGGTAAAACTTTGAAAGATGCGGTAGCTAATAAGCAGTAATGATGAGATTAGATAAGTTTTTAAAAGTATCTCGGATTATTAAAAGACGTACATTGGCTAAAGAAGTGTGTGATAACGGAAAAACAAAGTTAAATGACCGGGTGGCCAAAGCCAGTAGCGATGTAAAAATTGGTGATGTTTTAGAGGTGGTCTTGGGCAACCGAACTTTAAAGGTGAAGATAGCAGTTATTAAAGATACTGTGCCGGCTAAAGAGGCGGCTTTACTTTATGAACTGCTGTGAATAAGTAGTTAGTGATTATCAAAAAGATGTAAGGACAGGCTGTCAGCCTGTCCTTACATCTTTTTTGTTTTCGATAATTTTTATTGCGAGTACCTACTTATATTTTTCCTTGCTTACCAACAAATTACTTGCAAAAATCATCTTTTTAAAAAGGAATTTACCTGTGCGTGTCGAAGAATTAGAACATGTCCCATAATTAGAATGTAAGTGCGTGTTCGAAAAGGGTACCATTTAGCACATTT
>JAJOKO010000155.1 GCA_021129825.1 Desulfotomaculum sp. | reverse complement strand
AACTTTCTTTGAAAGGTACAGAAATAGTGGGGTTAGACTTTCCGAGAGTACTCTTTATGAAGTGGGGGGTGCTGGTAATCAAAACATTATACTGGAAAATAAATGATATAAACAAGGATGACACCGCTATAAAAGAGGCTGCCGCCATCATTCGCGAGGGGGGTTTGGTTGCTTTTCCAACCGAAACAGTGTATGGATTGGGAGCTAACGCTTTAGATGGTCCGGCGGTGAGCGGTATATTTAAAGCCAAAGACCGTCCGGCAGACAATCCTTTGATAGTCCATATTGCTGCTATTGATGATGTTAATTTGTTGGCCGCTGAATGTCTACCGGTAGCACTAAAATTAATGAAATCTTTTTGGCCGGGACCACTCACGTTGGTATTGCCTAAAACAAAAGCAGTACCCCGGGAAGTTTCCGCCGGGCTCAATACCGTGGCGGTGCGGATGCCCGATCACCCGGTAGCACTAAAATTAATTGCCGCAGCTAAAGTGCCGGTAGCGGCACCCAGCGCCAACCGCTCTGGTACTCCTAGTCCGACCACCGCCCAGCATGTATGGGATGATTTAGCGGGAGTAATTCACGGGGTGCTGGATGGTGGTGCGACTGATCTGGGTGTGGAATCTACTGTGTTAGATATCAGTGGTGAAACACCGGTTATTTTACGTCCCGGCGGTGTAACGGCAGAGCAGTTACAACAAATAATTGGCCGGGTAGAATATTATTCGACACAACAAGATCAGCCCCCGCGCTCCCCCGGCATTAAATACCGGCACTATGCTCCCCGGGCCAAATTAATGTTGCTGGAAGGCACGGCAGGCGAGGTAGCCCGGCGCACTTTAGAAATAATAAATAACTATGCGGCATCCGGAAAACAAATAGGAATACTGGCTAGTGCCGAAAACGCTGATCGCTATCCCGGGATAATGGTTTT
Organism: Desulfotomaculum sp.; assembly: GCA_021129825.1. Classification (GTDB taxonomy): domain Bacteria; phylum Bacillota; class Desulfotomaculia; order Desulfotomaculales; family Desulfohalotomaculaceae; genus JAJOKO01. The sequence goes on along the minus strand of JAJOKO010000155.1, from coordinate 8,768 downwards.
ACAATATGGTCAGCGTGATCACCCGGCTACTGCCGCGGCAATGCTTTATGCGGCTTTGCGTAAATTTGATGCTGCTGGTGTAGATATAATTCTGGCGGAAGGTTTACCGGAAAGCGGGTTGGGGCGGGCAGTAATGGATCGCTTGCGTCGGGCCAGTCAGTCGTCAAAAGAACATTAAAGTGCGTGTTCGAAAAGGAGTACGATAGACCCAAGAAGTTCAAGGCGACTTTGTAATGGTGGCGTGAAGCGTATAAATAATACGTAAGCGTCGCTATTACAAAGTTAACGCAGAAATTCGCTGGGTATTTCGCACGGACTTTTCGAACATCCTCTTAAAGTGCATTATCTGGATTTTGTATGAATATCCAAGTTGCAATAATATATAGCTGGCAATCGAAACCGTCAACTGCTAACTGGCAACTGTTTAAAATAAAAATAAGCCTTTGACCGCCAGGGCATTGTTTCAAATTAATACTTTTGCTATAATACTGTCAAGCAGTAGTTGCTTAAAACGGGGTGGATGCTAAAAATGAAAATACTATTTGTCTGCACTGGTAATACTTGCCGTAGTAGCATGGCCGAGGGTTTACTGAAAGCGATTTTAAAAGAACGTTGTGTTAGTAGGGATGTTGCTGTATTATCTGCTGGCACTATGGCTTTGCCGGGTAGCCCAGCGGCCACACAAGCAATAACAGTTTTGGATGAAACTGGCATAGATATTTCCGGTCATCAAGCAAACTTGCTTAACGCTGAATTATTGGCAACGGCAGATTTGGTGTTAACCATGACCGGTGTTCATCGTTTGCAGGTGTTGCAACTTGATGCCGGAGCAGTAAAAAAAGTATTTGTATTGGGAGAATATGCCGGGATAGCGGGAGACATACCAGACCCTATTGGGCAACCCCAGCATGTTTATGTAGAGTGTGCCCAAACACTAAAGCAACTTATTAACAAAAGCTTAGATAAGTTTTTAAAGGGGTGCGGATATTGAAAATAATTATTGGTAGCGATCATGCCGGTTACCAGCTCAAATCAGAAATAATTGAATATTTAAAAAGATCTACCGGGATAGAAATAGCAGATATGGGTACCGGTAGTCTTGCTAGTGTGGATTATCCCGATCAAGCAGTGGCGGTAGCAGAAAAAGTAGTAGCGGATACCGTTGCCCACTCCGGCTCTAAAGTGTTGGGTATCCTTATTTGCGGCACTGGCATTGGTATTTGTATTGCAGCTAATAAAGTACCGGGTATCCGGGCGGCTAATTGTCACAATAAATTCACTGCTCAAATGACCCGCGAGCATAATGATGCTAACATTCTGGTGCTGGGTGCTAAAGTGGTAACGACAGAGGTGGCTAAAGAAATGGTTGAAGTATTTTTAAAGACAAACTACGCTGGCGACCGGCACCAACAACGCATCCAAAAAATCACGGACATAGAAGAAAAATATAGCATAAAATAAGTTTTATTATTGGAAAGGTGGCAGATAATATGGTAGATGTAAAGCAATTGACAGAGGTGGATGCTGAAATTTACGAAACGATCACTAAGGAAACAGAACGGCAGCGGGGTACCATAGAACTAATTGCTTCCGAGAATTTTGTCAGTAAAGCGGTAATGGAGGCTCAAGGCTCGGTATTTACTAATAAATATGCGGAGGGTTATCCCGGCAAGCGTTATTATGGTGGTTGTGAATTTATGGATGTTGCCGAAGATCTGGCGCGAGATCGCCTTAAAAAACTTTTTGGTGCCGAACATGTTAACGTGCAACCGCACTCGGGTGCTAACGCTAACTTTGCGGTATACTTTGCTCTTTTGAAGCCCGGTGATACCATTATGGGTATGAACTTGGCCCACGGTGGTCACTTAACCCATGGTAGTCCGGTAAATGTATCTGGTAGTTACTTTAATATTGTGGCTTACGGGATAGATGAGCATACCCATCGTATTGATTACGATCAATTGCGCCAGTTAGCACTAAAACACCGGCCAAACATGATTGTTGGCGGTGCCAGTGCTTATTCACGGGAGATAGATTTTAAAATCATGGGTGAAATAGCCCGGGAGTCGGGATCGCTATTTATGGTGGATATGGCTCATATTGCTGGTCTGTGTGCTACAGACCTACACATTAATCCGGTGCCCCATGCGGATATAGTGACCACGACTACTCACAAAACCTTACGTGGTCCCCGGGGTGGTGCGATACTGTGTCAAGAAAAATACGCCAAGCAAATTGACAAAGCGATTTTTCCTGGTATTCAAGGTGGCCCGTTAATGCACGTTATTGCGGCTAAAGCGGTGGCTTTTAAAGAAGCATTACAGCCAGAATTCAAGCAATATCAGCAACGAATTGTCAATAACGCGCAAGCATTGGCAACAGCACTGGTAGAACGGGGCTTTAACTTGGTATCCGGCGGCACTGACAACCATTTAATGCTGGTTGATGTGCACGGTAGTAACGTTACCGGTAAAGAGGCTGAAAAATTATTGGAAGATGTCAATGTGACTGTGAACAAAAATGCGATACCTAATGACCCGCAAAAACCAATGGTTACCAGTGGTGTTCGTATTGGCACCCCGGCGGTTACTGCCAGAGGGTTTAAAGAAACAGACATGAAAGTGATCGCAGAAATTATAGCTATTGCTATCAACCAAAAAAATGATGCTAGTGCCAGGGCTAAAGCAAAAGAGATGGCCAGCAGTTTGTGTGCAAAATACCCACTTTATTAAAAGTGCGTGTTCGAAAAGGGTACCATTTAGCACATTTGAAATTTACATATTAATCCAATTAACCTTAAAGCACACCCCCACCCTACCCTCCCCCATCAAGGGGGAGGAGACTTGATTTCCCCTCCCCTCGTGGGAGGGGATTAAGGGGAGGGGGGTTACCACAAACATACTTTTCGAACACGCACTAAAAGTGAAAAGTGAAATCCCCTGTTGCTAAAAACGGCAGGGTTTTTTGCTTGGTTGTTATACGGCTAATGATATTATACAATAAATTTAAAGTTAATTATAATTAGTTATTAATGATTGAACTGGGGTAAATTAAACATGCGACCTTCATGGGATCAATATTTTATGGATATAACTAAATTAGCAGCTAGCAGAGCAACTTGCCTCCGCCGTCAGGTGGGGGCTTTGCTCGTTAAGGACAATCACATCCTGGCTAGTGGATACAATGGTGCCCCTTCCGGGCTGAAACACTGCTTAGATATTGGTTGCTTACGTGACCGGCAAAAGATACCATCTGGTCAGCGACATGAACTGTGCCGGGGTCTGCATGCCGAACAAAACGTATTAATCCAAGCTGCTGTACATGGTATAGCTGTCAAAGGAGCAACAGTATATGCAACCCACCAGCCCTGCATATTATGTGCGAAGATGCTTATAAACGCTGGTATTAAGCGGGTGGTTTTTGCCGGGGATTACCCCGACCAAATGGCGTTAGATATGTTTGGTGAAGCGGATATTCAACTGGTGCTATTTTCTCCGCAAAAATAATTTTTTATGAAGAAATATTTATTAATAGCAGGAATTTATTTTGTTTTGCAGAAAAAAGTTAAAATACAGGTATCTGATAATATATAATATTTGCGAATGACAAATCAGCAAGGAGGTATTTAAATATGGCGCATTTTTTTTATAAAGTACCACTGGTTTTAAGTCCTCAAGCAGAAGGTGGCTATACTGTTACCAGTCCGGTGTTGCCTGAATTAGTAACAGAAGGAGAAGATTTTTCTGAAGCGATGAAAAATGTCCAAGATGCACTGGTAGCGGTGTTAGAAATTTATCAAGATAGCGGGAAACCGTTTCCGGTCAAATTGCGTAAAGATTTATGTTCTGAACCAATACACATGGAATATTTTGTTGCTGGGCAATGAAGTATCGCGAAATAATTTACAGGTTGAAACAATTAGGGCTGCTGTGTGTCAACTAGGGATAGAGTGGAAAGAATTTAATAAAAGGTAGCTATACTAAAACAATAGAGAAAACACTAATTGAGTATATTCAAAAATCATAAGGAGTATTAACCAAAAGATGCAAACCAAAGATATTTCTTTACCTAAATTAAATAATCTTTCGCCAACTTTAGAATCAACTGCTTTAAAATTGATGGAAGAAGCTGGGGAATTAGCCCAAGTAATTGGCAAACTGCGTGGCATGAGCGGCGAAAAAGCACAATTGGATGAACGCCGAATTATGCAGTTGGTAGCCAATGAGTTGCTGGATGTAGCGCAAACAGCTGTTTCGATGATGTTTGTGTTGGAAGAACAATACAATGTAGATATTGATGTTGCCAAAAAACAGCATCTTGATAAACTGAAGAAAAAAGGTTACCTGATTTGAGAAGTTAGAAATTATAAGGATGTATCTACCAATGAAAAACGAGAGGTTGCAGAGGAAAAACATGCTCAAAATACTAACAGTTTTCGGTACTCGACCGGAAGCGATTAAAATGGCGCCGCTGGTGCTACAACTGAAAAAAACAGCTGGTTTGCAATGTCGGGTAGCCGTCACTGCTCAACACCGGGAGATGCTGGATCAAGTACTACAAATTTTTGATATAAAACCAGATTACGACCTAAACATTATGCAGGCGGGTCAAACGTTATTTGATATCACCGCTCGCGCGTTGTTAGGCTTAAAAGAGGTGTTGGATCAATTTTGTCCTGATTTAGTACTAGTGCATGGCGACACTACCACTACCTTTACTGCGGCGTTGGCTGCTTACTATAATCAAATACCGGTTGGTCATGTAGAAGCCGGTTTGCGTACTAACAACAAATACTCCCCCTTTCCGGAAGAAATTAACAGACGCCTGACCGGGGTTTTGACCGACCTTCATTTTGCACCTACCCCGACTGCTAAAGAAAATTTACTCATAGAAGGAATTGACCCGCAATCTGTTTATGTGACTGGTAATACTGTAATTGATGCTTTGCAAAATACAATCCGCCGGGATTACAAGTTTGATATTCCGGCACTTGATGGGATAAACTACCACAAGCAGCGAATCTTGTTGGTTACCGTTCACCGCCGGGAAAACTTAGGTCAACCGGTGCGGGATATTTGCCAAGCTCTTCAAACAATAAAAACAGATTATCCGGATGTAAAAATAATTTTTCCGGTACATAAAAATCCGGTAGTAAGAGAAACGGTACAACAAATACTGGGTACTACTGCCGGCATTCACCTGATTGAACCGTTGGATTACCAACCCTTTATTAACTTGATGCAGTGCAGTTATTTGGTGCTTACTGATTCTGGCGGATTACAAGAAGAAGCACCGGCGTTGGGCAAACCAGTACTAGTGTTGCGAAATACCACCGAACGCCCCGAAGCAGTACAAGCAGGGACAGTGCGCTTGATCGGCACTAAACAACAATACATTGAAAGACACACTCGAGAATTATTGGATAATTCAGCAATCTATAAACGCATGGCTGAAGCGGTAAACCCCTATGGTGATGGGCAGGCTGCTAGCAGAATTACAAAAGCGATTTGTTATCAATTTAAATTGGCTGAAAAACGACCAGAAGATTGGCGGAATTATTTGTGAATTTAGAAAAAACAAAAAACTTTTAAAAAAACAAAAAAATAAGCAGGAATAAATTTATTGGTGTAGAAGATAATCAAAGTAGCAAGTGAAATTAATTTGCTGGTTACCATGTTTAAACTGTGCATCGCAAACCGTAATTTAAAGGAGTTAACGCTGATAGATTCAAAAAAAACCTCCAAAAAACGCAACGGCAAGGCGCCGGTTTGGCAGGCTTTGTCAGTAACCACTGTTATTGGCGTGGAAATGGCTATTACTGTTACCGCTGGTTTTTACATCGGGCGTTACATAGACAGTAAATTAGAGACCGCCCCGTTGTTTTTAATAATTTGCTTGTTATTAGGCTTGGCTGTTGGTATAATAGCCGTGGTAAAAACATTGCAGATGTTATTTGAAGAAAAGGCGTGAGTGGGTTGTGTTTAATCTATTTAATATATCTCCAGAACGAAGCATGAGCGAACAATTAACACGTACCGCTAAGTTGCTTGGTGTGGTTATGATTTTATGTGCTGCCGGATTAATGCTAAATCCGGGAGATGCGTTTAAATGGGGAATGTTACTGGGCGTAGTGGTCGGTGTTATAAACATTACCTTAACTTACATAGGATTGAGCTATTCGTTAGAACCGCAATATCGTTCTCGCCGGGGAATAATTTACAGTCAAATAACTTTTTTTGTCCGGTGGGTGTTGATAATAGGGTTGATATTTTCATCAACTCAAGTCAGTGGGTTAAGTATTTACGGGGTAGCTGCCGGATTAATGGTGGCCCCAGTAATATCTTTTCTTGATTTTGGTATTAAACTGCTTGTAAATTATAAAAAAGCTAATTGAGAAAAGGGGGGAGATGTTGATGCGAGATTTGAAGGAAGTTGAGGGGGAGAAATATGGTCTCTGGGAAGCTGTTTTAGGTGAATATGTCAAAAAAAATTTAGATTTAGGTTATTTTGTCGGGATACCGATAGAAATTGACGTAAAAACAGTAATTATGACTTGGATTGTGATGGGTTTAGTGTTGTTAGTAGGTTTTTTGGCTACTAAAAATGCCAGTGTAAATAAACCTGGTCGCTTGCAAGTAGTATATGAAACGGTATACGAATTTTTAAAAGACCTGATCTTTAGCAATATTGAAAACGAAAAAAGAGCGGCATCCTTAGTAACCTTTATCCTGACCCTGTTCATGTTCATTCTTTTCTCTAACATGTTAGGTTTGATGCCTACTATGTTCTCGCCTACTGCTGATATTAATACCACAGCGGCTTTGGCGTTGATGGTGATTGTGCTTGTTTATGTCATGGGTATTAAAGCCAAAGGATTTGGTCACTTTAAACATTTTATCCAACCCCACCCTTTATTTCTACCGATAGCGATAGTAGAAGAAGTAGCTAAACCGGTTACATTAGCAATGCGTTTATTTGGTAATATTTTTGCCGGGGGCATGATGATTGTGGTGTTGTTGGCGATGATTTCACCAATGGCTACTGTTCTTGGTGGTTTTATTCCTAGTGTAATCTGGTTGGCGTTTAAAATATTTATAGGGATGTTACAAGCTTTCATTTTCTGTATACTTACTATTGTGTATATATCACAGGCTGTTAATGAGCATCATTAATAATTAATAATTTTGGTGACTCATTTAGCAATAATATACTTTTAGCTTTTTAAATATGAAAGGAGGAACAAAAAACATGGATGTAGGTGCTGCAGCTGCTTTAGGTGCGGGTCTTGCTGCTGGTATAGCAGCAGCCGGTGCGGGTATTGGTATTGGTTTAGTAGCCGGTAGAACGGTAGAAGGGATCGCTCGTCAACCGGAAGCAAAAGGTTCATTACAGGTAACGATGTTTATCGCTATTGGTTTGATTGAAGCGATGCCGGTTATTGCTATTGTTATTGCCTTTATTCTCATTGGAATAGCGGGTTAAGTAACCTTATTATGGAAAGTTGTTGGTTGTATTTAGTTAAGTGTAGCAACCTGGTAATGGAAGGAGGTTGACAAGTGGAACTTGAACTTGTTGAAGTTGCTCTAGCAGGAGGTGGCGATGGACCGCTAGTTTTTAATGCTACATTCCTGATGCAGTTATTTAATTTTGCGATACTTTTGATTTTTTTGCGATTAGTGGTTTGGAAACCATTAATGAAAGTTATTGACCAACGCAAAGAGAGTATCAGTGCAGAGATTACCGGTGCCGAAACTAGCCGTAAAGAGGCTGATGATCTTCGTGATCAGCTTAGGGTGGATTTTGCCAAGGCTAAAGAAGAGGCTCGGGAAATTATTCAAAAAGCTACTAAAACAGCGGAAGAGGAAGCGAATCAAATTGCAGAAGCTTCTAAAGCGGAAGCTAAGCATATTAAAGATCGGGCGATGCAAGATATTCAAGTAGAGCGTGATAAAGCGATTGCTGAATTAAGAAACGAAGTAGCCGGGTTGTCAATCTTGGTGGCTTCTAAAGTTGTTTCTGAGAAAATGACCGGAGATTTACAAGAAGATTTGGTGGAAAGATTTGTAGATGAGGCAGGTAAGTTACCATGTTAGGGGGGGCAGTGGGCAGAAGATACGCTCAAGCTCTTTATGAAATTGCTACCGAACAAAAAGCGTTAGATGCAATAGAAGCAGATTTGAAAAGTGTGTTGATGATTATTGAAAGCGAGCAGGATATCCAAAAAATTCTTGATCATCCTCAAATTAGCGCTACTGCAAAACACGAAGTACTGAAAGCGTTGTTTGCAGAACGTATTTCTGAGACAGTACAAAACTTTTTATGCTTGCTTATTGATAATCAGCGCGAAGCTTATTTGGGTGAAGTTGTGGCTGAATTCATAAATATGGTTAATATTGCTCGTGATGTAGTAGAAGCCGAAGTTATTTCAGCGCAAGAATTAACTGCAACCCGTAAAACAGAATTAGCTAAAGTATTAAAAAGTTTAGTGGGAAAAAAGGTAACCACTGAATATCTGATAGATGCTACTTTGTTGGGTGGCGTGGTGATGCGTGTTGGGGATAAAGTTATTGATGGTAGTGTAAAAAATAGACTTAATACCCTGAAACAGCACCTTGTATCAAAAATCGGCTAATGGAAAAGCAAAAAAATAACGTAGAGGCAGACCTATGTGTCTGCCAGTGAGAAAAACGATAAATGAAGCACGAAGCACAAGGAACCTAGAACCTAGAACCTAGAACCTAGAACCTAGAACCTAGAACCTAGAACCT
>JAJOKO010000080.1 GCA_021129825.1 Desulfotomaculum sp. | reverse complement strand
TTGATGGTATGGTGATCACTTCCTGACGGTCTAAGATTATAATTCTGACATAACTGTATCATATTCTATTGAAACAAATAAATAAAGGCAATATTTAAATCAAATATAAAAAGTAAAGTTTTAGTGCGTGTTCGAAAAGGGTACCCTGTAGCACATTTAAAATTTACATATTAATCCAATTAATCTTAAAACACACCCCCACCCTAACCCTCCCCCTTGTGGGTTAGCTAGTTTTCACCCATAAGTCAATTAGCCATCCGCTTGCCATCTTGCCACTCATTCAAATTTTTGATGACTTTGTATAAGTGTGCAAGATGGGTTATCTTTTCTGTCATTTACATTAATAAGCCCGTATTCCTTTTTTATAATTCTTCCTATTGTTTGATTCACAATATCAAGCCCACTTTCCTTTACAGCTCTTAAATACTTTCCCATAAGTGCTCTGTCATTTTGAATAATTAAGAAAATTTCGTTGGTGATTCTTTTGTTCATTTTTTGATTGCTTCTTCCGCAATTTCTTTTGGCGTCATTTTTCTATCCTCCTCTCAGATAACAGTGATTATACAAAATCAACCATCTACCGCCAACGATACATCACCGGATAAAAACGTCTTGACCCGACCATCATCCATCCGTAGCAACAAAGCCCCACTGTCACTGACTCCCTCTATCCAACCAGTATAATTGCCTTGAATAGTTTTTACCGTGGCTGGGCAGTGCTGTGATACACACCAAGTGCGCCATAGTTTTGAAATCGGGGCAAACCCTTGTTGATGCCACTGGTCATATAGCAACTCTAATGCTTCCAGAACCGCTTGGATTAGCTTAACCCGGGATACTTCCTGACCACACTCTGCTCTGAGCGAGGTAGTCTTGCTACGGATTTCCTCCGGCCATTGCAGCGGTAAAGAGTTTACATTGATACCAATACCTAATACTACATAACGTACCCGGTCTGCTTCTGCTGCCATCTCTACCAGTACCCCGCACAGTTTTTGACCGTTAACCAGCAAATCATTGGGCCATTTAATGCCCGCTTGAACCGCACAGACTTTTTCAACCGCTTTAGCGATAGCTACCACTGCCAACATACTGATTTGCGGTATTTCAGCCAAGCTAATCTCTGGGTATAGGATTATAGAAAATAAAACATCTGCCCCGGCTGCCGAGTGCCAATGCCGCCCCATTCTCCCCTTGCCACTACTTTGTTGTTCTGCTACCACTACAGTACCCTGCTCTGCACCCTGACGAGCCAATTTTTTAGCTGCCTCATTGGTAGAATTTTCCTGGTGATAATGAATCACTTGCTGGCCCAAACACTTTGTAGCCAAACCAGCGGTAATTTCTGCCGGGTATAAAAAATCCGGTATCTCCACCAAGCGATAACCTAAGCGGTGCTGGGTTTCAATATTATAGCCGGCTTGCTTTAAATTTTTAATATTTTTCCAAATCGCCGTGCGGGAAACAGCTAACCGGCGACAAATATCTGCCCCAGAGGTCCACTCTGACCGGTTAGCTTTTAAAATATTTAATATTTTATCTTTCATAAATTAAACAGCCCTTAATGCAACACAATATCTTCATTATATACCGTTACCCCTTCAACATGCTGGCGGATAGCCTCTGTAATATCATCAATAACTTCTTCGTAAGTTTCTGCTTGGGTAGAGCAACCCTGTAGTTCCGGACAAAAAGCAAGGTAACCAGTTGCATCTTTTTCTATAATCACTGAAAACATTTGATTTTTCATTAAATCAGCCCCCTTAATGTGTTAGTTTTTTATGTTCAAACTAATATCCATAGCCACAGCCGAATGAGTAAGGGCACCTACTGAGATTAAGTCTACCCCGCTTTTAGCTATTGATAAAATGCTTTCTTCCGATACCCCGCCGGAGGCTTCTAACAAAGCCCGACCACCGACCATATCCACCGCTTCCCGCATCAACGCTGTATCCATGTTATCCAGCATAATAATATCGGCATTAGCTGCTAACGCTTCTTCTACGCCCGCCAAACCCTCTACTTCTATTTCTACTTTAGCGGCATGCGGGTTATTCCGCCGGGATAAGTCGATTGCTTGGGTAATACCGCCGGCTACTTTGATATGATTATCTTTAATCAAAATAGCATCATAAAGCCCAAAACGATGATTGTAACCGCCGCCCACTCGCACTGCATACTTCTCCAGCACCCGTAATCCGGGGGTGGTTTTACGGGTATCTGTTATTCTAGCCGGGTACATCGCCACTAAAGCCACCAAAACAGCTGTCTTGGTAGCCACACCGGATAACCTTTGCAAAAAATTTAATGCCACCCTCTCCCCGGCTAAAATAGCCCGGGTGTTGCCTTTTACTTCAGCCAAGGTGGTTTGCCGTTCTACCTGACTACCATCTTTCACTTTGGCTTTAAATACAATTTCCGGGCAAAGGTGTTTAAATACTTTGGCTGCCACCGGCAGACCAGCTACTACCCCGCTACTTTTAGCTTGAATAACCGCTGTTGTTTCTGCCTCCGGCGACACCAACGCATTGGTAGTAATATCCCCGGTGCCAATATCTTCAATTAAACAACGCTGGATTAATTCATCTAACAATAACGTATTTAAATTCATTATGATAGCCATTCCTTTCGCTCAAAGTTCAGTGATTACTATCTTTTTAAAATAATATGTTTCTGCCAGCGGGAAATGGTTTCCGGATAATCTAATCTAAAATGCCCGCCCCGGCTTTCGGTACGCATCAGCGCCGTTTCGGCAATTAATCGACCTACCGCTAACATGTTACGTAATTCCATTTCCTGAGAATTACGCACCCGGTGCTTTTCCAACCACTCTTGCCGGTCAAAAAATGCCAATGCTTGGGATAAACGCTGGCTAGTGCGCAACGGACCTACATTTTCACCCATGATCCATTTTAGTTCGCTTCTCAGGGCAACCAAACAGTCTTTAGATTCTAATAAGTTTTCGTTAACAAAACTAGATTTAGTTATGGCTCTCTGCTGGATGTTCTGCTGTGTTGCTGCTACAATCCGCTTGCCATACACTAAACCATCCAGTAGCGAGTTGCTAGCCAAACGGTTAGCCCCGTGTACTGCCAGGCAGGCATTTTCCCCGCAGGCATATAATCCCGGAATAGTAGTTTCTCCATTACTATTAGTTTTCACCCCACCCATCATATAGTGGGCCGCAGGGGCTACCGGAATCAGATCTAGCGTAATATCTAAACCATATTTTAAACACGTCTTAGTAATAGTCGGAAAGCGTTCTTTTATTTTATTCCCAGGCAAGTGTGTTAAATCTAAATAAACAAAATCTTGCTTAGTTTTAGCCATCTCAGATAATATCGCCCGGGCTACTATATCCCGTGGTGCCAGTTCCGCCATGCCATGATAGCTAGGCATAAACTGTTCACCCTGGCTATTGCGTAACAGAGCGCCCTCGCCCCGTACTGCCTCCGATATTAAAAATCGCGGGGCCTCCGGCAACACCAAGGTAGTGGGATGAAATTGGACAAACTCCATATCCATCACTTCTGCCCCGGCGCGGTAAGCAATAGCGATGCCATCACCGGTAGCTACTTCTGGATTGGTGGTATAGTTATAAATACGCCCCGCGCCGCCGGTGGCCAGCACTACAGCTTGAGCCCAAAAAATGCGGTAACCGCCGGTACCTTCATCAAAAACCAGCACGCCCCGGCACAGTTCATCTTGCACTAGCAAGTCGACCACAAAATGCTGCTCTAAAATAGTGGCTGCACCCTGTTTGGTGACCCGCTCCATTAAAGTACGCATAATTTCAGTGCCGGTAGTATCCCCTTGGTATAAGATGCGCCGCTTGCTGTGCGCCCCTTCTTTAGTCATCGCTAATTGATTACCATAATAATCAAAATTAGCCCCCATGTCAATCAGTTCCTGCACCCGGGCCGGTCCTTCATGCACCAGTGTTTTCACAGCTGCGGCATCACATAAACCGGCCCCCGCCAAAATAGTATCTTGGCAATGTAACTCGGGAGAATCTGTTTCGCTTAAAGCAGCGGCAATACCACCTTGAGCCCGGTCGGTATTAGTATCCAACACCGTACGCTTTGTCAACAGCGTTACCTTCAAACCAGCTTGTACTGCTCGCCAAGCGGTATACAAGCCGGCAATACCACCACCAATAACCAAGACTTCTGTTTGCTGTTGGGGCAATTCGGAGCTATTAAAGTTTACTAAATAGCGACCACACATGTTTTCAGACCCCCTTTAAACCTATTCTAACATCCGCTCCAGTGAATTTAAAGCTCGCTTCCTAATATCCGGCGGCACCGTTATTTGGGGTTGCATGATTGTTAAACATTCTTTTAACTTTAACAAGGTAGTCGCCTGCATATCCTTACACGCCAATTTTTCGTGAATGATATAGAACTTTTTAGTCGGATTTTGTTTGCTTAACTGGTGTAAAATACCTCCTTCCGTACCAATCAAAAATTCAGTAGCAACGCTTTCTTTGGCAAAACGCAATATACCGGAGGTACTGGATACGTAATCCGCCATCGCAATTACTGCCGGATTACACTCGGGGTGCACCAATACCTTAGCCTTGGGATAGCGGGCTTTAGCTTGCCGCACATCTGCCGGCGAAAGTTGATCATGCACATAGCAATATCCGGCCCACGACACTAGTTTACGACCAGTTTGGGTCGCCGCATAATCACCTAAGTTACGATCCGGTATAAATAAAATTTCTTGATCCGGCGGGATAGCTTGAATCACTTTAACTACATTGGCCGAGGTACAGCAAATATCACTCTCCGCCTTTACCTCTGCTGAAGAATTAACATAAGTAACTACCACCGCCCCAGGCATTGTTCTTTTTTTGGCTCGCAACGCCTCCGGCGTAACCATATCCGCCATCGGGCAACCCGCCCCGGCATCCGGCAATAATACAATTTTATCCGGTGACAAAATTGCTGCGCTTTCAGCCATAAAATGCACCCCGCAAAAAACTATCACCTTAGCCTCAGTACTGGCTGCTTTCCGGGCTAGTTCCAGCGAATCACCAACATAATCAGCAATATCCTGTATTTCTGGCAGTTGATAATAATGCGCCAATATCACTGCTTGCCGTTTTTGCTTTAAGTGCTCTATCTCCGCCCTTAATTGCTGTGTTTTAGTATTATGTAACAACCCTTGACCACTCCTTCTTATGTAAAACAAGTTTTGAGTTACTACATTATACCGCATATTTCTCATCATTGTATTATTAACCGGCTAGAGTGTCAATTTTTTAATTATTTTTACCCTGAAAATAGCGGTCGTTAGTCATCGGTTTATAGGGATAGAGAACAAAAAACGTCTGTTTTGGTAAAATAAAAAATCCGGCACAAATACGCTCGTAAACGTATCATAGTACCGGATTAGATTATAAATTGCTTACGAAATTATTTTGGATTATTTTATATCTACCCCCCCTCTTCTTATGTTTTGCTTGTCAAAAACACAGAATTTCCAGTTGTTTTATCAAGTTACGTTGTTGCCGTGGTAGGCGCAGGTATAAAGGTCTCGCATGTCTTTTAAGGTTGGTACTCTCGGGTTATTGTAAACGCATATATCGTTTAAAGCGTTTTCTGCTAACTTATCCAGATCAGCAAAAAATATTTTTTCCTCTGTTCCGTATGTTGTTGTATATCCCTTGATGTTAGATGGTTGACCAATATCTCTTTGCAGTTGTTTGACTGCTTCTACAAGCTTCTGTGTCGCTTCCCTGTTGTTGTCATATTCAATACCAAGCGCACAGGCAATTTCAGCATACAGTTCAGATACAGCAATTGCATTAAACTGGATAACATATGGCAACATTAAAGAGTTGGCTGCACCATGAGGTACGCGATATTGAGTGCCTATTTGATGTGCCAAACTGTGTACGATTCCCAGGAATGAGTTAGTGAAAGCCATACCTGCCATTAAAGAAGCAGTAGCCATTTTTTCGCGTGCAACTTGATTACGCCCATCAGCGCAAGCTTTAGGTAAATAATCGAATACCATTTGAATAGCCGATAAAGCAAGAGATTTATCGATATCTGAAGCGGCCGATGGATGTATAAGATTCAATAGCGTGAACTAAAGCATCCATACCGGTAGCGGCAGTAACTTTTGGTGGCATTTGTGAAGATAATTCTGGATCTGTAATAGCAATATCCGGTGTAATTTCCGAACCGACAATAACTTCTTTTACGGGTGTATCAAGGGTCCGGTTAGTAACTACAGCAGCACAGGTTACTTCTGAACCTGTGCCACTTGTAGTGGCAATGGCTATATATTGTGCCTTTTGTCGCAAGAGAGGAGCAGCAGCAGGTGCTACTATTTGCTCCCAGGAAATACCTGGATATTCATAAAGAACCCACATCGCTTTACCGACATCAATAGCAGAACCTCCACCTAAACCGATGATCCAATCAGGGGCAAACTCAGACATTGCCTTAGCACCTTTTTCAACATTAGCACGCGAAGGTTCAGGTTCTGCTTCGGTAAAAGCCTCTGTCTCTAAACCGGCCTCTTTAAGATATCCAACAACTTTTTCAACAAACCCCAGACTTTTCATTGTTGGGTCAGTTACGATAAAAGCCTTCTTCCCTTGCACTCCTTTAAGATACTCCAGCGCTCCCCATCCAAAGATAATATTCTTTGGTGTCACAAAAGTTTTCATTAATACTTCCACTCCTTTTTTTAATTTATAATTAACTCAGTAAAACAAAAAATCCAGCACAAATACGCTCGTAAACGTATCATATGTGCTGGATTACATTATAACCGGTGTATTCACCCTTTAAAATATCTTCCAATGTTTGCAGTTAACTGTCTACACCTGCACTTAAAAGAAACCCAGTGCTTTTTTATCGTAAGAAATCAAAATGTTTTTAGTGTGCCTGTAACTATTCAACATCATTTTATGAGTTTCCCGACCAATACCTGATTTTTTATAGCCACCAAACGAAGCGTGAGCCGGGTATAAATGGTAGCAATTAATCCAAATTCGACCGGCATCAATAGCTCTGGATACACTATGAGCTTGGTGGATATCTCTAGTCCATACCCCGGCACCAAGACCATAGATAGTATCATTGGCGATTTCAATAGCTTCCGCTTCGTCTTTAAAAGTGGTCACCGCTACTACCGGGCCGAATATTTCCTCTTGAAAAATACGCATTTTATTGTTTCCTTTAAATACTGTCGGTTCAATATAAAATCCTGCTTCTAACCCGGCTACTTTTCTGGCCTTACCACCAATTAATAGTTCGGCCCCTTCTGCTTTACCTATTTCGATATACTGCAAAATTTTCTCATACTGTTCCTGAGAAGCTTGCGCCCCGATCATGGTTCCGATGTCCAGCGGATGACCGGTTTTTATTTTGGCTACCCGCTCCAATGCTTTTTCCATAAAGCGGTCGTAAATTGATTCTTGGATCAATACCCGTGAAGGACAAGTGCATACTTCACCTTGGTTTAAAGCAAATAACACAAAACCCTCTACTGCTTTATCCAACAACTGGTCATCTTCAGCCATAATGTTTTCAAATATTATGTTCGGTGATTTACCACCACACTCCAGTGTAACCGGGATCACATTTTCAGTGGCATACTGCATAATAGTCTGACCGGTGCTGGTTTCACCAGTAAAGGAAATTTTATCTATTTTAGTTGAACAAGCCAGTGGTTTGCCGACTTCCAAACCAAAACCATTGACTACATTAAGCACCCCGTCCGGTAGCAGATCATGGAAACATTCTAATGCTACCATAACAGATGCCGGTGTTTGTTCGGCCGGTTTTAACACCACGCAGTTGCCGGTTGCCAAGGCGGGGGCTATTTTCCAAGTAGCCATTAATATCGGGAAATTCCAAGGAATAATTTGCCCGACTACACCCAGCGGTTCATAAATTTCCATAGAAACGGTATTAGCATCTATATCTGCGGTACTTCCTTGCTCGCTTCTAATTACCCCGGCAAAATATCGAAAATGATCAATTGCTAACGGAATATCTGCTGCCATTGTTTCGCGAACGGCTTTGCCATTATCCCATACTTCTGCTAGTGCTAACATTTCTTTGTTTTGCTCAATCCGGTCCGCTATTTTCAACAAGATATTACTTCTTTCAGTGGAAGAAGTTTTTACCCAAGCAGCTTTAGCTTTGTTAGCAGCATCTAAAGCCAAATCAATATCTTCTTGAGTAGAACGAGCTACTTTAGTAAAAACCTGACCGTCAACCGGGGAGATATTATCAAAATATGCTCCTTTTACCGGCGGGGTCCATTTGCCACCAACAAAATTTTCGTACCGTGCTTTGAACTTTGGTTTTTCGTAAAGCATCAATATTAACCTCCTTATTTTATACAATGAATTTTGAACCATCCCTGTGGTTTACATGGCCTCTTTGAAAAGTTGGACCACTTCGTCCTGAGTAGCTAAACGAGGATTAGTTAATTGACAAGCATCTTTCTTAGCATTCTCAGCCATAATAGCCAGATCCTTTTCTTTAACATTGAGTGCCTTTAAGCCAACAGAGATCCCTACTGAAGCAGAAAGATCTTTAATCGCTTCAATCGCTTTTTGGCCCGCTTCATTCACAGACAAACCGGTTATATTTTCGCCCATAGCAACAGCAATATCGCTGAACCGGTCTGCACAAGATATTAGGTTGAATTGGGAAACATAAGGTAGTAAAATGGCATTACAAACCCCATGGGGCAAATTGTAAAAACCACCTAGTTGATGTGCCATAGAGTGCACATAGCCTAGACTGGCATTATTAAAAGCCATGCCAGCTAAAAACTGGGCGTACGCCATTTGTTCCCGCGCTTCGATGTTAGTACCGTTAGCAACTGCTATTGGCAAATTTTTAGAGATAAGCTTTAAAGCCATTAAGGCTGCAGAGTCAGTGAGCGGGGTAGCAGCAGTAGATACATAAGCCTCTATCGCATGAGTCAAAGCATCCATGCCAGTAGAAGCAGTCAATGCTGGCGGCATAGCCACCATTAATTCAGGATCATTAATAGATACAGCCGGCGTCACACGCCAATCTACAATAGCCATCTTGACATCACGACTGGTATCCGTAATAATACAAAAGCGAGTCATTTCAGCAGCAGTACCAGCCGTTGTATTGATAGCAATTAACGGCACCGGCGGCTTATCAGACTGATCTACTCCTTCATAGTCATGAATTTTACCGCCGTTAGCAACTAACAAACCAATACCTTTAGCACAATCGTGAGAAGATCCACCACCTAACGATACCAGAGTATCACATTTTTCAGTTTGCCAAACTTTAAAACCATCGTCCACATTGTGATCGGTAGGATTAGGCTGAGCATTGTCATAAATCACCACTTGCAAACCAGCATCCTTCAAGATTTTTTCTACTTTTCCTGCAATTCCAGCATTCACTAAGCCCTCATTAGTCACAATTAAAACCTTATTACCACCTAAACCCTGAACCCGATTACCTGCTTCATTAACACATCCCACACCCATCAGATTGACAGTCGGCATAAAATAAGCACTCATAGCCACAAATAATAACCCCCTTCTAATATTAGGTTGATAGTAAATACAATAGCTACTACCCCATACGTCATGATATATGAATCAAGGTTTATCGTACAAGAGAATGTCGCTAAGCAGTCAATCATCACTACTGGAAGGCTATTAATAACAGGTGGCAAGTACGGGAGAGCAAAGGGTTCAACAAAAGCAGGTAGTAAAATATTGTAAGTAGAAAAACAAATACTCAAAGGCTATCTATTCTTGTTAGCGGTAGTTTGGGCGGGGTTGAATAACACTGTCAAGAATTTCTGCTACGAATGTGCTATTGAATAGCCTATATCGACCGGTTAAGTTCAGTTTACGATTGCCGGTTTACTGCCCGGTGATGGGAGAGCAAGTGGGGACGGTTCTTGCTTGCTTTGAAAGCAGAGCAAGAA
>JAJOKO010000162.1:3751-9975 GCA_021129825.1 Desulfotomaculum sp. | reverse complement strand
TCTCCTCCCCCTTGATGGGGGAGGGTAGGGTGGGGGTGTGTTTTAAGATTAATTGAATTAATATGTAAATTTTAAATGTGCTACATGGTACCCTTTTCGAACACGCTTTTCAAGTGGGTTACTAATTCTATTAAGAGGGGGTTTTTGAAAAAATGACAGTTAGTAGTGAATACCAAGTATTGCCCGGACCGGAAGGTTATTTACCACCGGCGGCGGCCTCTATGGGTGTATTATTACCCGAACCTGGTGAGGCGATCATTGAAGGCAAGATAGTTTCACTGGAAGCAGCCATGAAGAAAATAGCCGAAAAACTTTTAACAGCTAAAACCCCTGTTTTTTTCCCGGGTCCATCAATTCTTTGGGCTTGGAAAGAAGGGGTAGCCGAAAAAGCAGCAGCAGCCAAAGAATTAGCAGAGGCGGCGGGAGCGCAAATCATTCCGATGCCGGATTACCGACCTAAATACCCGATGATTAACCCGGCGGTAGAGATTAATCCTAATCATCCTAACCTAACTATTTGGCATAATAAAATAGATGTTTGTATTTTCATAGGAGTACACTGTCACTTTGCCAACATGGCTCTTAAAATAATCCGTGGTGGCACAAATTGTTACACCATTGCTTTGTGCGGTGAAATGGGGCATGAAGATGCTATGATTTCTTTGCGAGATGTCAAGACTCAAACCATTAAGGATTTAACAGCAGTAGTAAAAAAGTTGAAGGCAGGAGGGGTTTAAGTGATTGAACAAAAAGTAATGGATCCGCAGCAATTATTTTTTGAAGCAGAGCGTCAAGAAGTTTTCATTACCGGTAGTGAAATAGTAAAGGAAGCTGTTAAAAGGGCTAACGTGGATATCGCTATTTCTTACCCGATTACCCCTCAATCAGAAAGTATGCACTTGGTAGGTGATCTGTATGCCGAAGGCTATGTTAAAGAATATTTTCGGGGTGAAAGTGAATTTGCGGTAATGTCAGAAGTGATTGGGGCAGCTATGGCCGGGGTGAGGGTTTTTACCGCTACTGGTGGTCAAGGAGCCTTGCGAGCTTTTGAAAATTTCCCCAACTGGTCTGGTTCGCGGTTACCGCTAGTCTGTGCTTTTATGACCAGAGGGTTGAATGCGCCGCTAAGTATTCAGCCAGATACGCTGGAGATGGCTTTTATGCTGGATACCGGTATGATTATCTTGCATGCTGAAGCAGCCCAAGATATTTATGATATGCTTTTAAAAGCGTTTATTATTGCTGAAAAAACTGATGTGCATATCCCGGTAGGCGTATTTATGGATGGTTTTTTTGTGACCCATACCCGGGATAAAGTGAAAATAACCCCGGCAGAATTTAAATTACCACCTTATGAACCTTATAGCTCGCCAATACCGGTAATGGATATGGAAAATGTACCCTTTAGGCATATGCGTGATCCTTTTGTAATGAAGAGTAACTTCATTAGTTATGCGGCGCATGCTTCTTGGCAGCAAGAAGTTTTGGCGGCAGCAGAACGGTCTCGTCGCTATATTCAGCAATATTTAGGCGGGTTGGTAGAAAAAGAAAATGAAAATGCTGATATTCTGATTATCACTTCTGGTACTGCTGTATCTCAAAGCCAGGAAGCGATTGCTATGGCTCAACAAGAAGGAATAGATGTGGGTTTAGTAAAGATTAAATGTATTCGCCCGTTTCCGACAGCAGAAATCCAGCAATTGGCGGCTAATGCTAAAGCGATTATTGTGCCTGAATTTAACCGGGTTGGCTGGATGTGCCGGGAATTAAAGTCTGTAATTGAGGATAATACCAAAGTAGTGGGTGGTCCACGGGTATTTGGTGGGATGACCATGCCACCTGAAATGATTTTGGATGAAATCAGGAGGTGTACCCAGTGAATAAAAATTTATTTAAAATTTCTCCCGGCTATGAGGAGATAATGCCGGCTGAATATCTTGATTTAATTAATGATGGTCCCTATGGCAAAAATTATGGTGTTGATGATTTAGGCACTTTTAAGGAGTTATTAGAAGAACATCCCCTCTGTGCTGGTTGCGGGTTAGCACTGTCTATGCGTTTGATCTTGGCTTCTTTACCCAACCCGGAAGACACCATTATAGTGGGCTCTACCGGTTGTAGCGCGTTGGCATTTCCCCAGGTAGCTGTACAAAACATCCACTCTCTTTTTGGCAATCAAAATGCAGTAGCGACTGGCTTGAAACGGGCTTTAAAGCTAAGATTTCCGGATAAAATTAAGGATGTAGTGGTGGTAGCGGGTGATGGTGCCACAGTAGATATTGGTTTAGATATGGTGATGCACTCGTGGTTTAGAAAAGAAAATATTACTACGATTATGTTGGATAACGAAGCTTATGCTAACACCGGTGGTCAGGAGAGTGGTATGTCGCAGGAGAAAGCAGTGCTTAATATGGCTCCTACCGGCAAAAAATTTCCTAAAATTGCTTTACCGGAAGTAGCGCAAGCGGCCGGTTGTGCTTATGTAGGAGAAGTGTCACCGCTGCAAGCTAAACGCTTGGGTAAGATGGTGCGCAATGCTATTTTGATAGCCCGGGAAATTGGTCCTACTTATTTACAATTATACAGCCCCTGCCCGACCAACTACAAATTTAAATCAAACGAAACAATGCAAAAAATAAAAGACCGGGTGAAAGACGGTACTTTTAAAGTTAAAGAATATATTACCCCGGAAGCGGAGCAGTTTTTAGCTGGGATTGAGGAGGGTAAAAAATAATGGCAGAAAAAACGTGGATTAGAATGTCTGGTCTGGGCGGTCAGGGAGTAATTACCTGCGCCCACATCTTAGCTACTGCTGCTAACCAAGAGGGCAAGGAAAGTACCGTCAATCCTTTTTTTGGAGCAGAGAAAAGATTGGCTCCGGCCGAAAGTTATGTGCGTATTTCTTCTGAGGTTATTCACGAGCGGGGAGAAATTTTAAAACCGGATATTATTATGATTTTTCACCCGCACGTAATTACTTTGGGTAAGTGTTATACCATGCCTTTTTACGAGGGGTTGCAACCGGGTGGCAATGTGATTATCAATTCCGATCAACCGTTGGCTATCAGTAAAGAGGACTTGGAAAAATTGAATCAAATGCAAGCCAAAGTATTCTATGTTTCGGCTACCCAAATTGCGTCAGAGGTGGGTGGCACGGAGTTGTCTACTAACATGGCCATGTTAGGAGCACTTTTGGGAGTTGCTAAAGTAGTATCTTTTGATGCTGTGAAATTTGCGGTGCAAGACCGGTTTGGCGGCAAAAATTTTGTGGCTTCCGGTTCTACCGCTGCTCTTGATGATGTAATGAAAAGTAAATTTGCTAAAGTGACCCAGTTAATAGAGAAAAATATGAATGTGGTAGAAGAAGCCAGTAAACGGGTGGAAGAGTACCAGCTTTAATAAAAAGCGAAAATCAAGGAGGTAACAGCTATGTATGCTGCGGTTAAAATAGCAGATGATAAATGTATTGGTTGTAAGTTATGCATATCAACTTGCCCAGATCCCAATGTATTGAAATTTTTAAAAGAAAGTAAAAAAATAATTGTTAGCGATGATCGTTGCAAAGGTTGTGGACTTTGTGTAGCTATTTGTCCTAAAAAAGCAATGAGCATGGCTGCTGCTTAAGGAGTATGGCTATGCCTGTTAAAAATTCTTTTTTTCAAGGGCGGCGGGCGGTCTTGCTTACTAAACATCACAAAGAGCAAGTGATTAAGCCGATTTTTGAAAAAGCTACCGGTTGCCGGGTGCTGGTAGACACCAGTTTTGATACAGACAAACTAGGCACTTTTACCCGGGAAACAGACCGGCCGGGGAGCCAGTTGGCAACAGTTAGGCAAAAAGCAATAAAAGGGATGGCGTTAAATAAAGCAGACTTAGGTTTAGCCAGTGAGGGTAGTTTCGGCCCTCACCCGGCCATGCCTTTTTTGCCGTGGAACCGGGAAATAGTAATGTTGGTGGATAATCAGCATAATTTAGAAATTTACGGGGAATGTGCTAATGCGGAAACTAATTATGCCCATACTACTGTCAAAAATACTGGTGCTGCCGAAAAATTTGCTCGTGAAATAGGTTTTCCGGCACATTATTTGGTTTTACGACCGGATAATCAGCAGCATCAATTTATTATTAAAGGGATCAATAATTGGCAACAACTGGTTCAAGCAGTAGAACAAGGTCTGGCTAAATCTACCAGTGGGGATATTTTTTTGGAAACAGATATGCGTGCTCATGCCAATCCTACCAGAATGCTTAATATTAAAAGGGCTACAGTAGCTTTAGTGAAAAAAATCCAACAAACGTGTCCGGGTTGCGGTATGCCCGGTTTTAGTGTGACAAAGAAACAAAGCGGTCTGCCGTGTGAATGCTGCGGCTTGCCTACAGCAGAAATAATGGCGGAAATTTCTGTTTGCTGCCAGTGTGGTTTTTCTAAAGAACAAAAATATGCTCAAAAGCAAAAGGCGCCAGCGGGTAGTTGTAAATATTGTAACCCGTAGTATTTTTAGGGAAGGAATTAAATGAATATTAAATATTTAGTAATGATTACAGGTGCTGTAATCGGATTTTTAGCGGTATTATTGGTAGAATTCGGCAATCCCGGCAACATGGGTTATTGTATTGCTTGCTTTTTGCGGGATATTGCCGGCGCATTGGGTTTACACCAGGTAGTGGTTGTGCAGTATCTTCGACCAGAAATAATTGGACTGGTGTTGGGAGCGTTTGGGGCAGCGCTGCTTAGCAAAGAGTTTAAAGTGGTGGGTGGTTCGGGCACTTTAGCTCGTTTTGTGCTGGCTTTTTTGGGGATGATTGGTATGTTAGTATTTTTAGGTTGTCCGGTGAGAATGGTATTGAGAATGGCCGGGGGCGATTTAAGTGCTTGGGTAGGTTTGTTGGGATTAGTAGCAGGAGCGTTTATAGGAACGATGTTTTTAAAAAAAGCCTATTCTTTGGGACCGGCTACGGTACAAAAAAATAAATTCAGCGGTTATATATTCCCTTTGCTGGCTGTGGTATTATTAATATTTTTAGTATTCAAACCGGCTTTTATTTTTTTTAGCACTAATGGGCCAGGTTCTATGTCTGCGCCAATATTACTAGCGTTGGTTGCTGGTTTAATAGTTGGCGTGCTAGCCCAACGTTCCCGTTTTTGTATGATCGGTGGTGTACGTGATTTTATTTTCTTCCGGGACAGGCACTTATTAGCTGGTTTTCTAGCGATGCTGGTTGTTGCTTTTGTTGGGAATTTGATTTTAGGTAACTTTAATTTAGGTTTTACCGGGCAACCGGTTGCTCATAACGATAGTCTGTGGAATTTTTTAGGTTTAACTCTGGCGGGTTTGACAGCAGTATTATTAGGGGGATGTCCGCTCAGGCAATTAATTTCGGCTAGTGAAGGCAATACAGATTCGGTTATTACAGTATTCGGTCTTATTTGCGGGGCTGTTTTTGCCCATAATTTTGGTTTAGCAGCCAGTCCCCAAGGAGTTACTGCCGGGGGAGAAATAGCGGTTATTATTGGTCTGGTGGTGGTGTTGATCATAGGCATATTCGGGATCACTCGCAAGTGATAAATAAATTTATTTTTGTTCGCTAATTCGTTAAAAAATATTATAAAAAAGTAAAAATAGTAGATTATTTAAACAAAAAACGAGATCAGGAGGTGCTGGTCTCGTTTTTTAAAAATAAATTGTTTTATTTAAAAGGAAATCCTCTAATTTTGTAGAATGTTTATGTTTGTAGAATGTTTATGTTTGTAGAATGTTTATGTTTGTAGAATGTGTATTCTGGTTATTTATTTTTGTTTTCTTGAATTTATAGTATGGAGGATAGTTATGGGTATTATTTATTATATTGTTATTGCGGTTGTAGTGATTGCCGGTTTTTTTATAATCCAAAAACAATTTACATTTTTGGTGGCGCTGGTAATTAGTTTATTTACTTATGTATTACTAAGTATTTTCCCGCTGGTAGTGCTTAGTTTAGGTATTATTGAAACGCTAATTTTGTATGGTATAATTATTGTGCTGGCAAGTGCAGGCATAGTCATAATGATGCCGTATTTAAGTAAAGAGGAAAGGATGGCGACTGAGACCGGGTGGGAACCACTAAGTTGTGAAACTTGTGAAACGATTGTAGATAATGATGAAATTGTTGGAAAGACTAAAGAGGTAGAAGACGGTACATTGGAAAGCAAAACTAAAAATATTGATTGTGAAAATATTGATTGT
>JAJOKO010000162.1:0-3651 GCA_021129825.1 Desulfotomaculum sp. | reverse complement strand
AAAATATTGATTGTGAAAATATTGATTGTAATGATAATACTAATATTAAAATAGAAATATCTACGGAAGAAAAAACTATTGTAAAAGAAGTTGAAGAAGAAACTCTTGATGAACAAATACCGGTAAATTCTGTTTACTCCGATATAACCAGATCTATAACAGTATCTGAGGATATCCCAAGCAATATTGAAATTAAACCAATAGCGATTGAAGAGTCTATTTTTACAGAAGAACAGCAAGCGCCGGGTGAACAAGAAGATCAACCAGAAGTATTAGAGGAAGAACAAGAAGTGTTAGAGGAAAAACAAGAAGTCCTATTGCAACCAGAGGTTCAAGATAAACCGGTAGAGTTAACAGCAAAGGAATTCGTCGCCCGGGGATTGACTAATTCTCGTGAGGGTGATTATAATGAAGCTATAAAACTATTATTAAAAGCATTGAAACTACAACCGGAACTGAAGTTAAAGTATTTGGCTGTTTCAGAAATTAGCACATTATATCAACATCTGGGTATGTATTTTATGGCAGCTAATATTCTTGCTGCTTATATCAATCAAAAAGATTTCAAAAAACATCCGGGATTAAAGACATGGCAAAAAAAGTTGATATTTTTAAATGTTATTACAAAATTGTTAAAAGAAAATAAATTACCTAATTTGCCGTATAAGCAAGTACCTGATTTTATTAAAAAGAGGGCTTTTAATCAAAGTAAAACTTACTAATAAGTGAAAGGAGATAAGTATACTGTGAAAACAAGCAAAAAAATCATTGGTTTACCGGTTTTTAGCATTGCTGAAGTGTTGAATTTAGGTATTATTAAAAACTTATTATTTAATCCGGATAAGGGTACTATAGATTTTATGATATTAGAATTTCAAAATGTTTTTCCGGGAAATAAATTGGTGCCGTATCCTGATATTGTCGGAGTAGGAGATGATGCTGTGATGGTTAAAAATAAAGATAAAGTAGTTGATTTTTCATCTATTCCAGCAGCACAGGATTTATTAGAAAAAAACGTGAAAATTATTAATTCAAAAATAATAACAGAAAAAGGTACTTTTGTAGGTCAAGTAAGTGAGATGATTATCGATGAAGAAACCGGTGAAGTTACTGGCTGTCAGTGGATGCCTAATGGGGAAGAGCAGCCAGCAGGATATATCCCCGCTAAAAGAGTAATTACTTTTGGTAGGGAAATTATTGTTGTAGATAAAAATTTCAAGCAGTACCTGGTTGATGAAATTTCTGATAATGATTTAGAGTTAAATACAAGTAAAAGTAAACCGAAAATTGTTACTGGCAATACTAATGGTGATCCTTTGAAATTCTTTGAAAAAGAACAAAATGAATATTTAATTGGACAAGAATGCACAACTATTATTACTGATGCTGCTGGTCAGGTGCTAGTTAACGCCGGAGACACAATCACTCCGGAAATAATTGAACTTGCTATTGCTGCTGATAAATATGTGGAGTTAACGTTAAATGTTACTGAAAAAAATTAAAATAGTCTTACTTATTACGAGTATAATACTAGTGCAAATCATAATAGGTGTGGGGTTGAGTACAGCTGTAAAGAGTTATCTTTATCAAGATAAAATCATTCCGGGAACTACTATCAGTGGTGTGCCAGTAGGAGGTTTGAGTTCAGAAGAGGCTTTAACTGTATTGAAAAATCATTTTCCCCAACCTACGGCAGATAGTACTTTATTGTTAAGTGATAACATCGGCAGTAATTGGAAAATAAAGTACGGGGAGATAAAATTTAATTATAATTATCAAGAAGCAGTAAACGCTGCGGTTAAAGTAGGGTCCGGCAATCATTCTTTTTGGCATATTGAAAATTTTTATGCAATAATTAAAAATAATGAAAATATAATTTTAAATGTGGAAATATATCAGAGTTATTTAAAAAAAGTTTTAAAAGATATAGCAGATACATATAATACTCAACCGCAAAATGCTAAAATAGCGTATTTAGAAAATAAAGTGGTTTTATTACCGGAAACTGTTGGTAAACAGGTAGATATAGCGGCAACAATCCAAAATATCATGTTACTGCCAGCGGGTAAACATCAAGCAGAATTAGTAGTGAAAAATATTATTCCGTCATTAACAAGTGCCGATTTAAAAGACATTAATATTTTAATTGGTAGGTATGATACTATTTTTGATAGTGAAAAAAAAGCCCGTACCCACAATATAACTATAGCTAGTGAAAAAATAAATAATTTATTAATTAAACCCGGCGCAGAATTCTCTTTTAATCAAACTATTGGTGCACGCTTATCTGAACGCGGTTTTAAAAAAGCAACAATTATCATTGATCAAGGACTGGCTCAAGGTTATGGTGGCGGTATATGTCAGGTATCGTCAACCCTTTTTAATGCTGTATTTATTGCTGGTTTACCGGTGTTAGAACGGCATACGCATACTATTCTGGTCAACTATGCTCCGGTCGGTAAAGATGCAGCAATAGCCAACGATGTTAAAGATTTTAGGTTTAAAAATGACGGTCAAAAAGCCATTTTTATAGCTAGTCATATAGAAAAAAACAGGTTGATTGTTAAAGTTTTCGGACATTACCAAGATGCTGAAAGTATTGAACATAAAACAGAAACAGTGCGCCAAGTGATTAAACCGGAAACAGTTTATAAAATTGATAAGAATCTGCGTGCCGGTGAAGTGAAAATTATAAATCCCGGCAAGGATGGTTATGATATCAAAACTTATGAAATAACCATAATTAATGGGATGCTAGTGGAACGAAAACAAGTAGCACATCAACATATCGAACCGGAGGATGCCTTAATTATGTTGCCGCCACAGCAAGCAGGTGCTAAGTAAGGGATCAGCCTATTTACTATTTACTATGGACTATGGCGCAGCCATTAGCTGGGTTAGTTTTTTTAATCCTTTGCTTTTTATGCGTGAAATATAGGAGCGGGATATACCCATGTCTACAGCAATTTTTCTTTGGCAGCGAGGTTCGCAACCGTTTAAACCATAGCGTTCAATAATCACCTTTTGCTCTTTGGCGGATAGATGAGTTAGAGCTTTATTTAACCGGTTTACTTCTTGGCGAGATTCAACTTGTTCGTAAACAATTTCTGCATCAGTACCTAAACGGTTTTCCCAAGTAAGTTCATTTCCTTCTTTATCGCAACCGAGGGGTTGTTCTAGTGAAATTAAAATATTATCTTTTTGTTTACTTCTTAAACACATTAAAATTTCGTTATGGATACAACGAGAAGCGTATGTAGAAAATTTGGCTCGATTAATTTTAAAAGTATTGATAGCTTTAATTAATCCGATAGTGCCGATAGAAATTAAATCATCATAATTTTCTTCAGAAGTATTTTTGTATTTTTTAGCAATATGGGCTACTAGACGCAAATTTTTTTCCACTAATATATTGAAAGATTCGATATCCCCAGCTTGATATTTTTGGAAGCAAGCAATTGTTTCTTCAGCAGACAATGGTTTTTTTAAAACTGTTATTGACTACATAAGACAAAAATAAAGTCAAGCTACTAGCGGCTGCTAAACTAATTAAAACAGATATCATTTTAAAACTTCCCCCTTTAAATAAACAATAAGTGATTTATCTTATGTAATTACCATGCTGGATGTGCTACAATTTTTGTTAAATAC
>JAJOKO010000116.1 GCA_021129825.1 Desulfotomaculum sp. | reverse complement strand
AGGGTGGGGGTGTGTTTTAAGATTAATTGGATTACTATGTAAATTTTAAATGTGCGAAATCGTACCCTTTTCGAACACGCACTTTTATTATTAAGACACTTATTCAACGCCAATCTTCAAAAAACCTGCTAAATTAAAAAACTGTCCACTGACAACCATAAACCACTTTCGTGCATTTTCATGGCTAATTTTTTTATTTTTTAAACTATGCAAATGGGGTTAATACTGCCTTCACCATTTCGGCAGTATACAACGCCCGGCTTTTTAAATCCACCATTTTCTGTTGCAATCTACTACCCTCACCAGTTAAATCAGCTACTAAACGATCTAATTCTATCCTAATGTTATCATAGTCACCGGTTACACTACAAGCAGCAGCCAACCCCAATTGCCGCAAAAAGCGGTCTATTTTGGGATCATAAGTAATTCCCGCCACCGGCACCCCCGCCACTGCCGCCATAATCAAAGCATGCAAACGCATCCCCAGCATTATTTGGCAATAACTCAGCACGCTGGTAAATTCCCGCACAGTCAAATTTTGATCCAGTAAAAAATATTTGCCTTTCATTAACGAAGCTACCTGACGACTGGCGGCTAAATCACCCGGAAAATGCAGCGGTAAAAACAGCACCTGCCAGTTTTTAACGGTATACCGGTCACAACAGTTAGCTAGCTCCGCATATAAAGCCTTAGTACCCTCCCGCCAAGAACGCACCGATACCGCTAAAACCGGCATAGTTAAATCCAACCCTAAGCGGCTTAATATTTGCTCGCCCGGCAAACGATCTATTTTTGCTAGCTCTAATCCCAACACCGGGTCAGCGGTGACGGTAACCGGCAACTTATTAATGCCCATCGCCAGTAAATCATTTTTAGATTCTTGATCTCGCACCGTGATCACTTGCACCCGGTTCACCACTAGTTTCATTAAGGCTCGCCCCAGCCGGGTCTGTACCGGACCAATTCCTTGGGCATAAAAAAACACCGGCTTGCCCAAAGTGCGAGCCAGTCCAATTACTCCTAAATAATAAGCCAGACTTTTCAACCCAGTTACGTCTTGTAACAAACTACCGCCGCCGCTGATTAATAAGTCGCATTCTTTAAGCGTAGCCGCCACTTCCCGGCAACACCAGCGGTTTACTGCCGCTGTTTGATACAATGCTATGGTACGAGCGGGATGATTAGACAATACAGTAATTTCCAGATTCGGTTGCCTTGCGCGCAAGGCTTGGATAATACTAAATAATATCGCTTCATCACCGGTATTATCAAACCCATAATAACCAGATACTACTATTTTAGCCAAAGTAAATACCCCTCATCAAGTCAATTCCTGACCATCGACATAATCTAAAATATATTCATTTAATGTATTTTTTCTCATTCGCCATTCCGGCATAAACTGGTCCATGTAGGCTACAAAGACCTCGTTATGACTTTTTTCTAATAGATGGGTCAATTCATGTACAATAACGTATTCTAAGCAAGGCAAGGGCTTTTTGACTAATTGCAGATTAACCCAAATTCTTTTAGCGACTATATTACAACTTCCCCAGCGGGTTTTCATGTTTTTAACGGCCCAACTCTCAATTTTTACATCTACCTTATCTTGCCAAGTCTCAATCAGTGTGGGCACTGCTGCTTTCAAAAGATTTCGGTACCACTCATTTAAAGCTTTTTCCCGTTGGGCTACGGTACTCTTTTCCCGCACATATAAATATAATCTATCTCCTTTGATTTCCACCTTGTTTTTTTTGCTACCATGTCTAATCATCAGTCTGTAGCGTTTCCCCCAGACATAGACACTTTCCCCGTCAATATATTCTCTGGCGGACTGCCGTGCTTGGTTTTTAAACTTTTCTCTTTGTTTTTTTATCCAACCTATTTTAGAAATAACAAATAATCTAATGGTATCATCAGCAACAGCAACCGGTACTGATACTCTAATAACGCCATCAGGCGGCAGTACATAAAGGTGCATGTTTTTGATGTTTTTTTTGTGAACTAAAACATCTATTTCACCAACTGTGATGCTTGCCATCTAATACTCACCTTTATTCTGCCAAAAACCAATTAAAATTTTACGTACTACCTTATAGGTCAAAATCACCAACACCCCGATGATTATCCCCAGTACTAAACCGTTAAAAGTACGCTCTAGCGAAATCAGTAGCGGTGTGTGCAGGTGAGCAAAGGTATTTACCATTGAAATCTGCCCGATGGTGCCTAATACTACCAGCGGCAAAAACCAATTGTGGCGGTAGCCAAAATATAATAATGCCAGCATTGCCGGGTAGCCCAACAAAAATTCTTTGGTACGCGGGCGTACTCCCAGCCAATTATCCAGCAGGCTTCTGAATTGTAACTCCCATTGTGATACTAGCATTGCTTCGTTGCCGGTGCGCATCAGGTAAACCGCTACCACCATTAATAATGCCCCGATCACTGCGGCATAACCTAAAGTGAGCGGTTTTTGCCATAAGCTAATCATTTTCTTGCGCCACCCTTGACCAACTGTGCCTTGATAAGCAAAATAAGCTACCACTAAAACCAACGGTAAAAAATGAGCCAATTTAATACCAGCAAATTGATCTAACTTCAACATAAAGCCGGCATCCGCCAACAAGCCAGCCATTAGCAACGCTCCGATTAAGGAACACGCCGACATCGCTAATAAGCGTGCTACCGCTTTATGTAGCACCCTCTTTTGCCGGTTCACAAAGATTAATACTGCTAAGGTGGGAAACACCAGTACTGCTGCTAAAGCCATCAGTTTACGCGCCAAATCCGGCACCACTAATAATAGGGCTGCCCACAGTAAAAGGGCTGCCCCACCGGCAGGTAGAACGGCACTCTTGCCACCCAGCTTGCTTAAAAGCATCAACCCGCCACTGATCACCGCCAAACCAATCAAAAACATTAAGACCCGGGATACCGGGAAGGTGGGCAACTTGCTGGCGGTCCCTAATTGCAAACCGGCTTGTTGTAATTCAGTTTGTAGTTGACTCAAAAATGCGGCATTAACAGTGAACACATCTTGCCCGGCAGTAGCACCAAATGGTCGCACCAGCAATACCCGGTGATTTCTTTCTGCTGCCGCCAGTACATAGCGATCCAACGCCCGGGCTAGATTATCATAATGTTGCATCTCATCCGGGGCAATAGTATGTAGTCTAATTACATTTTTATCTAATAATAAAGCTAAATTAGTCAGCCCTTGCTGGGGAAAAAACTCTATCGTCACCACTGCCGGGTTGGTTATTTCCCTAATGTTAGCAGCCAGTTCCGGCAACAATTTTTCATCAACACCGGGAATCTTTTGGTCATTAAATAAAATACCGGATAAATTATTTATGTCTGCCAGCGGTGCTAACGCAGCCTGCAAACCCGGTGCGGTAACCAGCGGCCAACTGCGAATTTGCACCATGGTGTTTAAACCGGCTTGCTCTACTAATTGTAATTTTTGCTCCGGAAAACCTAAACCCATTTTTTTCAAAGCTGCCGTTGGTAAAGCAGTCTCAATGATATACAACGCTGAACTCGCCGGGGTACCTTCGTAAACGTGGGCTTGCCAACGGTTAGTTTTAGCTGCCAGTTGCCCGATCACCCGGTCAAAAGACTGCCGGTCTTGAAATAATAAATAGGTAGTGCCGGGCGGCACCAGACCCTTATTGGCTTTAGTCAGTTGCTGCCACCACCCCGGTGTTTCCGCGGCTAAACTCGCCCAGCCCTGCAACTGGCCGGCGGTAAATACTGCTACCGGCTGGTAATTATCAATATCTACTACCGTCATTTCTTTAAATAGCACCGTGGTCAAACCCTGTGCTTTTAAGTACTTTAATATTTCCGGCTCTGACTTAGCGGATAAAGCACTAATATTGAGGATGTCTTGGTACTCCATCATCACTTCTACCTGATTAAAATCTTTTTCTAAATAATAACGATCCCAAAAAACTAAATGCCCGGCAGCTAAGATGCCCACTACCAGTAAACCGGCTAATAATAGCCCACCTGCTTTTTTTTTAGTCATTACAATGTTCCCCCAAAAAAACTATTGTCCAGACTGGTTATTAGCATAGATAATAAAATCTTCCAGTAGCATATAGGTTGCTCCTCTAGTAATGATCCGCTCATTAGTTGCTATTTTTTCCATTACTGCCTCGTCAAAAAAGTTTTCGGCCATCAAATATTGATAAGCTTGACTTTGATTTAATTCCATCCCCAGGTAGCGGGTAAACATATAAGCAATATCATCAACAGTAAGGGCATTACCTTCTACCGATAATTTAGGTCTGCTCAAATCTGTCTGACCAGCCAGCTTAGTCAATGTGGATAACACATTGATAAACCGCTCTTCGGTTATTTCTTGATCCAGATGATATTCGTTTTCGTAGCCACCACACGCCAAACCATAACTACGCACAAACCTTAAACCGGCATAGGACCAGTGCAGGGTTTCCGGCGCTAAAAATTCAAACGGGGCAATCTTCATTCCCTGCTGATTTAATCTTTGTTGCAAAACACTAATTAACTGCGAATTAGCACTCAACTGGCGCACACTAATATTATTTTCCATGGCTAAAGCCGCCGCTGCCCCGGCCGCCTGACCGGTAGCCATGCCAATCGGAATTACCCGGGCACTACCATGGGGTAGCGAATCAAAGCCGGCTGAACGCCCCACTACTAGCAACCCATCTACTTCTAAGGGTACTAAGCTACGAAAAGGGATCGCATACTGCGCCGGAAAACCGACTACTGTACCCGCAAAATAACGATCTACAGCCTGCACATCAACCGGATAAGAACCGTACGCTATTGCATCTGGAAAATCACGATTTTCCAACACGTCATCTATTGTCAAGCGATATTCAGCGAAAATATGGCGGGATTCCCGTACATACAATTCCGGTGCTACCGCTACCAGTTCAGCATCGGATAAACCGGGAATGTTTTGTTGTAAAAATTTTATAATATAAGGCAGTTCCGCTTCTGCCAATCGCCGTGCTTCTTGCAACTGCTGGGGATCCAGCGGGTTAATCCCAAAAACATGTAGAGCATTAATTAATAGCGTACCGTCATTTTGTCGACCAATATTTAACCCCCGCATACTGACTTGCTCATTGGTAGGTTGATATTCAGCCATTACCTGACCAAAACCCCAGGCACTGACCGGGTTAATACCAGCGTGGAACCCACTCACTCGTTCACCAGCCAAACTAACCCCCATCCGGTACCAATCCAAGTTAGAAACCCCGGCTAACTTAAACACCAGGGTCACCGCTACAAAACGATCTATATGACCAAAATCTTCCTTGGTAATGCTATAAGGCACACCGGCTGCCGCCGCTATATCCGCATCTTGGGTAGCATCTATCACTACCGGGGCGGTAAATTCCCTTATCTCACCAGCGGCACCAGTCACTTTAACCCCTTTTACCGTGATTGGTTTACTGGCGGTTTCAGTTGTAATCGCTAGCTCAACCAACGGCTCCATGTCTGCCACATTTAATAAAACACTAAGGTTAGGTTCGTTTTCTACTAATTGATTAAATACCCTTAAAGCGGTGTTAACATCAAAAGAATCTCCTTCTACTTGCTCAAAAAACTCCAAGAATATTCCTTTATTTAATATTTCCCCCGCCGGGCAAAAATTCATGTCGATAGTATTCAACCAACCCAATGTCATTAATCCACCCAATACCGGACGGGTATCCACCAGCAAAGTATTCAAACCATTCCGCGCCCCGGAAACTGCCGCCGCAATACCTTCGGGGTCACTGCCTACTACAATTAAATCATAATCTAAAGCCTGTACCGCTGGTTTATCCGGTGGTTCTACAATTAGTGGTTGCGGTTGGGGATCTTTGCCCAAATAAAACCACCCCAGACCAATTATTAATACTACCACCGCTAATACTAGATATCGTTTCATTGTAAATAGAACACCTCGTTAATTTTTTTTGACTATTACTGCTTTAGCTAGCGAGAATTAAGCACATCTGAAAATTGACTCAAGGACATTTTTCTAGTAATATTTATTCTCTTTAATTCTAACAAACTCTGATTTTTATCTGCTTTCCCCGGTTTGACCGTAACCGCCATATTAAAACCAAGTTCTTGCAATAAATTAATAATATCTGCATTGTACTGCCCGTAAGGATACGAAAAAGCTTTCTTGCGGCCCAGATTTCTTTCTTTCAGTGTTTTTAGTGATAGTTTCAAATCTTGCCGAACCAACTCCAAGTCTTTTGCTAATACATAACTTTTACCTTGGTCCAGATAATGCAAATCGTGGGTGTGGGAGTGGAATTCAAAAACATCCTGTGATTTATTGATTTCATCCCATGAAAATTTAGGAATAACCCCGGCAACTATGTTTTCTGGTTCTATTGTACCGGTCATAATAAATTGTGTACCCACAAAGCCATACTTCTTTAATATCGGATAGGCATAGATATAATTACTCTGATAACCGTCATCAAAAGTAATTAATACCCTTTTTGCAGGCAACTCTTTACTCCCATTAAAATACTGGTATAAATCCCTTAAAGTGATTGTGGTATAATTATTCTGATGTAAATAGCTCATTTGGGCTACAAAATTTTCTTTAGGAAGAATGGCACCATTTTTCAAGTCCGTTTCACTCATATCTTCCCTCGGCATTAAATGATGATACATTAAGATCGGAACTGCTTTTGGCGTATATTCATTTAGCGGTGGAATAACCGTATTTTTTAATACTTGATAATCTTTACCAAAATAATGGAGTGCATCATCCAGTTCTATGTAAAAATGATCCTCAGAAAAGAAAGACGCCATGTAGGTCTCTTCTAAATCCTTATTCAATACATCTGTCCATAAATTTGGCGAAAGCTGTAACCATAACCCTGTTTCATTTGTTTTTATGCTGACCCTTTGTTTTTCTTGTTCCCAAGACAATTTAGCGCCTAGCTTTTCAGCCAAGTCCCTGATGCTTATAAAATAAGCTTCTCCTTTAATGGTTAAATATTTTTCCTCCACAACAACGCTATTATCAACTAATTCAAAACTTTCAGCCGGACCAGTCCAATATAACAAAAAAACCATACTCACCATAACAGGTAACGCCAACAGCACCTTTTTATTCAATATAAATTCACCCCTTAATTATGAACTGCAATTAATATTTAATCGTACCGCCGCCCCGGTACATAATATACACCGGTGTATCCGCTTTAAACCCTCGCCCGTCATCCCGGGGAATTATCAGCATATTATTTTGTGGCACCTGCTGTCCGTTAAACACGTTGCCACCACTGGTAACATTTAAAATACCATTGCCGGTGGGATCAATACATGTGGCCTGACCGGAACGCAATACTACTTCAGTGCCACCTATGCCTTCAAAAATACCCCCGGTCTCAATTTTTTCTACCTGCCACTGGTTACCGCCACCAACACCAATACCGGCTAACCTTTCATCAACATGCCTTTCCACAAAACTACGGGTAACCAACGGGTCAGTAGCACCACCGGGGTCACCACCGCCTGCCCAAACCAAACCCCCGTATGCAGCCAACAACAATATCATTACACTCGCAATGCCAATAGTTTTTTTCATGATCGTCTCCCCTACTTATATTTATAAACACTTGATAATTTCACCTGTAAAATCAGTAAAATCCCCTAAATGCTGCTCAATAATTTTTTGCAAAATATCCAGACTAATATTTTGGTAATCATGAATTGCTATATTGCGAAATCCCACCATTGCTTTTAAGCGATTTGCTAACTTTTTGGCAATAAAATTATTTTGCTCCAGAAGATCAAAAGCTTCCCGGCTACTTTGAGGAATACCCATTTTATTTTCGGATACGATGTGCATCGCTAAATCAATGCAACCCTCACAAGCTCGTTGGATATTTAAAACTATCGAATCCTGCTTGGTAAAATCCAAAAGATTTTGCTGATCATCTTGATATTCTTCATTAATTCGCCGGATACAACGTTCAATTACCTGCACCTTGTTGAGCACCACATCCCGGTCCATAAACACTCCCACTCTCTTGGATTTTATCCAGTATCTTTTGACGCTCTTCACTTAGTTTAGCATATTTTTTATAGGTTAGCATATTAAAAAGCACTCTCTTTTTTTCGTCAGCATTATAAACTACCTGACCGGTACTTAATATTTGCATTTGAAATACCGTAGATGCTTGGGTTAAATCCACTAAATCCACTTCTCGCTGTAATTTTTCTGCCAGTTGCTGGCTAATCATAAAAATATCATAAGTAGCAAACTTCTTGGCCGATAAAAAAGCAATATCCAAATCACTATCTGCTGAATCAGTAGCTTTAGCATACGAGCCAAAAATAATAATCAAATAAACTGCTAGTTTTTCGATTAAACAGTTTTTAATTAACTCTAACTGTTTTTGGTTTAAATTCATTAAATTCATTCCTTTGCCTGTAAAGACGCAATACATTGCATCTTTACTTCTAAATCAATATCAAAAGTGCGCTGCCACGGGAAAGTTACTTTTAGCTCTTTAATATCAAAACAGGTTAACTTATTTTCAGCAAAATAACGTATTTTTTTTTGGGTTTGATGCTGTACCAAGTCTACATATTGACCCAAGTTGTTTCTATTTATTGTTAAATCCTGAATAATACCCCGGTTTATTTCCCGGCGCACATTAGCTTGATAACCCCAGTCGTCCAGTAATCGCCCTACCAGAATCTGCTCAACTTCAAGCGCACTCATATAGCGGCTCAATACCCCTTGCCCTAGAGCATAACCAATAGAATTTCCGGCAGTATTCCAACCGGCATAAGCAGTAATGGTACTTAATAATTTGTGGTAATGTAAAGCAGCCATAAAATCATTATCCGCCCCGTTAGCAAAAGAAATATCTGCTACTGCTACCAACAAACCACTTTCAATATCCTGGTCAATAGCCTTTGCCAACGCATTTACTGCCGGATCGTTTTTTACTAAATTGTCTGGCTTGCCCGCCTCGCCAGTAACCCCATCCAGTGGGGTATTAATAGCCAGTATTAAATCTGCTTTAGCAGCATTATTAACCCACCGGCAACGGGTAGCGTAAATATGATTCCGGATATTTTTCCACACCGCTTGGTCTTCATAAAGCGGAATAGTGTTTTTACCTACCCCCGGCGCAAAACGCACATAAACCGCAGGTATTTCTCTGCTTTGATGGTTAACAGCCCGGGTCAAAAGCAGTAACCCGACTTCGTCCGCACCAGCCAGAGAAATAAACCTGCTCACCGGCAAATCAACCGCTAATTCCTGTAATACCCGCCACTCTTGGCTAGATTGAGAGTAAACAGCAGTATCATCCCGACCCAAAATAAAAAAATCTATGACGTCAATATCCACCAAATTAATTAATTTGGCGTTTACAGCCAGATTTTTTTCCCGACGCTGTAACCAGTCTTCCATAATAATATCAGGGATCAATTTCAACAATCGCTCTTTTTCTTTTTCTTGCAATAACGAAAGCCCGGTTTGGTTCTTTTGATCTTGCAGAGCAGTTACCCGAAAAATTTTGCTGCCAAAAATTCGATAATAACCTAATTCTGCTGTACTGCCGCCAATACGAGGTGTGCGCATCACAG
Organism: Desulfotomaculum sp.; assembly: GCA_021129825.1. Taxonomy (GTDB): domain Bacteria; phylum Bacillota; class Desulfotomaculia; order Desulfotomaculales; family Desulfohalotomaculaceae; genus JAJOKO01. Next base: position 515 of record JAJOKO010000116.1, on the reverse strand, counting down.
TACTAAATACATATACTTCTATCTCCGGGTTAATTTCTTTAATGCGTTTAAAGTTATCCACTCGTTCAGCCAATTGGTCTCGCTCTAGATGGTGCAAGCGCGAAGCTGTCAAACCACCGTAAATCATAGTATCAGCCGATAAAACAACATAATCCGCATTATGGCAGTTATCAAACACCCACTGCCATAGTTTTTCTGTCGAACCAGGTTGAGCTTGCACCGGTAAATACTGCGACGGTGGTGTTAGCAATTCTACCGGCACATTATTAAAAATCTCTGTTACAGTGCTTAAATTTACCGGTCGTTCATCTAACGGAACATATAATACTTTAACCTTGTTATCAGCCAATATAGCCATAACAACTAGGGTAATAGCAGCTATCACCATACTTAAGCAAAAAGTGGTAATTATGATTTTTTTCAAAATTATAAAACATTCCTTTTTAATAGCGGGTAACTAGTAGTGCGTGTTCGAAAAGGGTACCATTTAGCACATTTAAAATTTACATATTAAT
>JAJOKO010000051.1 GCA_021129825.1 Desulfotomaculum sp. | reverse complement strand
CTATTGCTTGACCTTTGCCATCCATGCTTATTTTGATGGTCTCATGATTCTTTATACATTCTATATAAGCTATTGATGTAAATTGGCTACCTTGATCCGGGTGCCCTCTGGGCGTTGATTATTTCAGGCTTGCCGTAGGTTTTGATTGCTTCTTCTACTGTTCTGACCACAAAGTCAGTTTGGAGTGTATTGCTAACAGACCATCCTACAATAAACCTTGAGTACCAGTCGATAATTGCCACCATATAGACGAATCCTGTAGGTGTGCCAATATAGGTTATATCAATTGACCAAACTTGATTAGGTCGCTTGATTTTAAGGTTTCTTAGTAGATACGGATAGGTTCTAGCCTTCTTATCTCGCTTGCTTAAGTTAGGACCAGGGTAGAAGGCAATAATGCACATTTCTTGCATATAGCGTCTTACAAGGCGTTTACCAACTTTAGTAAAACCTAGCTTATGAAGTTCATTTTTGATCCGTCTTACACCATAAGATGGCTCTTTGAAATGAATCATATCAATGGCATTCTTGATGGCTATTTCATCAGAAGAAGGCTGAATTTCAACTTCTTGATAATATGCAGTGGATCTCGCAAAATCTAAAAGTTCGCACTGTCGCTTAACGGTCAATTTTGATCCTCCTCGTTCGATTAGCACTTTTTTTTCTTCATTTCTAAGATTTGAAGTTGTTTTTTTTTAAGCCAGTCAACATCCAATGTAAGTTGTCCTACTTTTCTTAGGAGAACCTCCTTTTCTTCCTTATACTCTTTTTTGATTTTCTCAATCTTATTAGTTTTCTTATCAAAGACAGACGGCATGTTGGCAAGAAACTCGGTTTTCCATCTACTGATTAATTGTTGACTAATACCATATTTAGTTGCAATCTCAGCTAGGGTACTTTCTTCTCGAAGAACTTCAAGTACTGTCATAGCTTTTTCTTCGGGGCTCCATTTCCTTCGTTTTATACTCATCCTTATAGTTTATCTTATTTTTTAGATTTTGTGTCCAACTACCTGAGTACATTATACTACGTGTTTATAATTATTATTAGATAATAATAATTTAGGCACTTCATGTGGAGAAAAAATTTGATTACTATTAATGTCCATCTCAAGATAATATCTACACATAGCTCTTCCACTATCCGTTGGTTTGCCAGATCCAGTTATATGTGTAAATATTGTTTGTTCCCAGAAGTCTGCTACTAATTTACACAGCTTATCTTCTGTAATTATCTTATTAGTTGACTTACATTGGTCTACAAACATTTGTCTGATAAGCATTTTAAACAACCTTTTGTAAAGGCATAAAATTTCAGTTTTATTATAATAAATAAATCTTGCCAATAAATAATGGGCTAAATACTGTTCATCATCTCCTTTGAAATTTTCAAGCCAAAAATCAAGGTCAGGTACTCTTATGTCCCATTTTTTAATAAAAATATACTTTTTAACTCTCTCATAAATACGCTTTTTATATTCTTTCTCATTCATTTGATAACCCCCTTGATTAAACAGGATTTAAATTATGATCCGTTAAAACAACTTGAGCATAATATTCTACCGGAAAATCCCTATCATATTTTATGTCTTCAAAAATAGGGGTTAAATGTTTTTTAAACTGAAGTAATAAGGGTATAGCTATTTGCTGCATTTGCGGATGAGCTGTGGGAGCACACCTTAATTTAAAAAAATGTCTCCATTCGCGAAAATTATATGTAACCACAATTTCTGTTTTCAGTGAGTTTGGAAGTACTGCTCTAGCTTCCTGAGGGAAACCATTCTTTAATAATGCGAAGTAAGTTTTTTCTGCAAACTCGCAACTTTCAATCCATAACTTTTCGTGTTCTAGTCTATTATTATAAAAAAAAGGTTTAATTACCGTAATTTCTTTCCCAAACCTTTGTTCTTGATAATTGCAATACCTAGTTGATTCCTGACTATAACTTCCTATTCTATGCCTAACTATCTCATGTGTTACTCCCCTATCAGTAGCAATTAGTACCGTTACTTTCTCGTGTTCTATTACTGACTCATGACCTATATTTAATATTTTTTCAACAAAAGTGTTAGCACTACCCTTTGTAATAAGGTTTTCAGATTTGTAGCACACCCTCCCGTATCTCTCAATCTTTGATATTTTTTCTGACGAAACTTCATTAACAGGTAAAAATATGTATGGTTGTATAATTTTCACAAAAGCACCTTCTCGCCTTTTTTATTCTTTATTTCTATTTATTCACAATTTTTCACAAAATTTCTCTATCTGTGCCTCTCTACAACAAAAAAATAAAAACAAATACCATATTTTATTACCATGATATTGTAAAATACACATATTTGTCAAGAAAAAATTTCATCAGTTCTAACGAACAAAAAAAATATTTAGCTAACAAAGCAAAAAAACACCTTATTGTTCATAATACCAGCCTTGACAATCTACCCTTCAAGTATACTGAACAATTTTTGCCAGAAATAAGCTTGTTGGTACTGATATAAGCATATGAACGTAATCCTTAGCTATATTGTTGATTCCAACCTAATTTGTCAACTGAAAAACATATCCCATTTTCATAAAATCAAATTAATGTAATTATAATTTAAGGCTTTGCTTTTTGTAATTGCTGGCTTTTACTATCAAGATATCCTTGTAAAATAAAAGTAGCCGCTATTTTATCGATTACTTTTTTACGTTTTTTTCTACTAACATCAGCTTCTAAAAGCATTTTTTCTGCCGCCACTGTTGTTAATCGCTCATCCCAAAATGCCAAAGGCAGCTTCAAAACAGCCGCAATTTCTTGCGAAAATTTTTGTACTTTTTTCACTTGCGGACCGCTAGTACCATTCATATTTTTGGGTAATCCCACTACCAGTTGCTTAATTTGATGTTTTTCTACTATTGCCAACAGACAACTAATGTCCTTTTGCTTACTGGAACGTCTGATTACCTCTAAACCTTGAGCAGTCCAACCCATTAAATCACTGGTAGCCACGCCAATGGTTTTATCCCCAATATCTAAACCCATTATTTTCACTGGCTTTTTCATTCCTTTGCCGGTACTGGAGGATTATTATAGGCAGCTATAGTGGATTCATTTAAATAATGCCGCACCAGTTCTTCTAATAATTCATCTCTTTCTAATCTTCTAATTAAACTACGCGCATTACCATAGCTGGTAATATAAGCCGGATCACCGGATAACAGGTAGCCTACGAGCTGGTTAATTGGATTATAGCCCTTTTTTTCTAAAGCGATATAAACCTGCATCAAAATATCACGGGCTTGGTTAACATCTTCCGGTCGCACTTTAAACATTACGGTGTTTTCTGAAAAATCACTGCCCATCGTAAAAACCTCCCCTTTTATCCTCTTAGATAGCTCCCATTTCACCGATTACTCGATACTTTTGGTATCTTTTAGCCAGCAGTTGCTCTGTTGAAAGTGACACTAATCCGGCTAACTGCTGGCTGATAGACGCTGCTACTAATTTAGCCGCTGAATGATAGTCCCGGTGAGCACATCCCAGTGGTTCGGCAATTACTTCGTCAATTATAGCTAGTTTTAATAATTTTTGAGCTGTTATAGTTAAAGCTGCCGCTGCATCTTGCGCTGCTTTTGTCCCGTCTTTCCACAAAATACTGGCACAGGCTTCCGGTGAAATAACTGAAAAAACAGTATGCTCCTGCATCATAATCACATCAGCAACACTAAAAGCTAAAGCACCGCCACTACCACCTTCACCAATCACAACAGCAATTACCGGCGTCTTTAAATTAGACATTGCTGCCAAACAGCGGGCAATAGCATCCCCTTGCCCCCGTTCTTCTGCTCCGATACCACAATGTGCCCCGGGAGTGTCTATCAAAAAAAGCACCGGCCGTTTGAATTTTTCAGCCTGTTTCATTAACCTTAAAGCTTTACGATAGCCTTCCGGTTGAGCCATGCCAAAATTACAAGCCACATTCCCTTTGGTGTTTTTACCTTTGACATGACCAATAACGGTCACCGGTTGACCTTCAAAACGCCCGATACCGCCAACCACTGCCAAGTCATCACTATACAAGCGATCACCGTGTAATTCAACAAAATCAGTGATTAATAATTTAATATAATCCAAGGTGTTAGGTCGCCCGGGATGCCTGGCAATCATTACTTTTTCCCAAGGAGTAAGCTTATGATAAATAGACTTTTTTAGTTCTTTGGTGCGTTTTTCCATAGCCATAATTTCATTGTCCAGATCCATGTTTTTTTCAGCAGCAAATGTTTTTAATTCTACCAATTTTTTTTCAAATTCGGCTATTGGTTTTTCAAATTCTAATAATGCCATCATGATGAACAAGCACCTACTTCTGAATTGATGTGTAAAGCCAGAATATTTTTCAGTTCATTTTTTATTTTATTCCGGGGTACAATGATATCTATCAAACCACGCTGCTTCATAAATTCTGCCTTTTGAAAACCAGCCGGTAATTTTTGTTTAATAGTTTGTTCAATCACCCGGGGACCAGTAAAGCCAATCAATGCTCCTGGCTCAGCAATAATAATATCTCCTAATGAGGCAAAACTTGCTGTCACTCCACCGGTAGTGGGATTAGTCAATACCGAAATATAAAGCCCACCGGCAGCATCTAGTTTGGCTAAAGCAGCACTTGTTTTAGCCATCTGCATTAATGATAGCATCCCCTCTTGCATACGGGCGCCACCGGAAGTAGCAAAAATAATTAAAGGGTACTGTTTTTCTAAAGCCGCTTCAATCGCCCTGGTTATTTTTTCGCCTACTACCGAACCCATACTGCCCATAATAAAATTAGCATCCATTACTGCCAATACTACCTGAAAATTATTAATTTTACCCTCGCCGGTCACTACCGCTTCTTTAATATCATTATTTTCCCGGGCTTTTAAAAGTTTTTCTTCATAACCAGGGAAATCCAAGGGATTACCGGATATTAATTCACTATCATACTCTATAAAACTATCCGGCTCACAGATGATGTTAATCCGTTCCCAAGCCTTCATTCTAAGATGAAAATCACACTTATAAGAAATAATGTAATTTTTATCTAATTCTTTAGTGTATAATATTTCATGACAATTGTTACACTTTATCCAAAGTTTTTCCGGGATATTTTCTTTGACTTGATCTGATTGGATAGTAATATACTTTTTCTTGCGAAAAATACTCAAAATATGCCCACCTTTCTTTTAATAACACAAATTTACTCCCCGGTAATAATTTTACCATGCTTAGTATACAATTCAGCCCGACCACGTATTTTGACAGCGGCGGTATGCTCAGTGAATTGAACAATCATGACCTCGCCCCGGTCTAATTTTTCCGTATGATGAAATTTGGTATCTTTACCGCGAGTAAGACCAATGAGCGTAACCCCGTTTTCTAAAGCCTTAATCACTAAGTAATCGCCGGTTGTTTCTATCGTTCCAGACATATACACACCTCTTTTGAGTTTTTAGCTAATAGTTATCTGCATGATACCATATTTTCACAATAGCAACAAGCATATCCGGCTTTAAAAATCCAACAAAGATCTAAAAACTACGTTATCAGTTAGATTAGTATTACCGCTTATTTCTCTTTTCTTCTCCACATCCCTGTACTTTTCCTGCTGCCATTTTATCACTACGTTATTTTTACCCAAAAATGCTTGCAATTTAGCTACCGCTATCCCCGGTGCTGTTACTCTCCAAGCTATTTCCGCTGTTTTTTTACTGTCATTATAATAAATGATTACTTTTTGCTTACCCGGGTGGTTTTTAATTATTGCTATAATTTTAGCTAGTTTAGCTTGTTCTTGAGATTCTAAACGTAAATATAAAGTTCTTGATAGCCTGATGTTTTGATGTTTTTGCGCTGAATAAGTACTGATAGATAGCCCTAAAACTTCTTTTTCTAAAGCTAGCAACTGCTTAGCAGAATATGCTTTTACTGGCGGTAATGCTATTTCATAAACTGCGGTTTCGTTTCCGACTTCATCTGACCCGCTGGTACCAAAAAGTGCTGTTTGCCCACTATCCCGCTCCCGTTGGGCTTGCTGGGATAAAACCAAACCTGCTTCCAATACTGCTAATAAACTGGCCCGGGTCTGTTCTTTAGGGGTTGTTTTATAGGCTATTAAATTGTCAAAACAACCGGCTTTAATTAAACTTTCTAAGGTCCGTTTGTTTACCGCCCGCGGGTTAATATGATAACAAAAATCACCATAGCTTTTAAAACATCCTTGTTGCTCACGAGTAGCTATTATTTGCTGCACTGCACCCGTACCTACATTTTTGATAGCCGTTAAACCAAAGCGTATTTTTTCACTCACTACTGTAAAATTTTCAGTGCTTTTGTTAATATCCGGGGGTAATACTTCAATACCCATTCGCCGGCATTCGTTAATATAAAGAGCAACTTTATCTGCGTTATCCCGTACTGACGTTAATAAAGCGGCCAGATAATACGCCGGGTAATTTGCTTTCAAATAAGCCGTTTGGTAAGCTAATAACGCATAAGCTACCGAATGGCTTTTATTAAAACCATATCCAGCAAAATACTCCATTAAATCAAAAATTTTATGGGCTAATTGGTTAGCATATCCTTGAGCTAATGCCCCGGTAATTGGTTGGGATTGATCTACACTACCCTGTATAAACCAACGGCGGTGTTTTTTCATCATTTCGGGCACTTTTTTACTGATTGCTTTTCTCAAAGAATCGGCCTGACCTAAAGTGTAACCGGCCATGATTTGAGCTATTTTCATCACTTGTTCTTGATATAAAATCACACCATAAGTTTCTTTTAGCACCGGTTCTAAATCCGGGTGCAGATAATCAATTTTTGATAAACTATGTTTGTTTTTAATAAAATCTTCTACCATCCCACTACCCAACGGACCGGGACGGTACAAAGCTACCAATGCTACCAAATCTTCAAAAACAGCCGGTTGGGATTTTTTCAACAACGCTCGCATCCCGCTGGAGGCTAATTGAAAAATACCGCCGCTATTGCCTTGAGCCAACATATTATAGGTATTTTGATTATCTAAAGGGATCTTATTAATATCCGAGAGGGTATCACCGGGTATTTCAGCATTTTTGGGGAGTAACGCTAACGTTTCCGCTATTACTGTCAAATTACGTAAACCTAATAAATCAATTTTGAGCAACCCTAACTCTTCTACTGTATTCATAGTAAATTGGGTACTAACCACCCCGGTAGAGGATAGGGGACACACCCGGTACTCACCGGTTTTAAATGACCTAGTTTGCTGTTGATGCTTGGTGAGTGCCGGGAATGTCCCCATGGAAGTACGATATAAAGGCAAGTAATCTGTCAACGGTTCTTTGGAAATAACTAAACCAGCAGCATGAATAGAAGCATGGCGGGGTACACCTTCTAAGGCTATGGCAATATCTAGCAGTTTTTTTACTTGCCGGTCAGTTTGGTAGCTTTTTTTAAATTCGGGTGATTGCGCTAAAGCTTTTTCAATGGTAATATGTAGCTCACTGGGGATCATTTTAGCTAGTTTATCTACAGCGGCATAGGGCTGGTTTAGTACCCGGCCCACATCCCGAATAGCTGCCCGGGCTGCCAGCGTGCCAAAGGTGATAATTTGCGCAACATGCCCGGCACCATATTTTTTCACTACATAATTAATTACTTCCTGGCGGCGTTCCTGACAAATATCAATATCAATATCCGGCATGGAAAGGCGCTTCGGGTTTAAAAATCGTTCAAATAATAACCCGTATTTCAACGGATCCACACTGGTAATCCCTAAACAATAAGCCACAATGCTACCGGCAGCACTGCCCCGCCCCGGACCTACCGGAATCTGCTGTTCTTTAGCATATTTAATAAAATCCCATACTATTAAAAAATAATCTGAAAAATTCATTTTATTAATGATCTTTAACTCGTGTTCCAGTCTGGTCTCTACCTCTAAGCTGTTTTTAGGAGCATAAAGTCTGGCTGCCCCTTGACGACACAAGTAGGCCAAATAGCTGGTAGCGGTATGATCTGCTACCGGCATATTATATTGCGGTAAATGCCTTTGATTAAAGTCTATTTGCACATTACACCTTTCGGCAATCACTAAGGTATTCGCCAAAGCTGCCGGGTATTCCGGTATTTGTCCGGCAAACAAAATCGCCATTTCTGCCGCACTTTTTAAATACATTTGATCCGTTTGAAATTTCAGACGATCGGTTTGATCTACAGTTTTGCCGGTTTGAATACACATCAAAATATCTTGAATTTCGGCATCAGACTGGTTAATATAATGAACATCATTGGTTACTACTAACGGCAAATCCAGTTCCCGGCTAATGACTAAAAGTTCCCGATTGGCTATCTTTTGTTCCGGCAAACCATGATCTTGTAATTCTAAAAAAAAGTTTTTGGTACCAAATATATCCCGGTATGCAGCCGCCGCTAACCGAGCTTGTTTAGTTCTACCGGCTATGGCGTGAGCAGCAACTTCCCCGGCTGTACACCCGCTTAAAGCAATCAATCCTTGCGCATACCGGGCCAGTGTTGCTTTATCTACCCGGGGCTGATAATAAAAACCTTGCGTATAACCTAAAGAAACTAACTTAATTAAATTTTGATAGCCTTGCTGAGTTTCAGCCAACAATACCAAATGGGAATTTTGATTATCTACCCGGGGGGTGCGGTCTTTCATAGCACGGGGTGCCACATATACTTCGCAACCTAAAATAGGTTTAAGCCCGGCTTGATGGCAGGCTTTATAAAAATCCACTACCCCAAACATTGACCCGTGGTCCGTAATAGCCAAGGCCGGCATCTGCAGTTTTTGGGCTTTTTTGACTACTTGACTGATGCGGGCAGCACCGTCAAGTAAACTATATTCACTATGTAGGTGTAAATGCACGAATTGGTTATTTTTTATTTTTACTCATCCTTATGATGTATCCCATCTTTGTTCGCTGCTCGTTTCCTATTCCTGTCGCTAAAAAATCAACGGGTGGCAATTTTTTAGTATACTTATTCTAAATTTAATTTCTTTCTGGCATCTTGGAAACTAGTTACCGGAGCATCACCTTCTTCTTTTTTCGCTTCACGCAGAATACGAAGATTTTCGTATTTATCTAATTCTTCCTGAATCTTCAAAAAATCTTCGTATAGCAAAACTACAAACTCTTTTTCGCCATCTTTTTCAAGCACTTGCAGGTTTATATCCATCATGGTAACCCCCTTTAGATGTTGTTATTTGTATACATCTTTACGATGACGTACTCGGTAAATGACAATCTTACTCTGCACTGTCTCAAAAAGAATCCTATAATCTCCCACTCTTAACCGGTATTCTGGAGTAAAGTTTGTTAATCTTTTAACATTTCCATTTAAATCATTTGACATTTTATCAATCTGACTAAAGATGCACTCTAATTGATGTTTTGGAATTTTTTCGCAATCTTTCAATGCTCTTGGTTTAAATTCAATTTTATATTTTATCAACTTATTACAACCTACTCTTCATTGTATTTTATAATAACATTTAAAGACTTGTTAAAAACATATTATAAATGAAAAGAATTATTTTTATCTAAAGTGCGTGTTCGAAAAGGGTACGATTTAGCACATTTAAAATTTACACAGTAATCCAATTAACCTTAAAACACACCCCCACCTGCACCCTTCCCTTCGGGTGGGTACCCGCTCCCCCTTGATGCTGGTCTTTACCCAAAAAAACACTGGACACAAGAGGGGTACGAGAGTAGAGAATAAGTACTGATGCATCCGGGCAACCACAGGGGGTTGCCCCTACGATCGGCAATTATTTACATGTAGGGGCCAGACCTATGTGCCTGCCCGGATAGACTATAGTAATGCAAAAGAAGGGCGAACACGCACTTAATATAAAAAAACAGCATTTATTTATTCTTTTAACCGCTTTGCCTTTTTAATCTTTTTGCCATTTTTTGTGTCTTTCGTGTAATTTCGTGGCTATTTTTTGTTCTTTAAGCGCGACCCGGCACTCAATTCAGACGCAAGAATATATCGTTAAACAAATCTTTGTTTCTGAATTGAGTGCCGGGCTGAAATTCTCGCAAGCCTTGGTATGCTTGTGTTTAAAAAGTCATGCGTCAGCCCTGGCCGCCCGTCCGCTAACAATACCACTGGTCACCGCGGCAAGGTCACGTCAAAGAATAGACGCTGATAAATGCTGATTAAATATGATAAAAACCATGTTAAAGAGATAAAGAGATCAAAAGGCAAAGAGGTAAATAAGTGCTATTTTTTATCTTAATCT